>JAZNIM010000173.1:0-18306 GCA_045577475.1 Eubacteriales bacterium | reverse complement strand
ACATAAATCCCATGGCTCCCGTTCACGTGCTGGTTGTTCCCAAAAAGCATATGGCAAATGCCGATGAAATAGCAGAGGACAACAGTCTTTATGTTGCCAAGATTTTTGAAGCAGTACCCAAAATAGCAAAACAGTGCGGTCTTGAAAAGGGCTACAGAGTAATTACAAACTGCGGTGAGGACGGCTGTCAGTCGGTAATGCACCTGCATTTCCACATTCTCGGCGGTAAAAAGCTTCCCGAAACAATGGCTTAATCATTATTTGAATAACGAGGTAAATAACATGGAATATTATAAGTTAAAAGTAGCAGGTCTTGAAAGAGATTTGCCCATATGCCCTCTCAATGATAAAATTTCAATAGCAGGCTTTGTGCTTCTGGGTGACTACGAGCTTACGGAGGCTTGTGCAAAGGCACTTCTCGATAAGCTTCCCGAATTTGACTACATGATTGCACCCGAAGCAAAGTCAATCGGACTTGTAAATGAAATGGCACGCCTTTCTAAGAGCAAAAAGCACTTTATTGCACGTAAGGCTCACAAGGCTTATATGACAGAGCCTCTTTCCGTGACGGTTAACTCCATTACCACAAAAGGCTCACAGACTCTTTTCCTTGACTCTGCGGATGCAGCGATGATAAAAGGTAAGAGAATTGCAATTATTGACGATGTAATCAGCCTTGGCGACTCCATAAGAGCCGTTGAAGAGCTTGTTCTCAAGGCAGGCGGAATTGTTGCATGCCGTGCGGCTGTGCTTGCAGAGGGGGATGCGGCTGACAGAGATGATATTATTTATCTTGAAAAGCTGCCCCTTATATTTACGTAATGACAAAGAAAAAAACAGTTGCTTTCTGCACCTTGGGGTGTAGAGTAAACCAGTATGAAACAAGAGCCGTTGAGGAAAGCTTTGAAAAGTGCGGCTTTGAAATATGCCGCTTTACCGATGAGTGTGACGTTTACGTCATCAATACCTGCACAGTAACGGGCGAAAGCGACAGAAAATCAAGGCAGATGATACGCCGAGCCGTGAAAAACGGGAAAGGCAAGGCTGTTGTTGCGGTCATGGGCTGTATGTCCCAGGTGGATGCCGAGGCGGCTGCAAAAATCGATGGCGTAACGGTAGTTCTCGGTAACGGCGAAAAAATGAGCTGTGTTGACAGGGTTTTGAGCGAGCTTGGAAAAATCGGCGGCGAAGGGAAAATTAACAAAGCCCTTGTTCCAGATATATATTCCTATGACAAAATCGAGCAAATGGCAGTTACGGGAAGCGACAATACAAGAGCCTTTCTCAAGGTGGTTGACGGCTGTGAAAACCACTGCTCCTACTGCATTATTCCCAAGGCAAGAGGAAGGGTGCGTTCAAAGCCGATACAAGAAGTTACAGAGGAATGTGCCGACATTATAAACAAGGGCGGCTGTCGTGAGATTGTGCTTACAGGCATTGAAACTGCGGCATACGGCAAGGATGTTGGAACAGACTTGTACAGCCTTGTAAAAGAGGTGTCCCTTGTTGAAGGCGTTGCAAGAATACGCCTCGGTTCTCTTGAGCCTACGGTGCTTAAGGAGGATTTTGTAAAGGGACTCAGCGAAATTCCCTCGTTTATGCCTCATTTTCACCTGTCCCTTCAAAGCGGAAGCGACGGCGTTCTTGCAAGAATGAAGCGTAAGTACAACACAAGGATGTTTTACGAAAAGTTGGAGCTTCTTCGCAAATATTTTCCTCTTTGCCAGATAACAACCGATATAATCGTCGGCTTTCCGGGTGAAACAGAGGAAGAATTTAATGAAACGCTGGAATTTGTGAAAAAATGCGGTTTTCTCTACGTGCATATTTTCCCGTATTCCGACAGAAAAGGTACAGCAGCAAGCGAAATGACGTGTAAACTCTCGGAGCAGGTTAAGCAGGAAAGAGTCAAGGCGCTTGAAGAAGTAATGTACGGTGTCAGACGTAAAATACTTGACAGTTATATCGGCACAAAAATGAGTGTGCTGTGCGAAACCGAAAAGAACGGATATTTTCACGGATATACAGAAAACTATATTGAAGTCAGAGTGAAAAACAATGGATATAAACCTAATGACATTGTTGAAATAAAGCTTGAAAAAATCGAAAACGGCGGTGAATTTGTCACCTGCACATCCTCGGAGGAATAAATGGACAGCATTATAAAGGCAGAAAACTTAATATTTTACTACTCCGATGAGCCGGATCCCTTGTCGGGAAAGGTGATTGCGGCGGTAAACGGCATTTCCGTTGAAATTGAACGAGGCACTTTTACCGCAATTATCGGACACAACGGTTCGGGTAAATCCACCCTTGCAAAGCTTCTCAGCGGTGTTCTTGAACCCACAAAGGGAACTGTAAAGGTGTGCCGCAAAGACGGCTCTTGCTTTGACTGCTCAAAGGAGGAGCACAATCTTGACATAAGGAAAACCGTGGGCATGGTTTTCCAGAATCCCGACAACCAGCTTGTGGCATCAATTGTTGAGGACGATGTGGCGTTTGCTCCTGAAAATCTCGGGGTTGAGCCAAAGGAAATCAGAAAGCGTGTTGACGAATGTCTTGAAGCAGTGGGACTTCGTGAGTTTTCGGGACACGATACCCACAAGCTCAGCGGCGGTCAGAAGCAAAGAGTTGCCATTGCAGGTATACTTGCAATGAATCCCGAATGTATCATTTTCGATGAATCCACGGCAATGCTTGACCCGAAGGGACGTCAGGATATTCTTGATGTCATAATGAAGCTGAAGAAAAACGGCGTTACGGTGGTGCTTATAACTCACTATATGAACGAGGCGGCAATGGCGGACAAGGTTATTGTGGTACACGGCGGCAGAAAGGTGTGTGAAGGCACGCCCTGCGAAGTGTTCAGCAAAAGCGAGCTTCTTGAAGAATGTTCTCTTGAAGCACCTCAGAGCACCTCGGTGTGGCAGCTTGTTTCAAAGCAAGCAGGACAGGAAAACGAAAAGTGCGTCATCAATCCTGACGAGGCTGTTGAAGCAATTAAAAAGCTGTTGGACGGAAAAGGCATAAAGCCTAATAAAAACATTTAAGGGGGAGAATAAGTGCTTGAATTCCAAAACGTATCATATGTATACGGCATAAAAACCCCTTTTGAAAAAACGGCGGTGGACAATGTTTCCTTCAGAATTCCCGAGGGAAAGGTTACGGGAATCATCGGACACACAGGCTCCGGCAAATCAACCCTTTGTCTTATGATGAACGGACTTATGAAGCCAACAAGCGGAAAGGTTCTCTTTCACGGAAGGGATATACATGAAAAAGGCGTAAATCTTCGCGACATCCGCTTTAAGGTTGGTCTTGTATTTCAGTATCCCGAATACCAGCTTTTCGAGGAAACGGTGGAAAAAGATATTGCCTACGGTCCCAAAAACATGGGACTCAGTGATGAAGACATAGCGGAAAGAATCCAATATGCGGCACATTTTACGGGTCTGAGTGATGAAATTCTCAAAAAAAGTCCCTTTGAGCTGTCAGGCGGTCAGAAAAGAAGAGTCGCCATTGCAGGCATTATTGCAATGGACCCTGAAATACTGGTGCTTGATGAACCGGCGGCAGGTCTTGACCCTAAAGGTAAGAGCGAAATTCTCGGCGGTCTTTGTGATTTTCAACGCAAAAGAGATAACACCATGGTTATTATTTCCCACAGCATGGAGGATATCGGAATGTATTCCGACAATATAATCACCATGTCAAAGGGGAAAATACTTCTTGAAGGTACACCACACGAGGTTTTCAGTCAAAGAGATACTCTTATTGAAAACGGACTGTCTGTACCTGAGGTGACGGAAATTCTCTCCCGTCTTAAAAAAGAGGGATATGATGTAAATGACGGATGCTTTACCGTGGAGGATGCGGCAAAGGAAATCATAAAGCTTTTGAAATAACACGGGAGGTTATTTGTTCATGGCTCGCAAAAACAATGAAATAGACATGACCCAAGGGCCGATATTTAAAAACTTGCTGATTTTGGCGTTGTCTGTTATGGCAACAAGTATTGTTCAGCAGCTTTTCAATACTGCGGACCTGCTTGTTGTGGGACAGTTCGGCGAGAAGGGCAGTATCGGCTCGGTGGGTGCATGCTCAAGCCTTATTAACCTTATGATAAACTTTTTTATAGGTTTATCGGCAGGAAGCGGAATTGTCATGGCGCGCCATTACGGTGCAAAAAATACTGAGGAAGCAAGCAAGTGCGTTCATACGGCGGTTTGTCTTAGCTTTCTCGGTGGAATTTTTCTTGCAGTTGTTGCATGGTTTGCGGCACGTCCCTTGCTGACACTGCTTGACACACCCACGGAAAACAATGTTCTTGAGGGTGCTGTTACATACATGAGAGTTTATTTTCTCGGTATGCCCTTTATAATGCTGTTCAACTTCTGCTCATCAATCCTGAGAGCAGTGGGCGATGCAAAACGCACCTTTGTTTACATAATTCAATCGGGCGTTATCAACGTAATTCTTAACCTGATATTTGTAATCGTATTCAAAATGAACGTCGCAGGCGTTGCTCTTGCTACAACAATTGCACAGGGCTACTGTGCGGTGAGATGTATTATTTGCTTTCTCAGATACGACGGAGTTCTCAGACTGTACCCCAAAAAGCTTCGCATATACAAGGATGCTATCAAGGATGTTGCAAAGCTCGGAATTCCTTCGGGTATACAAAGCTCGCTGTTTTCCTTTGCAAATGTATTTATTCAGTCAAGCGTAAATTCCCTTGGAGCTGCCGCCGTTGCAGGTGCAGCTGCTGCACAGAACATTGAATACTACCTGTTTTTCTCGTCAGACGGCGTTACAAATGCACTTCTCAACCACACCAGTCAGAACTACGGTGCAAATAAACCCGACCGTATTAAAAAAGCGGCATTTTATTCTTCGGCAATGATACTTGTGGCATCCGGCATTATCGGCGTGCTTGTAATTATCTTCGGTAAAAACCTGTTGGCACTTTACAATGTGGTAGACCCTGTGGAGGTAAAATTCGGACTTGAAAGAATGAATATTATGGCTGCAACCCAGTTCTTAGGCGGACTTATGAACGTGACAGCCTCACTTCTCAGAGGTATGTTCAAACCCGTTCCTGCCATGGTATTCTCCATTGCAGGCATATGCGGAGTCAGACTTTTGTGGATCGCAACGGTGTTTGCTAAATACAACACGCTGACCGTGCTGTTCTGGTCGTATCCCATAAGCTGGGCACTCAGCTTTGTAGCACAGGGTATTATGGCGGTTTATTACTTCAAAAAATTCAAGAACAATGTAAAAATGCTTGAGCAGGCAAATGCTGTGACGGCGTAAGGAGGTTATTATGAGGTTTTTCTTGAGATTCCCCGACAACAAGTCAAGAGCACTTACTTTCAGCTATGACGACGGCGTAAGACAGGACGGCAGATTTATGGAGCTGCTTAACAAGTACGGCTTAAAGGGCACCTTCAATATCAACTCAGGCTCTCTTGGCAAAGATTCTGCAAGCGGAAGATTTTCCGAAGGTGAGCTTGTTGAGGTTTACAAGGGACACGAAATTGCAACCCACGGCTATCAGCATCCTTTCTTTTCCGAGCTTCCTCCCGAAGCAGTTTCCTACGAAATTGTCCGTGACAGATGCGAGCTTGAAAGAATTACGGGTGAAATAATAAGAGGTCACGCTTATGCCTACGGCGACACAAGCGATAAGGCGGTTGAAATCCTCGGCAATGCAGGAATTGCTTATGCAAGAACAACACGTGCAACAAATAACTTTGATATCCCAAAGAACTGGTTAAGACTTGACCCTACCTGTCACCACTCTTCTCCCGAAATGTTCAATCTCATTGACAAATTCCTTGAGCCTGTTGACAAATACGGCAGACCCCGACTTTTCTACATCTGGGGACATACATATGAATTTGACAACAACGTTGAAAGAAACAACTGGGACTACGCCGATGAATTTCTCTCAAAGCTGTCGGGACACGAGGATGAGGTATGGTATGCAACAAACATAGAAATTTACGACTATGTAACGGCATTCAGAAGCCTTATTTTCTCAATGGACTGCAAGAGAGCATACAATCCCACATCAACCGATGTGTGGATGGTTGACATGTCACATCAGGATAAGGAAATAAAAATTCCTGCGGGTAAAACCGTTGAGCTTTATTAATACTAAACTTACGGAGCTGCTTCGAAAGAGGCAGTTCTTTTTTTATATTTTTATATCAATTTGTCAAAAACAACACAAAACAACACAAAAAAAGAAAAATAATCCATAAATCCTATTGACAAACAACATCACCTGTTATATAATAATTCTGTATCAGTGTAGTTGTCAAAACTGCGAAGAAGTAAGTCCACCGATTGGGAGGAATTAAAATGATAGATTACGCACAGCCAATTAAAAAATCCGACAGAATAGAAAGACTAAAGGAGAATCTTTTCCGTGAAATGCCTCAGATTGAAGCGGACAGAGCGGTTCTTCTTACACAGTCTTATATGTCGACCGAGTCTGAGCCGATTATTACAAGACGAGCAAAGGCATTTAAGAATATACTTGAATATATTCCCATAACAATCCGTGACGATGAGCTTGTTGTAGGCTCGGCAACAAAGAAGCCGAGAAGCTGTCAGGTGTTCCCCGAATTTTCCTTTGAATGGCTTGAAGCGGAGTTTGATACCGTGGAAACACGTTCTGCAGACCCATTCTACATATCCGAGGAAACCAAGAGAACACTCCATGAGGTGTATAAGTACTGGAAGGGTAAGACCACAAGTGAGCTTGCACATTCCTATATGGCACCCGAAACACTTCTTGCAATGGACCATAATATTTTCACACCCGGTAACTATTACTATAACGGCGTAGGACACGTAACCGTCAAGTATGACGAGGTGCTGAAAATCGGCTATAAGGGTATTCTCAAGCGTGTGCGTGAGGAAAAGGCAAAGATTAATTTCGGCGACGAGGATTATAACACGAGAAAAGCATTCCTTGATGCTGTTGAAATGAGCCTTGAAGCGGTTATTTACTATGCAAGACGTTATGCAAAGCTTGCTATTGAAATGCTTGAAAAGGAAACCAATCCCGAACGTAAGAAGGAGCTTGCGATAATTGCACGTAACTGCTCAAAAGTTCCCGAAAACGGTGCTGAGAATTTCTATGAGGCATGCCAGTCCTTCTGGTTCATACAGATGCTTTTGCAGACAGAGTCCAGCGGACATTCAATAAGCCCCGGACGTTTTGATAAATATATGTATCCTTACTATAAGAAGGATATTGAAAACGGCAGTATTACAAAGGAAGAAGCTCAGGAGCTGCTTGACTGTATCTGGATTAAGCTCAATGACCTTAATAAGTGCCGAGATGCAGCCAGTGCCGAAGGCTTTGCAGGCTACAGTCTGTTCCAGAACCTTATCTGCGGCGGTCAGGATGAATACGGTCTTGATGCAACAAACGAGCTTTCATATATGTGCCTTGAAGCAACCTTGCATGTAATGCTGCCTGCACCCAGCCTTTCGGTTCGTGTATGGAACGGCTCGCCCCATGATTTTCTCATCAAGGCGGCAACCGTAACAAGAACGGGCGTGGGACTTCCTGCTTACTATAACGATGAGGTTATCATTCCTTCTCTTATGTCAAGAGGTGTTACTCTTGAGGATGCGAGAGATTATAATATTATAGGCTGTGTTGAGCCTCAGAAGCCGGGTAAGACCTGGGGTTGGCATGATGCGGCGTTCTTTAATATGTGCAGACCCTTAGAGCTTGTTTTCTCAAACGGCGTGGATGAAGGTGTGCAGATTGGCCCTGCAACGGGTGATATTGATACCTTCAAGACCTTTGAAGACTTTACAAATGCTTATCAGAAGCAGATGAACTATATGATTTCACTGCTTGTAAATGCAGATAATGCCATTGACCTTGCTCATGCAGAGCGGTGTCCTCTTCCGTATCTTTCAAGCATGGTGGACGACTGTATTGCAAGAGGAAAAACACCCGAGCAGGGCGGTGCAGTTTATAACTTCACAGGACCTCAGGGCTTTGGTATAGCAAACGTGGCAGACTCGTTGTATACCCTTAAAAAGCTTGTTTTTGAGCAGAAAAAGTATACTCTGCGTCAGATAAAGGATGCACTTGACAACAACTTCGGTATTGCAAGCTTTGACGAAAGCAGTGCACGTGTTGCAATGGAAAAAACGGTTGAGGCTCTCAGAAGTGCAGGTCAGAATGTAACCGAAGACATGAAAGCGGATATCCTTAATAAGATAAAGGCTGAAGGTCTTGTGGTGAATAAAGAATACAATCAGATACGAGAGGACATTCTTGCTCTTGACAAATTCGGAAACGACGTGAGAGAGGTTGACGTGCTTGCAAGACAGGCGGCGTACTATTATACAAAGCCTCTTGAAACCTTCAAAAATCCCAGAGGCGGTATTTATCAGGCGGGTCTTTATCCTGTTTCGGCAAACGTGCCTTTAGGTGCACAGACGGGTGCAACTCCCGACGGAAGATGTGCAAAGAAGCCTGTTGCAGACGGTGTTTCACCTTCCGCAGGATATGATACCCACGGCCCCACAGCTTCTGCAAACTCGGTTTCCAGACTTGACCACGGTATTGCTTCCAACGGTACTCTCTTTAATATGAAGTTCCATCCTTCGGCACTTGAGGGTCAGGCAGGTCTTGAAAGCTTTGTTGCTCTCATAAGAGGCTACTTTGACCAAAAGGGAAGCCATATGCAGTTTAACGTTGTAAGCCGTGAAACTCTGAGAGATGCACAAAAGCATCCCGAAAAGTACAGAAGCCTTGTTGTAAGAGTTGCAGGCTACAGCGCACTGTTTACAACGCTTTCCAAGTCACTTCAGGACGACATTATCAACAGAACAGAGCAGGTTCGCTTCTAAAGGCGAAACGAAAAATATGGGGAAAGGAGAATTTATGGACAGCCTTGAAAAAATAATGAATACCAAAGGCAGAATTTTCGATATCCAGAAGTTCTCCACCCATGACGGCCCCGGTATTCGCACAATAGTGTTCCTTAAAGGATGTATTTTAAGATGCCGTTGGTGCTGTAATCCCGAATCTCAGGAATATGACATTCAGCAAATGATGCAGAACGGCAAAATCAAAACAATCGGATATGATGTAACCGTCAGAGAGGTTATTGATGATGTTGTAAAGGATATGCCGTACTACCGCAGAAGTGGCGGCGGTCTTACACTGTCGGGCGGTGAAGCAATGTGCCAAAAGGATTTTGCGCTTGCACTGCTTAAAGGTGCACATGCTCACGGTATAAATACCGCAATTGAAACAACGGCAAATCTTCCCTTTGAAACGGTAAAGGAATTTAGCGAAAATCTTGACTATATCCTCATGGATATAAAGCATACGGACAGCAAAAAGCATGAGGAATTTACAACAGTTCCCAATGAGCTCATCCTTGATAACGCAATAAAGCTGTCGCAGATTGCAAAAAGCCTTACAATCCGTGTTCCCGTAATTCCAACGTTTAACGATACAGAGGATGAAATCTATTCCATTGCAAAATTTGCCAAGAGCCTGAGAGGGGTGCATGAAATTCACCTTCTTCCGTATCATCGCCTGGGATATGACAAATACATCGGTCTCGGCAGGGAATATACAATGGGAAACATTGAGCCTCCCTCAAAGGAACATATGGAAAAACTAAAAAAAGCGGCAGAGGTTACAGGACTTGAAGTGGTAATCGGTGGCTGAGTTACTTCTTCTTTTCCGAAAACGAAGAAGTAACCAAGAAGAAAAGATTTACGCAGGAAGCTACGGTTAAGGTGTAATCTTTAGTGCCCGAATCGTCGTCTTTGCACCAAGCAACGGCGCAAAGACTACCAAAGTTACCCGTTATAAATGCCGGCGGTCAAAACTACGTATTCTTTTTTTCTCCGAAACATTTTCGGGAACGCCGACAGGTAAAATAAAGTTCTTTGCGGAGCTTTCTTTCAAGAAAGCGACCGTACCTGCGATACATAAACTAACTATAAAGAAGTGATAAAATGAACGACACATACGAAAACAAACAAAGAATAATACAGGAGCTTGTTCCCGGTAAACAGATAACACTGTCACACATCATAGCAAATCCCGACGAGATACTGTACAGAAAGCTGGGGCTTGACCCGTCGGTTGACTATTCGCAGAATAAGTGTGCCATAGGACTTGTAACCATGTCACCTGCGGAATATGCGATTATCGGTGCAGACCTTGCCATAAAGAAATCGGGTGCAACTTTGGGCTTTGTTGACAGATTTTCGGGAACGCTTATTGTAACGGGAACTGTTTCAGAGGTTGAAGCATCCCTTAATGCGGTGAACGAATACGCAGAGAACGTCCTCGGCTTCAAGGTTTGTCCCGTAACCAGAACGTAATGAGAAAGCTTATACTCATGGGCAGAAGCGAAAGCGGAAAAAGCACGCTTATTCAGGCTTTGCGCCACGAGGAAATACACTATCACAAAACTCAATACATCGACTACAGTGAAAGCATAATTGACACCCCCGGTGAATACATTGAGGCAAAGCAGCTTGGCGGTGCTCTTGCGGTTTATTCCTGTGAAGCGGACGTAATCGGAATTCTCATTTCCGCAACTGAACCCTTCTGTCTGTTTCCGCCGAATGTGGTTGGAATGTGCACCCGTCCCGTTATCGGCATTGTGACAAAGTGCGACCACGACGACGCGGTTCCGAAGCGTGCCGAAGGATGGTTAAGGCTGTGCGGATGCAAACGCATATTCTTTACCAGCTCTTACAACAACGACGGTATCGAGGAAATTCTTGACTATCTCAGCTTTGATAAAGAACCCAAAGATTAATAAAATGTGAACGCAACACCAATCCCACCTCAAAAACAACACAAAACAACAAAATTTCTGCAAAAAACAACATTTTTTTGGCTAAAACCGTTGACAAGTGTGGTATTAAGTGTTATAATTTTAACGTAGAAAAGTGGGAAACTGCTTTAATATATGAAAAAATAAAAAATTAAAAAATTAAATAAAGACTCAGGAGGACTAAAAATGGCTACAGAGTACGAAATCAAAAAACAGATTTGCGAAATCGGTAAGCGTATTTACGACAGAGGAATGGTTGCTTCCAACGACGGTAACATTTCCGTAAAGCTTAACGACAATGAATTCCTTTGCACACCTACAGGTGTAAGTAAGGGCTTCATGACACCCGAATACATATGTAAGGTTGATGCTGAAGGTAAGGTTCTTCAGGCATACGAAGGCTTCAGACCTTCTTCCGAAATCAAGATGCACATGAGAGTTTATAAGGAAAGACCCGACGTTAAGTCTGTTGTACACGCTCATCCCGTATATGCAACAAGCTTTGCTATTGCAGGTATTCCTCTTACAGAACCGATTATGCCTGAGGCAGTAATCGCTCTCGGCTGTGTTCCGATCGCTGAATATGGCACACCTTCCACAGAAGAAATTCCCGATGCAGTTTCCAAGTACCTCCAGTACTTCGATGCTGTACTTCTTGAAAACCACGGTGCACTTGCATTCTCCGATTCACTTCTCAATGCTTATCATAAGATGGAATCCGTTGAATTCTATGCACAGCTTCTCTACCAGGCTAAGATGCTCGGCGGTCCCAAGCACCTTTCCGAGGCTCAGGTTCAGAGACTTTACGAAATCAGACGCCAGTTCGGTATGAAGGGTAAGCATCCCGCTGACCTTTGCCCCAACAATAAGGAAGGCAAGCCCAGCTGTCACTCCTGCGGCGGTAGCTGCTCAGGCAACTGCCACGGCTCTTCCGCTGAAGAAGACATCATCGCTCAGATTACAAAGAACGTTCTCGCACAGCTCGGCAAATAAGAGAGGAATGCCCAACTTTGGGTATCGCACAAACTAATCTCAGAAAGGACGTGACAGCGTGAGCTACGATTTGAACAAAATAATAGACGGCGTTGTCAAGGAAGTCCTTTCAGCCAACGCCGAAAACGGCGGTGCGGTAAGTACAGCCGCAGGTAATTCCAACGGAATGATCAAGATGACTCTTATCTGTGCCAGAAAAGTAATAAGAGCAGTCCAGACAAAGGCTAAGGAAATGGGAGTCAAGGCTGTATGTGCTGTCAGCGATGCAGGCGGAAACCCGATAGCCGTTGAATGTATGGACGATGCGTTCTTGGCAAGCTACGACATAGCCGTGAACAAAGCGTATACCGTAGTTGCCCTCAAGATGCCCACCAAGGACTTAGCGTCACTTGCGGCACCCGGCGGCTCACTTTACGGAATACAGTTTACAAACGGCGGAAAAATCGTAATATTCGGAGGCGGCGAGCCTCTCATAAACAAGGACGGCTGTATAATCGGCGGCTTCGGTGTCAGCGGCGGAACGGCTGAGCAGGACACAAAGCTTGGCGAATATGCAAGAAAAGTCTTTGAAAGCATGACAAACTGAATAAAACAAGGAGAAAACACATGGACGTTAAGGCAAATGATATAGAAGCCATTGTAAGACAGGTGCTTACAAGCCTTAAAGACGGAAATGCAGGCACATCAGCTCCTGCACCTTCCGCTGCTCCCAAAAAAGCGGGCGCAGTTCCTTCAAAGGCAAAGGTAGCAATGCTTACAAAGCTTGAGCATTTTGACGTGGTTGAGTATCCCGTGCCTGCTCTTGGCGACGACGACATTCTCGTCAAGGTTGAAGGCTGCGGCGTATGCGGAACCGACGCACATGAATTCAAGCGTGACCCCTTCGGACTTATCCCTGTAGCTCTCGGACATGAGGGCACAGGCGAAATAGTTGCTATGGGTAAGAACGTAAAGAAGGACAGTGCAGGCAAGCCTCTTAACATCGGTGACAAGGTTGTTACATGTATGATATTCAAGGACAACCCCGACATCACCATGTTTGACTTAAACAAGCAGAACGTTGGCGGTGCAGATGTTTACGGACTTCTTCCCGACGACGAAAGCAACCATCTTCAGGGATGGTTTGCAGATTATCTTGTAGTTAAGGGCGGCTCTACAATATTCAATGTAAGCGACCTTGACCTTGATTCAAGAATTCTTATTGAGCCTTGTGCAGTGCTTATTCACGCTGTTGAAAGAGCAAAGACAACAGGCATTTTAAGATTTAATTCAAGAGTTGTTGTACAGGGCTGCGGACCAATCGGTCTTATCTGTATAGCAGTTCTCAGAACAATGGGTATTGAAAACATTGTTGCTGTTGACGGAAACGACATGCGTCTTGACTTTGCAAAGAAGATGGGCGCAGAAAAGAGCGTAAACTTCAAGAATTTCAACGGTGCCGAGGCACTTGCTGAAGGCGTTAAGGCTGCATTCGGCGGTTACTACGCTGACTTTGCATTCCAGTGCACAGGCTCACCCGTTGCACATTCCAACATCTATAAGTTTATCCGCAACGGCGGCGGACTTTGCGAGCTTGGCTTCTTCATCAACGGCGGCGACGCACAGATTAACCCACACTTTGATATCTGCGCAAAGGAAATCACAACCGTTGGCTCTTGGGTATATACCCTCAGAGATTACGCAACTACCTTTGATTTTCTCAAGCGTGCAAAGGCAATTGGTATTCCGTTAGCAGAGCTTATCACTCATAAGTATCCGCTTGACAAGATTAACGAAGCACTTGAAACCAACCTTTCAATGAAGGGTCTCAAGATTGCCATCGTTAACGAATAACACAGTAAAAAATAAAAAAATATATACATAATCAGGAGGAAAAAATCATGGCATACGAAGCACTTGGTATGATCGAAACAAGAGGTCTTACAGCAGCAGTTGAAGCAGCTGACGCAATGGTAAAGGCAGCAGAGGTTACACTTATCGGTACTGAGAAGATCGGTAGCGGACTTGTATCTGTTATGGTTCGCGGCGACGTTGGAGCAGTTAAGGCAGCAGTTGAAAGCGGCACAGCAGCAGCTTCCAGACTCGGCGAAATCATTGCTACTCACGTAATCCCCAGACCCCACGCAGACGTTGAAAAGATTCTTCCTAAGTTCTAATTGAACTTACGAACTGAACGGAGGAAAATATCATGGCAGAAAGAAAAACTTCCGCCAAGAAAACCGTCATTGCAAAGCCCGCAGAAGAAGTAATCGAAAAGGTTGTTGCTCCTGCGGCGGCGGACACAACTAAAGAAATTAAAAATACTAAAGAACAGGAGAAAAAGACTATGGTACAGCAGGCATTAGGTATGGTTGAAACCAGAGGCCTTGTAGCAGCTATCGAAGCAGCTGATGCAATGCTTAAGGCAGCTAACGTTGAACTCGTTGGCACAGAAAAAATCGGTAGCGGACTCGTATCCGTTATGGTTAGAGGCGACGTTGGAGCAGTTAAGGCTGCAGTTGAAGCAGGTCTCGCAGCAGCTCAGAAGCTCGGCGAAATCATCGCTACTCACGTTATTCCCAGACCTCATACTGACGTTGAAAAGATTCTTCCTTCCCTTAAATAAGCGGGGTATGCCCCGCGGCGATTTTCGCAGGCAATCTCGGTGAATAACTGATTGTCGGTGCACGGAAGGTCGTTTTGAACACCATAAACGCAAGTGTTCAAAACTGCTTTGAGTTCGTTAAGGTGCGTTGGTGCGGCTTTATTTGAAAGTACCGTACCGATACCAAACGGCGGCATCGGTACTGCGAAAATTCAGTGGAAAAATCAATATGCAAGGGGCGACAGTATTCGTCCCTTGCACGTCGGTGTTTTTGTTTTTATTCATGGGCACAACAGCAGGGGAGAATTGGAGTTTGCGGCTGTGCATAAGAACGAAAAAACCTTTAAAGAAAGGTGATTTACATGATTATCGGAAAAGTAACGGGAAGCATTGTTTCCACACGCAAGAATGAAAATTTAGTGGGACATAAGCTTCTTATCGTAAAGCCCGTTTCCTGCATGAAGTGTGCAGACGAAGGCGAGGCTTTTGTTGCAATAGATAACGTAGGTGCAGGTGTGGGCGAAATTGTCCTTGTTGCTAAAGGAAGTGCTGCCCGCATTGGCTGCGGCTGTGAAACTGCACCTGTTGATGCGGCAATCGTTGGTATTGTTGACGACGGAAGCGGACTGGAGTGTGACTGATGATGGATATGAAAATCCTCGGTGACATTCTCAGAGAAGCAGGAGTTGTCGGTGCAGGCGGAGCAGGCTTTCCTGCTTATGCAAAGCTCAACAGTGCGGCAGATACCGTGATTCTTAACTGCGCTGAATGTGAACCGCTGTTAAAGCTTCACAGACAGGTGCTTGAGTATCACGCAGAGGAAATTGTTTTTGCTCTTGATGAAGTCGCAAAGGCAATGGGTGCAAAAAACGTAATTATAGCTGTGAAACCTCATTATAAGGAAGCGATAGCGGCGGCGAAGGCGGCTATGGAAGGCAAAGAAGGCTTTTCCATCGGTCTTCTTCCCGAAATCTATCCTGCCGGTGATGAGGTCGTAACCATTTATGAAACTACAGGCAGAGTTGTTCCTGCAGGACAGCTTCCCATAAGCGTTGGCTGCGTTGTTTATAACGTCGAAACCATGCTTAATGCGGCAAATGCCATAAGAAATGCACAGGGTGTAACCTTCAAGTATGTGACGGTTGCAGGCGAGGTTGAAAAACCTTGTACATTAAAGGTGCCTCTCGGTATGACCTACGGTGAGCTTGTTGAGCTTGCAGGCGGTGCTACCATTGAAAATCCCGTAATTTTTGCAGGCGGTCCCATGACAGGCTTTATTTCTTCAAAAAATGATGTTGTGACAAAGACAAGCAACGCAATTCTTGTTCTTCCCGAGCATCAGTACATAATTCAGAAGAGAATGAGCCCTGTTACCATCGACCTTAAGCGTGCAATGAGCGCATGCTGTAACTGTATGATGTGTACAGACCTTTGTTCAAGACATCTTTTGGGCCATCCCATTGACCCTCATAAGTTTATGAGAAACGCCACAAGCGGTGTGACAAAGGATACCGAGCCTTACATCAATTCGTTTTTCTGCTCATCCTGCGGACTTTGCGAGATGTATTCCTGCTTCCAGAATTTAAATCCCAGAGCACTTCTTGCACAGACTAAGGGAAACCTCAGAAAAGCAGGTCTTACTCCTCCCAAGGATGTTGAAACACGAGAGGTTCACAAGGATAGAGAGTTCAGAACCGTTCCCATTTCCAAGCTTGTTTCAAGACTGGGTCTTAAAAAGTATGACGTTGAATGCCCCATTGACGATACGCTTGTAAAGGCAGACAAGGTTAAGATTATGCTTTCACAGAGCATCGGCGCACCAAGCACTGCTTGCGTAAAGAAGGGCGATGCGGTGAAGGCGGGAGATAAAGTTGGAGAAGCTCCCGAAAAGTTAGGCACTCCCGTACATGCTTCCATTGACGGAACTGTTACGGAAGTAACCGAAAAGTATGTTATTATTGCGGCAAAGTAAGAGGTGATTACAGATGAGTAAAGCAATAGGTATGGTGGAATATAAAACAGTTTCCACAGGTATGACGGCGGCAGACAACATGGTTAAGACAAGTAATGTTGAAATACTTCAGGCTTCCACGGTTTGTCCCGGTAAATATATCGTTATTATCACAGGCGAGCTCAGTGCTGTAAGAAGCTCTGTTGACGCTGCTATGAAGAATTATCCCGATGCACTTACAGACAGCTTTGTTTTAGGTAATCCCCATGAGGACATCTTCAAGGCAATCTACGGCGGTGCAAATATTGAGAATGTAAAGGCTCTCGGAGTGCTTGAAACCTTTAGTGCTCCTTCAATCATAGTTGCGGCGGATACGGCGGCGAAGGCTTCCGAGGTTCAGCTTATTGAGCTTAGAATAGCAAGAGGTATGTGCGGTAAGAGCTACATGCTTCTTACGGGAACCGTGGCATCTGTTACGGCGGCAATTGATGCGGCAAAGGTTGTTACGGGTGAAAACGGAATGCTCCTTGATTCCTCCGTTATCCCCAATCCCGACCCGTCCATTTGGGACAGCATTCTTTAATTACATATACAGGACATAAAACTAAGAGATTTGGAGTCAGTTTATGCTACCGATAGAAAGAAAAAATGCCATACTGTCAAGACTTGTGGCTGACGGAAAGGTAATTGTCAGTGACCTTGCTCTTGAGTACGGTGTAACCGAGGAAACCATTCGCCGTGACCTTGACAAGCTTGAAAAAGAAGGTCTTGCCAAGAAAACTTACGGCGGAGCGGTAAAAAAGGATAACCTCAATGTGGAGCTTCCCATAAACGTGAGAAAGCAGACAAATGTTGAGGGTAAAAAATATATTGCCGATATTATTTCCCAGATGATAAGTGACGGCGATTATATTCTTCTCGATTCCAGTACAACAGCTCTTTTTACCGTTAAAAGCATAGCAGACAGACATAATATTACGTTACTTACTAACTCAATAGAGGTTCTTTTGGAGCTTCCTTCTAACAATGACTGGCGTGTTATCTGCACAGGCGGCGAGTTTATGCAGTATAACCTGTCCTTTGCAGGCAGACAGGTAGAGTCCATAATCGACGAATATCATGTTGATTTGTGTGTTATCTCCTGTAAGGGTCTTGATATGGAAAAGGGAATTACGGACACCCGTGATTTCAATGCCACAATCAAGAAGGCATTTATGCGTTCGGCAAAAAAGGTTCTGCTTGCGGTGGATAATACAAAGTTTGATAAAACAAGCTTTGTGCGCTTTGCAAATATCGGCGAAATTGATGCGGTTATTACCGACAAAGAGCCGAGCGATGAATGGAAGAACTATTTTGCTTCCAATAACGTGGAGCTTTATTATTGAGTTTAAGTTAATAAGGTGAAAAAATGCAAAGATTTAAGCTTAAAACCGATATTATCTTCGGTCAGAACGCACTTGAAGCACTGAAAACGCTGAGTGCAAAGAGCTGCGTTGTGTTTACCGATGCTTTTTTAACTAATAACGGCACTGCCGACAGAATTGCTTCTCTGCTTACCGGCTGTGAGAATGTAAGCATATATTCCGAGGTAAAGCCCGACCCGCCTATTGAGCTTGTTGCAAGCGGTGTTGCTTTTCTTCTTGAAAAGGAGGCTGACCTTGTGGTTGCCGTTGGCGGCGGAAGTGCCATAGATGCGGCAAAAAGTACGGTGTATGTTGCAAGAAAGCATACAGGCAAAAATATCCGACTTGTTGCTGTTCCCACCACCAGCGGAACGGGAAGCGAGGTTACTCAGTTTGCGGTAATTTCCGACATTCAGGCTGAAAAGAAGATTCCTCTTATTGATGAGTCCCTTCTTCCCGAAATGGCAATTCTCTCCTGTGAGCTTACTGCGAGTGTACCGCCTGCTGTTACTGCAGATACAGGCT
>JAZNIM010000172.1:0-23481 GCA_045577475.1 Eubacteriales bacterium | reverse complement strand
GTACGCCCGACAGCGGTGACGTGACCATATTGAAGTGATAACCGAGCCTTTTGTGCCCGACCTGTATCCCGTTTGACCGCCTTATACGCAAGCGGTCAAACTCAGTGCTTCAACTATGGCACTTCAGTTTTAATCTTGCCTTTATTGCTCGATTAGCCAAAAAGACAGCCAAACAACGGCTGTCTTTTTTGTCGGGATTTTTAAATAAAAAAAACGGTGCAGACTTTTTATCGCCGCACCGCTAAAAATTATTCTGCCCAGATAGGATTACCCACAGCTATAAGCAAATCCTGATTTTCATCAGTTACCTCAGCTCTGTAGAATTTTGCATCAGGCTTAATGTCAATGGCAAAGTAGGAGGTTTCCTCACAGGAAATTTTATCCGAGAATACCACTCCCTTGTCATCGTAAATGTCAAATCTGTATGTATGCTCGGGATTTCTGATGCTCTTGTGGAAATCTCCCACAGATACAACAAGTCTTCCTCCGTCAAATGAGCACTTTCCGCCTGTAAGTGTGTCACCTATACACATGCGTATTCCCAAACCGCCGCAGGTTAAATCACCCTTCTTTACGTGGGACAGCCAAGACTCACTCTTTCTTTCCTCAGAATATATGGTTGTAAGAGCAGTATCTCTGCAGCAGCCGTGACCGTCCTCGCCTGCAGTTGCCCAAACTCTCTTGCCAAGTGCAAGAAGCTCGCACCACAGTTTGTAGTTCTCCTTCGAAACCTCGTTTCTCATATCCATATAGAATATTTCCATACCTGTTTCGTCCTCAAACCAGTAATCAAGAGGATTTTCGCTTTTCATAACGTCCTTTGGATGGGGATGTACCCAGAAGCCGCCGTGTTTCTTAACGGAATGAATAATGTCAATCATTCTCTGTCTTGTAACACCAACGTATGTAAAGTGTCCTTCGGGACCGCCTGTATATTCAAATTCGGGGAACTCTGACAACAGCTCCATCAAAGGCTCCGGCTTTGCAAACACCATATTGTAATGCATCTGGTTGAATTCGCATTCTGTGTCCCTGATAATTGTACCGGGTTCAGTACCTCCGATAAAGATAGTATCATCCCATTCGGGAAGGAACATATGACGCACCTGCTTGTGGTCAAGAATGGATGCAAAGTCCATTTCCAATGCTTCAAGTGCACCCTTCCAGTGCTCAAGGGTTCTGTGACCGTCGCTTGTTCCGCCGGTGGAAGCATGGTTGTGGAAGTCACCGTGATACGCTTTTCTGCCTTCGTATAGCTTTTCTATATGCTGAATGTCTTTTTCTGTTGCTCGCATTCTAATCACTCCTTTGCAACAATTTTAACATTAAAAGTTGAATATTCTAATATTTATATGTTAACATACTGGTTTTTGCATATTATTACCGTTTGTGCAATATATATAAAATTGAGAGCGGTTGTCCGTTAATTTCACCCTAAAAATACAAAATCAAAAAAATGACGAAAAATTTTTCCAAACCTATTGACAAACAGCTCTTTTGCTGTTAAAATACATCATGGTTAGTGGATGCTAACTATTAAAGAGAGGTAATATATATGAACTTGACTCAGGCAGAAATCGAAAAGGAATATATTATCAAGGCAATCGAAACAGACGACGAGGATATGGATGCGTTTCTGTTTTCCCTCGGCTGTTATGCAGGTGAGCCTATTACCGTTATCTCTTTTAATAAAGGCGGCTGTGTTGTGTCCATCAAAGACGGCAGATACAGCATTGACAATCAGCTTGCCGAGGCTATTTTAATATAAAAAAACGACAGCCTAAGTGCTGTCAAAAAAATTCGACATGAGTTAGTCGATGCTAACCCAACCGTGTATTCTTTTCGTGTTCGCAAGAACCGCAAAATATAAGGAGGAAAACACCATGAGAATTGCTTTTGCAGGCAATCCCAACAGCGGTAAAACCACAATGTACAATGCTCTTACCGGCAGAAACGAAAAGGTTGGTAACTGGGCAGGGGTTACCGTTGAAATGAAAGAAGCACCCATCAAGAAGGCATATGCGGGGGATAAAGAGCTTATAGCCGTAGACCTTCCCGGTGCATATTCCATGTCACCCTTTACAAGTGAAGAAAGCATCACAAGCTCATACGTAAAGAAAGAAAATCCCGATGTAATCATCAACATCGTTGACGCAACAAATCTCAGCCGAAGCCTGTTTTTCACAACACAGCTTCTTGAGCTTGGTGTTCCCGTGGTTGTGGCTCTCAACAAGAGCGATGTTAACCGCAAGAAGGAAAACAAGATTGACACTTTAAAGCTTTCGGAAAAGTTAGGCTGTCCCGTTGTTGAAACGGTTTCCACCCACAACAGTGACAAAGGACTTGCAGAAGTAGTAGAAAAGGCAATTTCCCTTTACGGCAAAGAACAGAATGCACCTTACAATCAGGGCGATATTGACCTGACAGACAAAAAGGTTGTAGTTGAGGCGGATAAAAAAAGATTTGCTTTTGTAAACAAGCTTGTAGCAGAGGTTGAAAAGAGAACCACAAAAACAAATGTAAAGAACGCACAGGATAAGCTTGATGCAGTTCTTACAAATAAATGGGCAGGAATTCCCATATTCGCAGTTGTTATGTACCTCGTATTCTGGATTTCACAGGCAGGTCCGGGTGTGTGGATAGCTGATACTCTTGTAGGCTGGCTCGAAGCCGTACAGGAAATTATCAGAGGTGCAGTTACAGATGCAGGTGCTTCTCCCATACTTGAAGCACTTCTTATTGACGGCGTTATCGGCGGTTTTGTTGCGGTTGTAGGCTTCTTGCCGCTGGTTATGGTAATGTACTTCCTTATCGCATTGCTTGAAGACTGCGGATATATGGCAAGAGCGACGGTTGTGCTTGACCCCATATTCAAGAAGGTAGGACTTTCGGGTAAATCCGTAATTCCCTTTGTTATCGGTACAGGATGTGCAATCCCCGGCGTTATGGCATGCCGTACAATCAGAAATGAAAGAGAACGCAGAGCAACGGCAATGCTTGCACCCTTTATGCCTTGCGGAGCAAAACTTCCCGTTATTGCACTTTTCTCCACTCTTTTCTTTAAGGATGCAACATGGGTTGGTCCTCTTATGTACTTTGCAGGTATCGTGCTTATCTTCTTTGGTGCACTGCTTGTAAACAAAATCGCAGGTCATAAGGCAAGAAAGAGTTTCTTTATCATGGAGCTTCCCGAATACAAGGCTCCCAGTCTTGTAAGAGCCGTAAAGTCCATGTGTTCACGCGGCTGGGCGTACATAGTTAAGGCAGGAACAATTATCCTTGTATGTAACACAATTGTGCAGATTATGCAGTCCTTCAACTGGAGCTTACAGCTTGTTGAAGAGGGTGCGGAAAACACCTCTATTCTTGCGACAATTGCACATCCCTTCTCATATGTGCTCGTTCCCGTTATCGGTATTGCAGCATGGCAGCTTGCCGCTGCAGCAATTACAGGCTTTATCGCAAAGGAAAACGTAGTTGGTACAATTGCAGTATGCTACGGCGTTGCAAACTTCTTTAACTTAGACGATCTTGAAATTGAAGGCGGCGTTGAAATCGTTGCAGGAAAGATTGGTATTACGGCAGTTGCAGCACTTGCATACCTCATGTTCAACCTCTTTACACCACCTTGCTTTGCGGCAATAGGTGCTATGAACAGTGAAATGAAAAGTGCAAAGTGGCTGTGGGGCGGTATCGGTCTTCAGATGGGTACTGGCTTTACGGTAGGCTTCCTTGTATATCAGATAGGTACACTTATAACAACAGGAGCTTTCGGTGCAGGCTTTGTGGGAGGACTTATTGCAATTGTAGCATTTGTTGTAATTATCTGTGCACTTATTGCAAAGACAAACAGAGAGCTTAAAGCGGAATATGCTGCAAAAAAATAATTGAAAAGCGGTGATTTTATGTTGGCAAATATAATTATAACAGCTATTCTTGTTATAATAATCGGATGTGCGGTAATGTACATCGTCAAAGCAAAAATGAACGGTGAAAAGTGCATCGGCTGTCCACATTCAAAGCAGTGTGCTTCTTCAAAGCAAGGCTCATGCTGCTGCTCCGACAGTAAAACCGCCGAGAAATAATCTATACACCTCCTAAATCCATACATAATATAAAATCTCACCGTTTTCCGCGGTGAGATTTTTCTTCATCATTATTATTTAATTTTATCAAACCGTTTTTCTGCCTTCAATAGCTCTAAACAAAGTAACCTCATCGGTATATTCAAGGTCGCCTCCCACGGGAATTCCGTATGCAAGCCTTGTTACCTTGATGTCAAAAACAGACAACAGCTTTGCTACATACATAGCCGTAGCCTCTCCTTCTACACTTGCGTTTGTAGCAAGAATAACCTCTATATCCTTTTCGCTGTACTTTTTGCAAAGAGAAGTAACTCTTGAAATAAGCTCTTTGATTTTAAGCATATCCGGCGTTTTGCCGTCAAGGGGAGAGATAACGCCGTGAAGCACGTGAAATACACCCTTGTACTCATTAAGCCTGTAAATAGCACCCACATCCCGCGGATTTTCCACAACGCAGATAAGCTTTTCATCCCGCTTTTCGTCGGCACAAATCGGACAAATTTCGTCCTCGGAAATGTTCTGACATACAGAACAGGTTTTTGAGGAATTCTTTGCATCTGTAATTGCCTGAGCAAACGCCAACGCCTTTTCCTTTGGCATGTCAAGAACTGCAAAAGCCATTCTGTATGCACTTTTTTTTCCGACACCCGGAAGTGAGCGGAAATATCCTGCCAATCTTTCAAGTGAAGGTGTGTATGAGCTTTCGGACATGATAATCCTCCGTTAAATTATTGTTTTTTTCTTGCCAAATGCTTGTCAATTGTCTTTTCATCGGTGGAAAGAGTAAAGGTAAAGCTGCAATATTCTTGATACTTGCTTTCTGCCCACAGTTTTTCGCCGTGTGCTTCGATTTTTGTCTTGGAAATGTATAGACCAAGACCTGTTCCTGTTTTGTCAAGACCTCTTGAGGAGTCTGCCTTGTAAAACCTGTCGAAAATATAGGGAAGTTCTTCCTCTTTTATGCCTATACCCGTGTTGTAAATACATATGCTGTACTTGTTTTCAGCCTTGATTTTTCTTATTTCAATGCGTAAAGTGCCGTTTTCGGGGGTAAATTTCAGAGCATTACCCACAATGTTGTAAATAACCTGATAAATCGCATCCTTGTCTGCATATACATGAGAAGGATCATTGTCGGTTTCAAACTCAATGTTTACCTTCTTTTCGTCTATCTTTTCCTCAAAGGATATAAGTATAAGCCTTGCTATTTCACACACATCAAAATATGTGGGATTAAGCTTAAAGCCGCCGGACTCCATTCTTGAAACATCAAGCAAGCTGTTTACAAGCCTTGACAGACGCTTAACCTCGGTTAGCACAACATTTAAATAATAATCCTGCTTTTCGGGAGGAATCGTTCCGTCAATAATGCCTTCAATAAACCCTTGAATACTTGTCATGGGTGTTCGTAAATCGTGGGAGATGCTTGAAATAAAGGTATTTTTGTTTTTTTCAAGCTTGTCAAGCTCATCCGCCATGTTGTTGAATGCCTGGGAAAGCATTGCAATTTCATCTGTGTCTTTAACGGGTATGCGCACGTCAAATTTTCCCTTGGTGTAGCTGTCAACTGCCTTGGAAATCTGCTTTATTGGGGTGGTAATCCTGTTGGAAATAAAATAAACAATAACAATTGCCGCAAGGAATACCCAAAGACTTGCAACAATAACAACACGGATAATCTGATCGTATACATTCTGAAGTCCCGATGAGGAGGAGGTAAGAAGGATAATACCCATCAGACTGTTTTCACCCGATATTGTTTCCTCTATGGGATAAATATAGTTAAATCTGCGGTTTTCAAAAAGCCCGTTAAGGTCTGAAAGCTTTGAGCCTGACTCGGTATGAACTATTTTATCCAGCTCTTCTTCGCTGAGCCTTGTGCTCTTTATAAGGTCATTCTCTCCGTTTTTGAAAAGAATGTATCCCTTGCTGTCAATTAAAACAATGCAGGAATCCGAGTAATCCGTCAGCGGGTCAAACAGGCTGTAATAATTATTCTTGTTTTCCTTGATAGTCCTTGAAAAGCTCTTTTTTCCTTCGTCCATGTCGTTTACAATCGTTGTATAAACAACCTTCGCTGTTTTGTACATAATATCCGTTTTTGAATTAAGAGAATAGTTTGTAACAACAAAGCTGATAATAAGCGCAATTGTTACAAAACCAAAGCCAAGCAGTACTATAAAGGATGAAAGGTACTTTGAATATATGGTTTTAAACAATGTCTGACCTCCCTTTGCACGGATTTTTTCCTTTGACTTTTATTATTATACTATTTTTCTTAGTATTTTGCAAGAAATTTTGTATTTTGTTACATATAATAGTAAAAAAAACACAAATTCATTCAAAAAATGGGTTGATTAAATCAAAATAAAAAGGTATAATATTATGAGGCATTATATTTGAAGGAATATTTTAATAAAGACTTGTATTGATGAAGGGTTTCTTAGCAATGACCAAAAAGCTTTTAATCATAATGAATCCCGTTGCGGGTGTAAAAAAATCAAATAAATATCTTACTGATATTCTGTGTCTTTTTTCGGACTGCGAATGCAGTATACAAATGACGACTCCTGTTGTTGGACCTGAAAAAATTATTGATATGTACGGCAATGAAAAGGACCTTATAATATGCATCGGCGGAGACGGAACTTTTAATGAAATGGTTTCGGGACTCATAAGAAATAAGCTGTCACCCCTTGTTGGTTATATTCCGTCGGGAAGTACAAACGATTTTGCCTCGGGTATGAAAATTTCCTTAAAGCCTCTCAATGCCGCAATTGACATTCTTAACGGTGTCGAAAGAAAAATTGATGTTGGTCTTTTCAATACAAGAGTATTTGTTTATACTGCTTCTTTCGGCATTTTTACAAAAACAAGCTATAATACACCCCGTGACCTTAAAAATACACTTGGTTATCTTGCATATGTCCTTGAAGGAATAAAGGAAATTACCGAGATAAAAAGCTATCACATAAAAATAGACTGCAAGGAAAAGCAAATAAACGGAAACTATGTATTCGGTGCAATATGCAATTCAAAGCAAATTGGCGGAGGAATGGTAAGATTTCCCGATAATGACGTTGATATGAATGACGGCTTGCTTGAGGTTCTTCTTGTAAAGCAGCCAAAGAATCCCGGCGAGCTTATGCAGATTCTTATGGATATAAACACCAAAAACTATAAGGGAAGCCTTTTTGAGTATTTTTCCACCAATGAAATGACAATTCAAACGGATGATGAAATTGTCTGGACTCTTGACGGAGAGTTTCAAAGAGGCAGCGAAAGTGTAAGCATTAAAAATATAAAAAGCGCCGTTCGTCTTTTGCTTCCCGAAAAATAATTGAAAGGCGATTGTTTATATGCCGCAAAATACTATACCTGTCACCTATAAAACAAAGCAAAAAACGCTGATAATTGAATATTTCAAGAAAAACAGCCTTTCCCACATAACAATAGACGAGATTTGCAGTGCTTTAAAGGAAAATGGCACTCCGGTTGGGACAAGCACTGTTTACAGACATGTTCAGAAGCTTGTGGATGAGGGAATTCTTACAAAATACAGCATAGATACCGAAAGCGGTTCTTGTTATCAGTACAATTCCGAAAATAGCAAAATGCATTTTCACCTCAAATGCACCGAATGTAATGAGCTTTTCCACGCATCCTGTGAATTTATGGAATCGGTGGACGGGCACATTTTCTCACATCACGGTTTTAAGGTGGATAATTCAAGAACAGTGTTCTACGGAATATGCCAGAGCTGTCTGAGAAACAGAAAAAAACTGATTTAGAATAAATAATAATTTTGAAAGTGAACAGCCATGAAAAAAAAGATAAAAGTTAATGAAAAAGCCGCAAAAATCCGAATGATATTCCAGCTTGTGACAGTTTTTCTGTTTGCGGGATTTTCAATTATTATGGGAATTCTTTTTTTGATTTTACCTAAAAAGGAATATTCAGAGGTTGAAAAAAGAAAGCTTATGGAATTTCCAAAATTTAATATGACAGAGCTGTCAAAGGGTCATTTTACGGATAATCTTACAAAATATGTTTCGGATAATTTTGCGTTCCGAGATGGATTTGTTGACCTTGGCTTCAAGCTTGAAGATAAAAGGGGCGTGCGTGTTGGAGGAGTAAAAATTTATTCCTCTGAGCTTGATGAAATGGAAAATATTCAGGAAGAAAAATCTTCCGTACCTTCTGTTGATTCTCCTTTAATTGAAATGAAGCCAATCAAAGTTCAAAAGGAAAGTGCAAAGCCCGGTGAAACGCTTCCCATTCATCTGACTGTGGATGCAATTGTTGAAAACGCTGACCTTTATAAAAACCTTGATGCAGAGGATATCATGGGTGAACAGCGAGGTGCGCTGTTTATGGTCAAGAACACTGCACTTGAAATTTTCTACGGAAACAGCGACGTTGCGGCAGATTATTGCAATGTTTTAAATACATATAACGAGGCTGTTGGAGATGATGTTACGGTATATAACCTGATAATTCCAACTCATTTTGAATTCGGTCTGCCTAATAAATATAAGGATGAAGTAGGCAGAGGACAAAAGCAGTTTATTGACCAGATTGCAGACGGCGTTGATTCTTCCATCGTATCGGTTGATGCTTATTCAAATCTTAAAAAGCACTATGAAAAGGGAGAATATCTGTATTTCAATTCCGACCACCACTGGACAGCTCTCGGTGCTTACAGAGCATATACACAGTTTGCAAAGGCAGCAGGCTTCAAGGCAACTCCCCTCAAAAACTTTGAAAAACGTTCAATTGATGAATTTCTCGGAACATTCTATACCTCAACCTACGACAAAAACCTCAAGTCACACCCCGACAGAGTTGACTACTATGTTCCTCAGGGTGAATTTGATGTCACAAATTACTATGCAAACGGCGTTGATACCTATAAAGGAAGTATTCTTAATGAAAACGTTTCGGGTATTTCCTCCGGATATCTCGTATTTATGGGTGGAGATATTCCTCTTTCCGCAATTAAAACAAATAATAACACAGGCAGAAAAATTCTTATATTCAAGGAGTCCTACGGAAATCCGTTTATTCCATTTTTAGCAACAAACTATGATGAACTTTATGTTGCGGATATAAGAACCTTCCCCTTTAATTCAATTGATTTTGTAAAAGAAAACGATATCGGCGAGGTACTGTTTATCAACAACACCATGACAAGCTGTACCCCCGCAAGAATTCAAAATTACATAAATCTAATGCAAAAATAGTTACACATTCTTTCCACACCTGTTTTCAACAATTTGTGTAAAATAATGTTTTCCACAAAAGTAACAATGGCTTTTCCACAAGGCTTATAAAAACTTTTGAAAATATTTCCACTGTGCTTCAACCGACTGTCTTACAGGTTTTCCATAGTAATTTTTTCCGAAAATGACGGCTGAATAAGGCTTTTCCGTGTTTTGCACAGTTTCCACCGACACTACTACTACTACTACCTTTATATTATTTATATTTATACTTTTTATATCGTAAAAACCGAAAGGAGATATACATATGATTTTCACCGTTGACAAGTCCGCATTCGAAAAGGCAATTACACCTGTAAGTATTATTGCACAAAGCAAGGCAGCAGAATCCAACTACTCGGGCATTTTTATTCAGGCAAAGGATGACTGTCTTACACTTTACTGCTATGATATTGAAAAAGGTATCAAAACCACAGTCAATGCAGATGTTGAAAAGGAAGGAAAGATTATTGCCGACCCTCAGATAGTTCCCATTATTCATTCTCTTCCCGAGGGTGAAGTGAGAATTGAGGTGGATGACAACTACATCATGAAAATTACTTCGGGAGAGGCGGATTTCCAGATACTTGGAAAAAGCGGTGACACATATCCAAATATGCCCGAGGTAAAAGGCTTTTCCACTTTTAAAATTTCAAAGAAGCAGTTTAAGGCAATGATTAACAAAACCATTTTTGCTGTTTCCTCTGATGATACAAAGCCTGTTCTCAAGGGTTCTCTTTTCAATGTTTCAAGCGACAATATTTCGATAAGTGCAATTGACGGATTCAGAGTTGCGGTAAGAAGCGAAAAAAGCAAATCCGAAAATCCCGAGCTTAATATAAGATTCATTATGCCGGGTAAAGCACAGCAGAATATTATGCGTCTTATGGACGACAGCGATGAGGATATAGTTTGCGAGCTCTCAAATAAGCATCTTATCATCACAATGGACGGCTTGTTTATGCTGTTCAGACTTCTTGAAGGCGATTTTCCTGACTATAAAAAGTATTTGCCTGAATATCAGAGCGTTGCCGTGGTTGACAGAGCAAGCCTTATTTCCTGTCTTGAAAGAGTTGCGCTTATAAACGATAAGCTTAAAGCATCCGCAAAGCTTCAGTTTTCAGCCGACAAACTTAAAATAAGCTGCGAAACCGATAAGGGTAAAATCAATGACCTTATTACCTGCAGCCTTGAAGGCGAGGACATGGAAATTAACTTTAACCAGAATTATCTTATTGATGCACTCAAGGCATGTGATGATGACCTTGTTGTATTAAGACTTGCAAACAGAGGCAAGGGTATGGTTATAATTCCAAGAGATGAGGACGTAAAGGAAGATGTTTCTTATCTCCAGCTTGTTATGCCGGTAAGAAGCAGATAAAAAACAGCACAAGGCTTTAAATCTTAAAGAAAGTGAGCAGTAAAAGTGCCTAAAAAGAAGATTAAGAAAACAGAAGAACCTGAAATAGAAGCAGTTGTTACTGACCAAGGTATTACGGAAACCTTAAAGGTAAACTATATGCCTTACGCCATGAGCGTTATTATTTCCAGAGCAATCCCTGAAATTGACGGCTTTAAGCCTTCACACAGAAAGCTGTTATACACCATGTATAAAATGGGTCTTTTGCATGGAAATCTTACAAAGTCCTCAAATATCGTAGGTCAGACAATGCAGCTCAATCCCCACGGCGATGCGGCAATTTACGAAACGATGGTGCGTCTTACAAAGGGTAATGAGGCACTTCTGCATCCGTTTATAGAATCAAAAGGCTCATTCGGTAAAGTTTATTCCGATATGGCTTTTGCGGCGGCAAGATATACGGAGGCAAAGCTTGATCCGTTTTGTGAACACATTTTTTCAGGCATTGATAAGGATGCGGTTGAAATGGTGGATAACTTTGACGGAACGCAGAAAGAGCCAACACTTCTTCCGACAGCTTTTCCAAATATTCTTGTTTCACCAAATAAAGGAATAGCTGTAGGTATGGCATCGGATTTCTGCTCCTTCAACCTTGGAGAGATTTGCGATGCGGTATGCGAATATATTAAGAATCCTGATGTTGACCTGCTTGATATCATAAAAGCTCCCGATTTTACAACAGGCGGCTATCTGCTTTATGACAGAGCACAGATGGAGGAAATTTATAAAACAGGCAGAGGCTCATTCAAGCTCAGATGTAAATACAGCTATAATAAAAAAGATAATTGCATAGAAATAACCGAAATTCCTTATTCCACAAAGATTGAGGCGATAATTGATAAAATTTCCGCCATGGCTAAGGAAGGTAAAGTTAAGGAAATAAGCGACGTCCGTGATGAAACAGGTCTTAACGGTTTAAGACTTACCATTGACTTAAAACGTGGTGCGGACCATGAAAAGCTTATGAAGCGCTTACTTAAAAACACAACTCTCGAGGACTCCTTCTCATGTAATTTCAATGTACTTATTGCGGGAAGTCCGAAAACTCTCGGCATTGGTGAAATTATTGAAGAATGGATAGCTTGGAGAAGCGAATGTATAAAGAGAGAGCTTTATTTCAATCTTCAAAAAATGAAAGAAAAGCTGCATCTTCTTTTAGGTCTTAAGGAAATCCTTGCGGACATTGATAAGGCAATAAAGATTATCCGCAAGACAGAAAAGGATAAGGACGTAATTCCTAACTTGATGAAGGGCTTTAATATTGACGAAATTCAGGCGGAATATATTGCTGAAATCAAGTTGAGATATCTGAATAAGGAGTATATCCTTAACAGACTTGAAGAAACGGACGAGCTGGAAAAGAAAATTGCCGACACCGAGGATACCCTCAAAAGTGAGAGAAAGGTGCGTGCAATTATTTCTAAGCAGCTTGCCGAAATTAAAAAGAAGTACGCAAAACCCAGAAAAACGGAAATTATATACGAGTTTGAGGCGGCAGTTGCCGATGAGCCTGCTGTGCTTGATTATCCCGTTAATGTGGTTATCACAAAAGAGGGGTATTTTAAGAAAATACTTCCGCCAAAGAGCGATAAAGCTAAGGTTGAGGAGCAGAAGCTTAAAGAAAATGACAGCATAGTGTACTCTGAGCTTGTAGCAAATGACTATGACCTTGTTGCCTTCAGCGATAAGTGTCAGGTTTATAAGGCAAAGCTTGATGACTTTGACGAGGTTAAACCCTCGGCTCTCGGTGATTATATTCCTGCAAAGCTGGGATTTGACAACGATGAAAACGTTGTTGCCATAACGGTAACCAAGGACTATAAGGGAAGCGTTGCTCTGTTCTTTGAAAACGGAAAGGCTGTGCTTATTCCTCTTAGCTGCTATGAAACAAAAACAAACCGTAAAAAGCTGACAAATGCTTATAGCAGCGACAGTAAGGCGGTGGGTATCTTCTTTGTTCCCGAAATAAAAACAAGAGGTGACCATAAAGAATTTTTCTTAAAGTCCGACGGCGGAAAGGGTATGATTGTAAGCTCATCCGTTCTCACTTCAAAGGTAACACGAACTTCAAACGGCGTTATCTGCTTTACCATCAAGAAGGGTCAGAAGATAGTTTCGGCAGTGGAATTTGTGGATGACGGAAGCGAAGAAAGAAAAGAGGTTTACAGCCGCTACAGAAAAACAAAGGTGCCCAGTACAGGTACTACAATAACAAGCGGAAAACAGCTATCTTTTCTTAACTAAGAGGATTTGTAATGAATAAAATATCGGTTTTAGGCTCAACAGGTTCAATAGGAACACAGACTCTTGAGGTAGCAAAGCATCTGGGACTTGAGGTTGTTGCCATAAGTGCAAACTGTAATGCGGATTTGCTTGTAAAGCAGTACTATGACGTAAAACCAAAATTCATAGGTGTTACTGATAAAGAGGCGGCAGAGAAGGTTAAAAATGCACTTGCAGGTGAAAATGTAACTGTAATAGACGGCACTGACAGTGCAAAAACTATTGCACAGCTTGATGAACCCGACACAGTCGTAAATTCAATAATCGGATTTGCAGGTCTTGTTCCCACACTTTGTGCAATAGAAAAGGGAAAAAATATCGCCCTTGCAAATAAAGAAACTCTTGTTTCAGCAGGAAGACTTGTCATGAATAAGGCAAGACAAAAGGGTGTAGCTGTTATTCCTATAGACAGCGAGCATTGTGCCATTCATCAGTGCCTTAGAAGCTGTAAGCACGCTGAGGTTGAAAGACTTATAATTACAGCCTCCGGCGGTCCGTTTTTCGGGTATACCCGTGAGCAGCTTCGTGATGTAACGAAGGAACAGGCTCTCAAGCACCCTAACTGGAGCATGGGAAAGGGTATTACAATTTATAGCTCAACCCTTGTGAATAAGGGTCTTGAAATGATTGAAGCCATGCACCTTTTTGATTTTCCCATGGAAAAGATAGATGTTATTGTCAACCGTGAGAGTATAATTCATTCCATGGTTGAAACGGTAGACGGCTCTGTTATGGCACAGCTTGGTGCATCGGATATGCGCCTTTGCATACAGTATGCGCTTACTTACCCGGAACGAATTGAGGGAATAAGTAAAAAGCTTGACCTAACACAAGTGGGAAAGCTAACATTCTTTGACGTTGACCACGAAACCTTTCCGTCAATTATGCTTGCAAAAAGAGCCGTAAATTACGGTGATATCGGAACATGCGTATATAACGCTTCAAACGAAGAATGTGTAAATTTGTTTTTGCAGGACAAAATAAAGTATACAGATATTTTCGATATTATGGAAAGCTGCACCGAGCACTTTAAAAACGGAAATACGGAAAGTCCATCAATCCAAGACATAATAGAAGCAGATAAACAGGCAAAGATTTATTGCCGTGAATGGAAAAAAATCATATAAAAAGTTCCAAAACAAATATAACCGGATATTAAAACGCCGTTCCCTAAACAAACGGCGACAGCCAAAATAAAGTTCTTTGCGGAGCTTTCTTTCAAGAAAGCGACCGAGTTTCCATAGGCGAAATCTCATCTGATAAAAACTAACCAAAAAAGAGTGAAGATATGAAAAAACTTTTGTGTGTTGACGGCAACAGCCTGTTAAACAGAGCCTTTTACGGCGTAAAGCCGCTTACAACGAGGGACGGCAAGAACACCAATGCCACCTTCGGTTTTATAAAAATGCTCAACAATCATATAGACAGCGTAAAACCCGACTATGTGGCGATTGCCTTTGACCTTAAAAAGCCTACTTTCCGACACGAGAAATACGATTTTTACAAGGCAACAAGAAAGGGTATGCCGAGTGAGCTTGCTGAACAGCTTGATGACTCCAAAAAAGCTGCAGAGCTTTTGGGTCTTCATATCCTTACCAAGGAAGGCTTTGAGGCAGACGACATTTTAGGAACATTGTCGGAATACGGCAAGCAAGGTATACATGTATACTTACTTACAGGGGACAGGGACTCCTATCAGCTTGTAAACGAGAATGTAACGGTGCTGTATCTTTCTACCAAGGAAACGCTGAATATTGATGAAAACGCAGTAATGGAAAAATACGGTGTAAAGCCTGTCAGCCTTATTGAAGTAAAAGCACTGATGGGTGATACCAGCGACAATATTCCGGGTGTTAAGGGAATAGGTGAAAAGACGGCAATCGACCTTGTCAAGCGGTTTGAAACGGTGGAAAAGCTGTACGAACAATTGCCAGAGGTTTCGGATATGGCAAAAGGCGTCAGAGCAAAGCTTGAGGAGAATAAGGAAATGGCATTTGCCAGCCGTTTTCTTGCGGAAATTGTTAAGAATGTTCCGCTGGATAATGATTTGGATGACCTTGAATATAAGGGTATAGATAAATCGGGACTTCTTGCGCTTTGCGAAAGCCTTGAGCTTGAGTCAATTATTAAAAGCATGAACCTGCGTCAGACCGATATGACGGAATGTACCGAAAAAGTGTGCGTAGAGTATACAGGTATACAAAGTATCAATGAGATACCTCATAAGGAAATTTCGGTTTATGCGGATGAGGAAAATATTTTTGCTTCTTCAGATGATGTCAAGAACTATGTTATGCCCTGCAATGAAGAAAACCTGAGAGGGATTTTCTGCGACAAGGAAAAATGCGTGACGGTACTTGATGTCAAAAGTATGATGAAAAGGCTAAGGCCTTGCGGCATTGAAAAAATTGAATGTAAATATTATGATGTGATGCTTGCTTCGTATGTTGCAGACCCAAGCTCGGTGATTAACGAGGAAAACCTTGTCAGTGCCTACGGTACGTCAGGCATAAACATTGATGACGGTGTACAAAAGGGTGTGACATGTGCCCGAAATCTTGTAAAATTAAAGACAGAGCTTGAAGAAAAAATTAAAAATAATAATCAGGAGTATCTGCTACATGAGGTTGAGTTTCCCCTTGCACTGATACTTGAAGATATGGAAAATGAGGGCTTCAGGATAAACAGAGAGGCTCTTGAAAAGTACGGAAAAGAGCTTGACGAAAGAATAAATGCAAGGCAAAAGGACATATATGAGCTTGCAGGATGCGAGTTCAATATCAATTCACCAAAGCAGCTTGGCGAGGTGCTCTTTGAAAAAATGCTGCTGCCTCCCGTTAAAAAGACAAAAAGCGGATATTCCACGGATGCGGAAAGTCTTGAAAAGCTCAGAAGCGTAAGCCCGATTATTGACGAAATACTTGAATACCGTACGGTGTCAAAGCTGAAAAGCACATATGCCGACGGGTTGCTCAAGGCGCTGGGTGAGGACGGAAGACTTCATACCAACTTCAAGCAGGCGCTTACACTTACGGGACGCCTTTCAAGTGCAGAGCCTAATTTGCAGAATATTCCCATACGCACACCCGAAGGCAGAGAAATCCGTAAGGTGTTCATCCCCGATGAAGGGAAGGTGCTTATAGATGCAGACTATTCCCAGATTGAGCTTCGTGTAATGGCGGCAATTTCAGGGGATGAAAATATGCTTACCACCTATAAGGAGGGTAAGGATATCCATACCATGACGGCAAGTCAGGTGTTCGGTGTAAGTCCCGAGGATGTAACGGGAGAAATGAGAAAAAAGGCAAAGGCGATAAATTTCGGTATCATTTACGGAATAAGCGACTTTTCTCTTGCAGGAGATATGAAGGTTACAAAGAAGGAAGCCTCGGAATATATTAACCGTTATTTTGAAAAGTATCCTGCTGTAAAAGCATACCTCGATACAGTTAAGGAGAAGGCAAAGCAAGACGGCTTTGTTACAACCTTTTTTAACCGCAGAAGATATATTCCCGAGCTTTCAAGCAGAATTTTTATGCAGAGAGCCTTCGGCGAGAGAGTTGCCATGAATGCACCCATTCAGGGTACGGCGGCGGATATTATTAAAATCGCAATGGTGCGGGTTTATGATGCTCTTAAAGAGGAAAAGCTTGATGCAAAGCTTATTCTTCAGGTGCATGACGAGCTTATTCTGGAGTGCAGTGAGAAGGATGCGGCTAAAGCAAAGAAAATTCTTGAAAGAGAAATGAGCCGTCATACAGGTCTTGACGTCTATCTCGAGGTTGCCGCAGAAACGGGCGGTAATTGGGAAGAATGTCACGGTTAGTTTGTGGATATTGCCCGAAATCGCATTTTGATTTTGTGCAAACTGCAACAATATAAAAATTGCTATTGAAATTTTAACAAGTTTGTGGTATAAATATACTGTTGAAGTATCCGATGAGTATATTCATCAAGATAAGGAGATTGGTTATGAAAAAGTTATTGGCATGTACTCTTTGCCTTGCTCTTGCAGGCTCTGCGGTTTTAGGCTCTTGCGGCAAGGAAGAAAAGAAGGAAAAGAAAGAAAAGGAAACTGAAATAGTTGAAGTTGTTGAAGAAGTTGTGGAATATGAAGTTCCCGAAGAACAGCTCGACTTTGAATTTGAAATAGATACCTTTGATATGGTTGCAAAGATTACAGGTTATATCGGTGAAAAAACACAGGTTGTTATTCCCGATACAATTACCGACCCCGTTTACGGCGATGTAGTTCCCGTTGCAACAATCGGTACTTATGCTTTTGCGGAAAATGAAAACATAGAGGTTGTAATACTTCCCGAAACCGTTACAGAAATTGAAAAGGGTGTTTTCCAGAGCTGCCCCAACCTTCGTGCTGTATCACTTCCCTTCGGACTTGAAACAATCGGAGTAAATGCTTTCTATAATTCAAATAAGATTGACAAGCTGGGTATGGTAATAGGCAATGAGCCTACGGAAGAACAGCTTGCGGCACTCAATCCCGTTGAGGAAGAAGCTGTTGAAGCAGTTGCGGAAGAGCCTGCAGCTGAAGAAGCGGTGGAAGAAGTTGCAGAAGAATCCGCAGTTGAAGAAGGTGAAACAGAAGAAGTAGTAGACCTCTACTCACTTATCGGTAATGAGTTCCCTGTTACAGTTTCCGAAATCGGATTTATGGCATTCTCATCTCAGCTCAATGAAATCGCTTGGTACAGCGCACTTGAAGGCGATGTTGTTGTAGTGGGTGACGGTGTTCTCTTAAAGTTCAAGGCAAACGCAGACTATACACTTGATGAAAGCATCAAGAGCGTTGCGTACTACGCATTCTCAAATGTTGGTCCTGTGAAGGTAACTGTAACAAATCCCGAAATTACATTTGATGCAAACGCTATCTTTATGAGCGACAAGGCACTTACATTTGTTCTTCCCGAGGGCGCCGAGGAGCTTGCAGCTACAATCAAGTCCTGCGGCGGTGCATATGAATTTCCCGTAGTTGAAGAAGAAGCTGCAGAAGGCGAAGAAGCTGAGGCTGAAGGAGAAGAAGCTACTGAAGAAGCTGCAGCATAAGCTTTAAAGCTTTAACTGAATAACAAATACCGATTCGTGGTAAAACACGGGTCGGTTTTTTTATTGTAACAAAAAACTGAATGACGGTATATTTACATAAATACGGCAAAAACTAAAAGCAATAAAAATAAATGAGGAAAAATGATGCTGAAAACGGTTTTAAGAATTTCGGTAATGTACCTGTCAAGTATAGTAATTATGCGCATAGCAGGCAAAAAAGAGGTAAGCCAGCTTGAACTAAGCGAGCTTGTTACTTCGTTTATGGTATCAGAAATTGCATGTATGCCGATAACAGACCCGGAAGTTCCTCTTTATGAGGCAATAGTTTTTTCTGCTACGGTGGTGGCAATAAACTTTGTTATTTCCAAACTGAGCATACGGCTGCCAATTGTAAAGCATGTTGTTGCGGGGAAACCCGAATTTCTGGCGGTAAGAGGAAAAATTGACAAAAAGGCAATGTATAAGGCACAGGTTACTCTGTCAGAGCTTGTCAGCGCAATGCGTAAGGAAGGAATAGCTTCGGTGGATAAAATAAATTATGCCGTTCTTGAGCCTGACGGAAATATAAGTATTATCCCATTTAAGGATATGCCGTCACAGGAGGAGGCAGAGAATAAAAACGGACTTCAGCACATGTTGATTATTGACGGGAAAATAAACAAGTCCGAGCTTGAAGCCTTTGGATACAGCCGTGAATGGCTTGAAAAGCGGCTTAAAAAACACGGAAAAGAATCCCCAAAGGAGGTTTTCTTCTTCGGGGTGGACGACATGGGCAATGAAGTTTTGATAGAGTAGATGGGTTTCTCTTTTATATTTTTAGTGGTGGACGATGCTCACATCGTCCCGTTGTAAGATTTATGCTCGTCAGGTGTTTCGGCACTGCGGTGCAATAGCTCTCTGCTTGGGACACAAAGGTAAATGTGGTTCTCTGCGTTACAAAAAATAAAAACGTCCGCCGTGGTTTGGTGGACGTTTTGGCTAACCGAGCATTTGAAGCTTAGATTTATTTTATTGTTTCGTTGGAGAAGCACTTAGTTTGACCGCTGGCGTTTATGGCGGTCACACAAGGTTGCGGTCGGGCATTGGTGACAGGATTTTTCACTACGGTATGGTCACGTCACCGCTGTCGGGCGTACCCGACGACAAAAATGGTATGGATAGATATCCATACCATGATTGTGTATTAAACTAAAAATTAGTTCATAGCGTTGAGCTTAACAGTAAACTGGCTCTTTTTTCTTGCAGCGGCGTTGATGTGCATCGTGCCCTTTGCAACAGCCTTGTCAAGCTTGCTTACAGCTACCTTGTAAGCTTCAGTTGCAGCAGCCTTATCGCCTGCGTTAGCAGCCTGTTCAAACTTCTTAAGAGCAGTCTTAAGATTTGTCTTGAACATCTGGTTCTGTAATGCCTTTGTTGCGGTAACCTTTACACGCTTTTTAGCGGACTTAATGTTCGGCAAAGTGTTCACCTCCCTGTTGATGTGTACCGACAGGCACACTAATACATTTATTCTAAGGTATTGTAACACGGTTTTTATAAAAATACAATAGTTTGAGAAGATTTTTAACAACTTTTTCAATTTTTACGGAAATGAGGTATATATAATCATGGATTTTAGTACAAAATACACAGTAAGAACGGACATGGCGGATGAAATCCTCGAGGGGTTGTACGGAAAAAAAGGGAAAAAAGACGACGGAGTTACCTTCAAAAGCGAAAGCTACGGAAAAATACGGGTAGAAAAAATGAAAGTGAGCCGTGATTTTGTGTCGGATGATTTAATAAAGCCGAAGGGAAACTATGTTACGGTGTCGGTGGATGAAATGAAAAATCTCAGCAGAGAAGAATTTGAGAAAGCTGCGGAGGTTATAAGTAAGGTCATATGTGAAATGCTTCCCGAAGGAAAGGAAGGTCTGTGCCTCATTGTGTGCCTTGGAAACAGAAATCTTGTTGCGGATGCCATAGGTCCTTTGACGGCTGAGAAAATAATCGTGTCAAGGCATATTAAAAACCATAACGAGATGCTTTTTGAAGCTATGAAGCTGGGCGAATGTGCCTGTATCGTAACGGGCGTGCTTGGAGAGACGGGACTTGAGGCAGCAGAGCTTGTGGAAAGTGCTGTTTCAAAGCTTAAACCAAAATGCGTTATTGTAATTGATGCACTTGCATCAAGACGGCTGTCAAGGCTTGTAAGAACGGTACAGATAAGCGACACGGGAATAAGTCCCGGCTCAGGTGTAAATAACCAAAGGAGCGAAATAAGCGAAAAAACGCTGGGAGTGCCTGTAATTGCACTTGGAGTACCGACGGTTGTTGAGGCGGCAACGGTGTGTGTGGATATACTTGGAGAAAAATTCGGAAGCGGCAGCCGACTTCTGGAAAATGTTGAGGAGGCACTTAATGAAAGCCCAACGAATTTTTTTGTAACCCCAAAGGATGCGGATGTGTATGTGAGAACTATGGCAAAGCTGTTGGGTTTTTCGGTGAATAAAGCTTTGCATTGTGACATGACTTTTTCCGAAATGGAGGAATTATTAAGCTGAAAACTGCATAAACTGTAAAAAAATGCAGGGCGGTGACAGGGTGATTTACGAAAAAAGAGGCTTTGAACAGGGTGATGGGACGGCAGTTAAAGTTTTGCCGAGTGAAATGTGTGAGGGTGTGAAAACGATTCACGGCACTTGTTCGGTAACCGAGTACGAAAGGCAGGCTGTGCCGCCTGTTGCCGTACTGCCTGTTTCAAGACGTAAGCTGAAAAAAATTGCGGCTGCCAATAAGAAAAGACAGATGAAAAAGCATATTCCGAGAAAAATTATGCTTGGTATGTGCACGCTTCTTTTTTGTGCTTTTACCCTTGATAACAGGCTTTATGACGGAAAGCTTTGGGATAAGGTAAGAAATTACGCTGTTGCCGTTTTTGAAAACTCCGTAGAATACGGAATAGAACGCTTTTTTACTCAGCCGAAAGACGTTAAAGACGAAAAAGAACAGTATTTTACCGAGGATGAAGAATTGGTACAGCACGGTGAATATTCACAAACGGATAGCTTTAACAATACTCAAATCCGTCAGGTGGTTTTTGAGAGCAATAAAAAAGTCGAGAATTCCGAGTCAGATGATGAAGCTGTTACGGTGACGGAAAATGAAAACGGTGCAGCATATTCCGACGGAGAGCTTTATTATCCCATAACCACACTTGATTTGTCTGCACAGAAGGTTACGGATTTAACCAACGGCACAATATATAATCCTGATACGGAAAAAATTCTGAATACGTATCCGTCGGCGCTTGAGAATGTGAGCATAACTGATGAGCCGCTTGTTCTTATTGTACATACCCATGCCTGCGAATCCTACACAGAGTATACGGACATGTATCCCGAGGGAGAAAACACAAGGACAGAGGATATGGAAAAAAACGTTGTCAGAGTGGGTGAAGAGCTGGCAAGCACCCTTGAAAACTACGGAATAGGCGTTATTCATTGCAGAACACTGTGCGATAAGGAGTCATTTATTGATGCCTATAATGTTTCCCACGACGAAGTACAGCGGTATCTTGAAGAGTATCCGTCGATAAAAATAGTAATAGACGTACATAGGGATGCAATTATAAGACAGAGCGGTGAAAGTATACGTCCTGCGGTTAATATTGCAGGACAGGATTATGCACAGCTTATGTTTGTTGTGGGAACGGGACAGGCGGCACACAGCCATCCCGATTGGGAGCAAAATCTTTCCCTTGCGATGCATATTCAGAGTAAGTCGCAAGAAAGATACCCCGGTCTTTTCAGACCTATAAATCTACGCTCCGTGCCGTTTAATCAATGGTTGTCAATGGGATATCTGCTGCTTGAAGTGGGTTCCAATTCTAATAAACTTGAAGAAGCTGTTTTATCGGCACAGGCGTTGGGAGTAACTCTCAGCGAGGTACTGAAGGAAAGTTCTGCAACTTCTTAAAACGGTTCAAGGAAGGAAAGAAAAATGAGGAAAATGAGGAAAATAATGTCTTTTGCAAGCACCTGTATTATGGCTCTGTTTATATTTACTGCTGTAAGTATAATAGTATCAGGCTCTTTTTCGGCGGGAGAAACGGCACTTCAAGAGGGTGGTTTCAGGTTTTTGGGGAAAAGCTATGTATTTGATAAGAGTGTTACAGGCTTTTTTAAAGAATTGCTTGAATTTAACAGACAGCTTTTCGGTTCATTTTTGTATGACGGTGTAAAAGAAGGAGTTAAGTATTTGGGAAGGTTTGCAATATCACTGACGGAGTTGGCGGCAAAAGCCGTGAATTCCTTGGGCGGGTGAAGGTATATGAAAGAATCGGTTGAAAAGCTTACAGTCTTCGGATTTGGCGGAGTGGGATACGGAATATGCGAGCTTTTGTGGCGCGGATACACACACTTTTCAATGTTTTTGCTGGGAGGTGTGTGTTTTTTGGTTATCTTTGAAGCGGAAAAAAGATTTTGTGTGCTGTCGGTACCGTTAAGGTGCTTTTTTTACGGGTTGTTTATAACCTCAATGGAGCTTGTTTGCGGATGCGTTGTAAATATAGTCCTAAGGCTTGGCGTTTGGGATTATTCCATGCTTCCCTTTAATTTTTACGGTCAGGTATGCCTTCAGTTTTCTTTATTGTGGATGCTGCTGAGTCTGCCTGTTCTCTTTGTGTGTTCCTATTTCAGAAAACAGATTGGATAATGTAATAAGAAACATATGTTAAAATTTTAACATCATGTAAATAAGACCGAAAAAGGTCTTAAAATAAGTTAAAAATACAAAAATGCGGTTGACAATGGGAAAAAAGGAATGTATAATAGTAGTTACCAATTTATTTTTATTTTTCAATTGTTGGAGGTATAACAATGAGCAGAATATACAACTTTTCAGCAGGTCCTTCAATGCTTCCCGTAGAAGTACTTGAACAGTGCGCAGCAGAAATGCTGGACTATAACGGCAGCGGCATGTCCGTAATGGAGATGAGCCACCGCTCCCCCGTTTACGATGCAATCATCAAGGAAACCGAAGCTGACTTCAGAAAGCTCATGAACATTCCCGACAACTACAAGGTTCTGTTCCTTCAGGGCGGTGCGTCCACACAGTTCGCAGCCGTTCCTCTTAACCTGATGAAGACCGGTAAGGCAGACTATGTAGTTTCCGGTCAGTTCTCAAAGAAGGCTTATAAGGAAGCTCAGAAGTACGGTGACGTTAAGTGCATTGCTTCTTCCGAGGACAGAACATTCGCTTACATTCCCGAAATTACACCCGATATGGTAAGAGAAGATGCAGACTACGTACACGTTTGCTATAACAACACCATTTTCGGTACAAAGTACCCCGAAGTTCCCAACGTAGGCGACAAGGTTCTTGTTGC
>JAZNIM010000171.1:0-1851 GCA_045577475.1 Eubacteriales bacterium | reverse complement strand
CCTGTAAAGTACCGTCCTCAAGCATGGCACAGGCGTCCTCACATGAAACATACTCACACTCAAAGCAATGTGATAATTCATCGGCAAGTACACCGTTTTCCATGCCTGCCGCCAAATATAAGGGCAACGCCGCCTTGTCATTGATTATGCAGGACAGTATCAGTGACAGAAAGCTTGACGAGGTGGAATATTCACCCAAAAACGCACTTGTTGAAGCCTCCTCAATCATCTTTTCCACCTTTCGGGTGCTGACACCCGTCATGAAAAGCATGTCACGTGAACGGGTAAGAGCAACGTATAATATGCGTATTTCTTCCTCCATGCCTGCACTGTCAACAGCACTTGCAATAAGCTTTTTATAAGGAGTGGAAATGCGTACGGTGTTGCTTTCCGAGTCGGTGGAAATAACCGCAGGCGTGTCACATAGCATGCTCGCAAGTCCCGTGTTTCCTTCAAAAACAAGATACTGCTTCTCGTCGGACTTGTTGAAACGCCGTGAAAGGTCGCTGACAAAACAAACAGGAAATTCAAGTCCCTTTGAAGCATGTGTTGTCATAAGACGTACACACTCGCTTCCCACAACACGCTCTGCCTTTATGTCATCCTTCTCCATTGAAGAATTTACATAGTCGATAAACGCCCCAACACCTCTGAAGGATGTCTTGCCAAAGTCAAGTGCCATTTCATAAAGCTTCAACAGATTTCTTCTCGTGCCTGCACTGTCATTTGTAAAGCTGTCGCTTACACAAATGCTGAGTATGCCGTAATCCGTGTATATCTTCCATAAAAGCTGCGCCGCACTCTTACCTCGTGAAAATTCACGGAGGTTGTGAAGCTTGCCAATAAATAAGCGGCACTTCTCACATAATTCAGCTTGGCACTTTCCGCCGTCATTTTCGGCATAGTGCTTAACGCTGTTGTACAGCTTCATGCTTCTGAAGCTGTCCTTTATCATACACAGTTCGTCATCCGTAAACCTTCCGCAGAATGAGCGCATGTATCCCGCAAGAGGAATGTCACGCATGGGGTTGTCAATGCTTTCAAGTATGTTAAGACAAAGCTTTATTTCCTTTTTGCCGTAAAAGCTCTCTCCTACATCGCTGACAACAGGAATTCCTTTTTCGCTGAAAATGCCCTCAAAGGTTTTAAGTGCCGCCTTTGAACGTGCAAGCACCGCAATATCCTTGTAGCCGTAGGTTTTTCCGTTTGAATCACGGTAGGCGGGATTGTCAACAATTTCCTTGATTTTGTCGCATATAACCGCAGCTTCAAGCATGTCCGAGGAAACACCGGGTGTGGCGGTTTCCTTGTCAAATTGCGTAACAAGAAGCTGTGCCTTGTGGGAAACAGGAATTTCCTCGTGTCGTGCAAACACAAGCTCGTCACCTTCAAGATAATAGCTTCCCATCAGCTTTCTGAATAAATAGTTTGAAAAATCAACCACACTCTTTGAGCATCTGAAGTTGTGGTTCATAAAAATTCTGCGCTGTTTTCCATCCTCACGGCTGTCAATATCTCTAAATGAATCCCTGTAACCGAGAAAAATCCCGGGACTTGCACCTCTAAAACGGTAAATGCTTTGCTTGACGTCGCCTACCATGAATCTTGTATATTCATTATAGTCGCCGTCAACTCTTGCAAGAGCCTTAAAGATAAGATCCTGCAGCGGATTTACGTCCTGATACTCATCTATGTATATTTCCTTGAACCTTTCCCGTAAGCTTTCTGCAAGCTTTGTGACACGAAAAGGCTCTGTGCTTTCAACAAGAAGCTTTAACGTATAACGCTCAGCATCCGAGAACTCAATAATTCCCCGTCTTTTTTTCAGCTTTGTAAGCCTTGCATCAAAAT
>JAZNIM010000170.1:0-10910 GCA_045577475.1 Eubacteriales bacterium | reverse complement strand
AACTGTGCCATTGAGGCGGTAAAGGAGGCGTCGTATTTGTATACCTTGTCAATTATGTCTGATACACGGCTTCCAAGCTTTGCTCTAATAAGACTTGTAAGCAATGTCTTTTCGCCTATTCCGTCGATATCGCATAACACCGCATAAAGCCCGTCACGTCCGATGTCATAGCCGCTTCCAGCTTTGCTGAGAAGGTAGCCGTAGCCTGTAATTCTTGACAGGGTATTTCCGTTTTTGGTAAGCACCGATGAGCCTGTTCCGCAGATGGCAGCAATGCAGTCGGTGTCGCTGTCAATGGCGCTTGCGGCAATGTTAAACATATCTGAAGCACATTCAATCTTTATGTTGGGATATTCTTTTTTGAGAGCAGACTGTATCTGAGGCAGATTGTTACCCAGAAGAAAGCCTGCCGCACCTATAAAAATGCCGCTGACATTTGGATTTGTAATAAGAAGGGAACTGATTCCTTTTGTAAGAATTTCGATGCTTCCTTTGATGCCCACGGTGTTGGGATTGCAAGCACCGAGGGTGATGTCGTCAATCACCGTTCCATCCTCGGTAAACAGTAAGAATTCTGTTTTTGTACCGCCGCCGTCAACTCCTATCATGACCTTTTTGTCTGCGGAGCAGTTTTCAAGCAATGCATCTAGTGATACACTGAGAAGCTGAGATATCAAACAGAGGTTTTCAACATCGGGAACGGAAATGCCGCATTCCCACTTTGAAACTGATTGCGGACTGACATCCATCATGTCGGCAAACTTACTTTGGGACAGCTTTTTCAGCTTTCTGTATTTTCTGATGTTTGCTGCAAGGTTTTGTGAGTTAAACATGAGCTTCCTCCTTGTGTTATGATATACTATTGTACCACAATACAACCTGTAATACAAGTAACTTGCAGGTGATTTTATAAAAAACATCAACTGTTGGTTGATATAATCTGTTTTGTAAAAATACTTGCATATTCAGAAAAAGTGGTGTATAATGTAATTGAAAATACTTTACAAATGAAAGGGGTATTATTATGGGACTTATTAAAGCAGGACTTGGTGCACTCGGCGGCACACTCGCAGACCAGTGGAAGGAGTTTTTCTACTGTGATTCAATCGACTCAGATACTCTTATGGTAAAGGGGCAGAAGCGTACAGGCTCACGTTCCTCAAACACAAAAGGAAGCGACAATATTATTTCCAACGGCTCTGTAATTGCGGTGGCAGACGGTCAGGCAATGGCTATTGTTGAGCAGGGAAGAGTTGTTGAATTTTCCGCAGAACCGGGTGAATTCACATATGACACCTCAACAGAGCCTTCAATCTTTGCAGGAAGCCTTGGCGACAGCATTCTTGAAAGCTTCAAGACAATCGGCAGACGTTTCACCTTTGGCGGCGATACGGGTAAGGATCAGAGAGTTTATTACTTTAACACCAAGGAAATTATGGGTAATAAGTACGGAACGGCAACGCCCATTCCTTTTAAGGTAGTAATCAATGAACAAATGGGACTCAAGCTGTCTGTTGATATCCGTTGCAACGGTGAATATACATATAAGCTGGTAAATCCTCTGCTGTTCTACACAAATATTGCAGGAAATGTTGCTGACAGCTATGAAAAATCAGAGTGGGAGGATATTCTCAGAAGCTCACTTTTGGATGCACTTCAGCCTGCGCTTGCATCTGTTGCGGCACAGAAGATTGAATACTTTGAGCTTCCCGGCCATACTGTAGAAATCAGAAATGCTCTTACAGAGGTTTTAAAACCTGACTGGACAGAAACAAGAGGTATCGAGCTTGTAAAGCTCACAATCAACTCTCTCTCTATCCCTGAGGACCAGAGAAAGAAGATTACCGAATGGGAAGAAAATGCTATGACCACAAATCCCATGATGGCAGGCTCACGTCTTGTTGGTGCACAGGCAGATGCCATGAGAACTGCCGCAGCTAACGAAGCAGGTGCTATGACAGGCTTTATGGGTATGGGTATGGCAATGAATCAGGGCGGAAATAATGCACAGAATCTCTTTGCAATGGGACAGCAGCAGTCTCAGGCACAGCCGTCAGCGGCTCCTGCACAGGATGGCTGGAAGTGTACCTGCGGTGCAGTAAATACGGGTAAGTTCTGTACCGAGTGCGGAGCGAAGAAGGCTGATAACGAAGGCTGGAAGTGCTCCTGCGGTGCAGTAAATACGGGCAAATTCTGCTCCGAATGCGGACAGAAGAAACCCGAAGGCTTTAAGTGCAGTAAGTGCGGCTGGGAGCCTGAAAAGGGAGCACAGCTTCCCAAGTTCTGTCCCGAATGCGGCGACAGATTTGATGACGCAGATAAGGTGTAAATTCAGTAAGGAGTAAGGTTAATGACAAAAAAGTTCACAAAAATGACCAAAGATGAAATAAAACGTCTGAAGGGTGATAAGATTGCTATAACGGCAATAGTATTTCTTGCTGTTGCCATTGTAACGGTTTTTGCTGTGGAGCTGATGTACAATCTGCCTTTTACGGGGGAGTGGGGTTTTTCTAAGACCATATTACAGTTCCTTTTCAACTGGCTGTTGTACACGGCGGGACAGTTTGCGTTTTTGGTTTTTCTGGAGGACGGTTATAAAACCAAATACCAGAAAAAGTTTTTTGCTGTTTCCATGATTGTAGCTGTGATTGACCGTGTTGCAATTGTTGCAATTAATGCAGGACTTATAATGGACGGCTTTTCGCAAGGGGTTGCATCGGCAATGTTCTCGGTTGAAAACGTTGCCCCGCTGCTTTTGTACATAACTGCACTTGTGAGTGTGATGACGGGAAAGCATGTGAATGTCGTGAAAGCAGTAGGTATTGCGGTTGCAGCAGTGAGCCTTGTTAATATAGTTGTTCACACGGCGTTCTGTGTGATTTATATAAGAACGCTTGGAATGTATATATCCGTACTCTTTGAGGCTTTGGCGTACTTTACGGTTATTCCGAAAGTGGCTTCGTTTGATGAAAAAACACTTTTGCAGAATGCAGAATAGAATTTAATACTGAAACAACGGGGGACGTGCTTTTGATGTGCACGTCCCGTTTTTATTGTGTGAATTAATAAATCATAACTCCGAGCGTTTGTAGGCAAGGGGAGAAATCCCTGTTCGTTTTTTGAATATTCTGCAAAAATATGCAGCATCGGGAAAGCCGCAGATGTCGGCAATTTCAGAAACGGGAATGTTGTTTTCCCTGAGTATCAGCTTTGCCTTTTCGATTTTTGCGTTAAGGATGTATTCCTTTGGGGACACACCCGAATATTCCTTGAAGAGCCGTCTGAAATAGTTTTCGCTGACGGTACACATTTCGGCAATGTCCGATACCGATTTGTCAAGCTTTCTGTCGGTTTCAAGATAGCGGATGCCTTGTTCAATAATCTTAAACTCCTTGCTTGCCTTGCTTTTGGAACGGTAGGCTTCGCAAAGTGAGGAAACAATCTCATAAAAATAACAATTCAATCTTGAGGTTGACGGAACATTGGTATCACTGATTTTCCTCATTTTTGTGAATATGTCAAAATAAAACTCGGGATTTTGTGTTTTAAAAACAATTGCGTCTTTACCTGCGGTGAAATATGTCAAATCCTCCTTCAGCAGATGAAAATTAATTCCAATTACATGTGATTTATCCGACTGCTTATCATACAGCTCGCTGGTGTAGTGCATGCCTTGCGGAATATAAACAATATCTCCGTGGGAAGCATGAAGAATTTCTCCGTCGTGCATGCGGAAAACGGCTTTGCAATCGTTTACAAATAACAGAAGGTTTGTTTTTCGCCCTTTGTCGGGTCCGTATGTGAATTTTTCGCAGCTCCAGGTCAGACGGTAACAAAAAACTATGTTTGTATAATAATGTGTATCGTAAAGTTCAAGAAAAGACTCTATGGACAACCGGCTCACATCCTTTGTACACTTGTTTCAATTAAGTGTAATCTATATTTTATTATTTGTCAATACCGGTGTTGAAAAATCCTGTTTTTGTGTTGAAAATTGTCTTGTTAATGTGTTGTGATAATGTTATCATTATTATATATAAAGTACAGTTGTTTCCCATGGAAGGTTAACCTGTGAAAGATAATGCGTCAAAGATAGGACGGATTTGGTTAAAATTACGGAAAGTTACCTTTTGACTTAACGGTGTCCTGACTGACAGCATAGATTAAATCGGTGGGGAAAAAGACAATTAATGAATCAAAAGTACAAATCATGACGGAGGCAGAATTATGGTATCAAAACTTGTGAGAGAAAACGGAAAGCTTGCAATTTCCGTTGACGGAAAGATTTTACACGATCTTTCATTTAAATCCTTCAGACCTACCAAAAATAACGTGTCTGACTTTTATAAGGCTGGTATACGGCTTTTCAACGTGTACTGCTCGGGATGTATGTCGGCACTGAATGTTCCATATTCCCTGTACGGCGAAACATGGTTCGGTGAAGGAAAGTATAACTTTGACAGCCTTGACAGGCAATTTGAGATGTTCCTTGAAAATGCACCCGAGGATTCGTATTTTATGCTTAATATTCACCTTGACAGCCGTGACTGGTGGCATGAAGAAAATCCCGGCAGAAGCCGTTCCTTTACCCACCTTTCCCAGATTGCCGCAGACGAAAAGTGGAGAAGGGATACTGCGGATTACTTAAAGGCATGTATAAAGCATTGCGAGGAAAAGTTCGGGGATAAGATTGTTGCATACTACCTTTTGGGCGGTCATACAACCGAATGGTTCAGCGATAACGATTACGAAGAAAGCCACCCGATAAAGCTTGATGCTTTCAGAAAATATATGGGGGATGAAAGCATTGATATTCCCGAAAAGGCTGTACTTGAAAAGCCTGCAACACAGCTTTTTCTTGACTCAAAAGCGGACAAAACAGTTATTTCCTACAGAAAGTTCCATAATGAGCTTATAGTTGACACCGTTCTTTACTATGCAAAGGCGGCTCAGGAGGTTCTTAACCACAACAAGCTTGTAGGTGTGTTCTTCGGATATATCTTAGAGCTTCGGGGAGCAAGACTTTGGAATGCAGGTCATATTGAATACGATAAGCTGTATTCCAGCCCCGATATTGACCTTCTTGCAACGCCTTCCTCCTATCAGTTCCGTTCATATGATGCACCAAGTGCATGTATGCTTCTGTCGGATACCCTTGATTTGCACGACAAACTTTACTTTGTGTCCTTTGACCATATGAACTATAATGTAAGAAAGCTTAAAGGTCATCCCAGAAGAATTTCGGGGGATGAGGATGCCGAAAAGGCAATAACCACAATGGCAATCTACCGAAATGACATCCTGGAGGATGCAAAGCAGACGGTTGATGCCATGCAGCGTGAGTTCATGCAGAGAACCTACCGCAGAGTAGGTATGTGGTGGTTTGACATGCTTGAAGGCTGGTACTATGACGACCAGCTTATGGCGGGAATAAAGAGCGTTATAGATGTTTCTGAATCTATAATGGGTAAGGAATGTACAAGCAGCTCCGAGGTTGCGGTAATTGTAAGCTCGGACTCCATGTACTATGTTAATAAGTGCAGCAGAGCAAACGACTTCTTTATTTCAGACCAGAGGCTTGGACTTGCACTTATGGGCACACCCTATGATATATATTCTGTGGCAGACCTTACAAAGGTTGATGCAAGTAAGTATAAGATGTTTTTCTTCCTCAATGCCTTCAGCCTGACACAGGAAAACAGAGATTATATAAACAATGTTCTCAAGAAGGATGGCAGAACAATAGTGTTTGCAGGTCCTTGCGACTATGCAGGGGAGGACGGCTTCAGTAAGGAGCGTATGGAAAGAATGTTAGGCATGAAGCTGCAGCAGCTTGAAGAACCCGAAAGACTTGTTTCCTACGGTGAAGTTGAGTATGGAAATGAAATGGCATTTGATGAAACCTTTGCGGTTGCTGATGAAAGTGCCAAAACGGTGGCAGCCTTTACACAAAGCGGAAAAACCGGCGTTGCAGTGAAGCATGAAAAGGATTACACCGTTTATTACAGTGCTGTAGGTAATCTTCATGCATCAATTCTCCATGATATTGCAAAGGATGCAGGGGTACATATCTATACGAAGCAGGGTGTTGCTACCTTCATAAACAGCTCATTCTACGGTATTTACAATACCAAGGACGAGGAAACGGTAATTACCCTCAAAGAGGACGGCGAGTACAAGGAAATCTTCAGCGGTAAGGTTTATAAAACCGAAGATAAAAAGATTATTCTTCCCACTAAAAACCAACCTGCACAAATGCTTGTTATTAATAAGTAAAATATAAGAAAAGGAGAAATCAAAATGACTAAAGCATTTAAACTTTTAGCAGCACTTTCGTTGGCATTTGCCCTTTGTATGGGCGCAAATGCGGCATTCGCAAAGACACAGACCTATTCCGAAGGCAAATTCAGTGACATTCCAAGCGGAGTATGGTATGCCGAGGAAGTCAAGAGCACCTATGAGCTTGGGTTCATGGAAGGCACAAGCGACACACAGTTTGCTCCCGAGGATAACGTAACACTTGCACAGGCAATTACCGTTGCAAGCCGTGTATGCGCAATCTATAGCGGCGAGGAAATACCTGCTGCAGAGGGTGCATGGTACAAAATGTACGTTGACTATGCGGTTTCCAAAGGCTTTTACACAGAAAAAGAAGGCGAGGACTATAACCGTCCTGCAACAAGAATAGAGGTTGCCTCTCTCTTTGCGGATGCACTTCCAAAAAGCTATTTTACACCCAAGAACAATGTAGAGCTTATCCCCGACATGATTGACGGTACTGCAAATTACGATAAGCTTTTAATGCTTTACAGAGCAGGCGTTGTTCTCGGTAACGATGATATTGGCTCATTCTATCCTCATAAAAATATCAAGAGATGTGAAATGAGTGCAATTATCAACAGAGTGGCACTTCCCGAAAACAGACTTAGCGGCGACCTTTCCGTAAAGCGTTCAACTGACGATGCGTATGTTCTTGCACTTAACCTTGAATACGATGCAAATAAGTCAGGAAAGAATCTTGTGCTCCCTCTGACAAGCGGATGGCTTCTTGACAACAGAGGCGGAGAGCGCAGATATGCTTATGACGGCTTATATGAAGTGCTTAAGGATGTAAGCGAAACAGAGGGCGTAGCACTTATCCGTGAATTCAATAAGACAACCACAGGTCTTATCAATTTCATGACTTATTTATCAAGCGATACAAATGACGGCTTGTACCTTGAAATGAGAAATGATAAGGACGAAGCTCTCTATCACATTGAAATTAAGGATAAAAAGTGGCAGTTTAAGAATGCCGACGGCTCGTTCACTCCTGTTTTTGACATTCAGCAAGGTCAGGGTACATTTTTCTTCAGAATAGAAATTGACCTTGATAATAAATACTCAAAGACATATATAAATAACGTATGCTACGGAGCATTTCCTCTTACAACAGAAGAAGTAAACCTTTATAACTTCCGCTTTGCATATACGGACGAAGGCAAGGGTACAACAGACCTTGGCACATTCTTTGCATATGCAAACTATGCTGTTTATGATGACTTTGTAATGGCTCAGAATAAGGAAGTACCTCTTTTCTGGAATGTTGAAAATGCAAGCACAACAAATAAGGGCATCTTCAATATCCTTGACGGCGGTAAGGCAACACGTACCTTCAAGCAGACAGGGGATAAGGCGGTCTTTGAATACCAGTTCCTCCAGACCGAAGGCGAAACTCTTGACGTGGCACTTTACGGCGAAGGCAAGAAGGTTCTTTCACTTACCAACGATACTGAGAAATTCTACATTGACGGCAAGGAATTCTACAGCGATTACGTACACAATATGTGGTACAGAATAAGAGTTGAGCTTGACTTTAATACCCATAAGGGCGTTCTCAAGCTCAACAGCAGAAAGATAATGGATATTACAATTCCTGCTGACGTAACCTGCATGGACACCATGGAATTTGCGGCAAAGGGTAAGAACGGCATTTCTCTTGACGAAATCAGAGCATATAACGTATATGAAAGAGAAGATTACGTTCCCGAACCTAAGGTGCTTCCCAACGAAGATGATTATTATGTAGGTATCAACGTATGTTCTCTCTGGAGAAGCGATGACAGACACCGTTCATGGGGTTGTATTACTCCTTACGTGGATAAACAGCCTGTTCTTGGCTACTACGATGAAGGTAACATCGAAACAGCCGACTGGGAAAACAAGTTCATGGCAGAGCACGGCATTGACTTCCAGGCTTTCTGTTGGTATCCCGACAAGAATAACGGCCCGCTTCAGCTTAACCTGCCTTACCACATTCAGGATGCTTATATGAATTCAAAATATGCAGGTATCGTGAAGTACGCAATCCAGTGGGAAGCGTCAGGAACAAATCCCACAAGCCTTGATGCATTTAAAAAGTACTACGGCGCATATCTTATTGAAAACTACTTTAAAGATACAGAACGCTACATGGTGATTGAAAATCAGCCTGTTCTTATAATTTACGCTTATAATAAGCTTTCAGAGGCTATGGGCGGTAAGGCAAATACCAAGGAAGGTCTTGACTGGCTTGAAGAAGAAGTAAAGAAGTTAGGCTATGACGGACTTCTTGTATTTGCCAGCGGCGGCGGCATCCCCGATGATTTGTCCGATTCGGGCGTTGATGCAAGATATCCTTATAACTGGGGCGTATCAGGCTATTCTCCCGAGCATAATAAGGCTATGATGATTCAGAAGCAGGAGGCTTCAAACGTATATAACATTCCCACCGTTTCCGTAGGCTTCAATAACATCGGCTGGGAAGATAAGAGACAGCCTATCATGACGGAAGAAGGCTTCCTTGAAACAGTAGAGTGGATTAAAAATGATTACATTCCCAAGTACGCAAAGGAAGACTGGCAGAAGAAGATGGTAATGGTTTCCACATGGAACGAATACGGAGAGGGTACGTACGTAATGCCTTGTGAAGGCAACGTTGGCTTCGGCTATCTCGATTCTCTCAAAAAGGGACTGTTCGGACAGGGCAAGGAAACCTGCAGCGATGTTGTTCCTACAGAGGCACAGAAGCAGAGAATCAACAGACTCTATCCTCAGTACAGACGTGTTCTTACATATGAAGGCTTCCATGAGGAAGAAATACAGGAAGAGTATTTCACAAAGTTTGGCGAAATCGACTTTACAAACAAGTCCGAGCATTTCTCAAATACTTATGCTACCGATAACAGTCAGTGGACAGAAAAAGGCTGGTCAGGTGTGTGTGCAGGTGATACTCAGATTAACTTCACATTTGCACAGAACCAAATGAAATTAGAGGATATCGGAACAGTTAAGATTACAGGTACTTTCCCCAAGGGTGATACGATATCAATGTTCTATATGTCGGGCGATGATGCAAGCTTTGTGTCTTCAAAGTCCATTCAGTTTACAGCAAATACCGAAGGAAATTACGCATCCTACTATGTTGATACAACCTCCCTTGGCAAAGAATGGTCCGGTAAGCTCTATAAATTCCGTATTGACCCTGCAACAAGACACGGCGATGCTTTCTGCGTCGAAAAGATAGAATTCCTTTCAGCTTCAACATATAAGTCCCTTATTATTGATGATCATGTAATTGATATGGAATATACCTTCTCTACAGAAGCAGACGGCACAGTTACCGTGGGCTATGACCCGTACAACGGCATGGAGCTTGCACTTAATGCGTTCTCAATCTGGAATAGAGATGAACAGACACTTACACTTCACTTTGCAGAGGATAAGACCTTTGTATTCAAGATGGGTGAAAACAAGTACACCTTCGACGGTACAGAAAAGCCTCTCGGATTTAAACTTAAAGCAGTTGACGGACTTCCTTACATTCCTCTCGGACTTATCTGCAAGGAATTGGGATATGAATTCGGTGTAAATGAAAAGCACAGCATTGTTGTTGATACAGGCTATGAGCCTCCCGTTTATGAGCCTGTCTGCGAAATAACAAAGCTTGATAACTTTACTGGCTCATCCTCTTATGAAACGGGCGGCTTTAAGGCAGTTACAAGAATGACGGATAACTCAAATCCCGAAAAACCCATTGAATTTATGAGAGTTATGCCTAAAGATGATGCATCCGTTTATCTGTATGCAATGAATAAATACGAATTTGTTCCCGGCACTACCTATAAAGCATACGCCGATATAAGACTTGCATCCCACGGTGTTTCAACAATGCCCGTTCCTACAGGTATTCAAGGTAAGCTCACCTTTAACATGAGGTATAAGGACTTCAACACCACAGACCACATTATTACAGGATTTACACTTACAGGCAGCACGGAATGGACTCATGTTGATTTCGAGTTTACAATTCCCGCATCTGCAATTGACCGTTCAGCAGATTACTTTACACTCTACGCAGAACCAAGACTTGGAAGAGCTATTGGTTATGACATCAGAGAAGTATATGTAGCTGATAAAAACGACCCCAAGCTTCCTGAATTTGAAGAAGCAAGAAAGGCAAGAATTGAGCAGGAAGGCATTAAGAACGTATGGATGCTCAATTCCTTTGCACCTTCCACCGCAACGGGTACAGGTAAGCACTATAACGATACTGACGGTGTTCTTGCCGCAGAAGGAAACCCTGCAATCTGCTACGATGCAATACCTAATGACGGCGAAACGAGAATTCTCTATACACACCATGCAATAAGGTTTGAAGCAAGCGAAACCTATAAGGTAAATCTTGACTTCAGACTTAATCCCTTTAAGGACGGCACTCCTTCCAAAACAGGTACATCCTTCAATATGCAGTACTACGATCCTGCAGGAACAAACCACGTTGTATACACAATTAACCAAAGCTCGGATGACGGATGGAAGAGTCATGAATTCTTCTTCACGGTTTCCGAAGCAAGTTTAATCAGAAGCAATGATAAGTTCTCTCTCTTCTC
>JAZNIM010000169.1:0-13403 GCA_045577475.1 Eubacteriales bacterium | reverse complement strand
TATCATGTTAAAGGAGGCTGCCGCTTTAATATCAACGCCGTCCTGCGGAAGCACCTTGTAATCGCAGGAGAAGTTGTACTTCTGACCGGGAATAAAGGTGAATGCATGAGTTGAGTAGAAAAGTCCTGTGGAGTCTGCATGAGGAACAGCCTTGTAATACGTTGGCTTTGGACTGCCTTCGCCTGCAAGTGAAGCTGCCTCGGTATCAACCTCAAAGGTTCCTGTTCCTGTATCGGGTGTTGCTACAAATCCCTTGAGCTCCCATACACTCTTGTTGTTTTCGTTCTTTCTGCGCTGTGCAAGTGCCGCTTCATATTCCTTGTTTGTGGGGTCCTTAGCATCTGAAATGCACAGGTTTCTGAAGTCATAACCCATACCCATACCGCCTCTTGGGTCAGTATAGATTGTGAACCAGTCGTCATCTCTTATGGGACTGTATTCGGGAACGGTAAACTCAAATTCAACGGGCTGCCATTCTTCCTTGTATGTAAGATTGTAACGCTTTACGATGTGGTTAACACCCTTGTAGTCGTTATATCTCATGTTGAAGGTTACATATGTTGAAACATCCTGAGGAGCAGGAATTGTTGTACCCTGTGAAACAACTCTTACATCACCCACAACCCTGTATGTCTTGCCGGGAACAAAGGTGTAGTCGTGGAATACATATAAGTAGACGCTGTTGTTGTTCTTGGGAACTGCTCTGAAGAATTCATAAGGATATTCGGGGTTGTCTTCGTTTCTGTGAACGGTTATAGACTTGAAGCCTTCGGGAGCATCCTTGGTTTCGTAATCTACGTTGTAGAAGTTGTTAAGCTCAACTCTGGGTGCAATCTCATATTCAGGCTCTACGTAGCCTGTATCTATGGAAACAATGCCTGCATTGTCTATACTGTACTCGTATCCCTGAATATCGCATATAAGCTTTATGGGCACATAGGGAAGTCCGTCAAGCTCTTTAAGTGTAAAGCCGAGAGACTTTTCTTCGCCGTTGTGTATATACTTGTCACTGCCGATTTTGAATACTATTGTGTTGTTTTCAAAGTAAAGTGCAAGCTCTCCCTCAGCCTTGTTCCATTCGTGGTAAGCATCAAGCAAGAAGTCCATTGCCTTGCCGGGTTCAAAGCCGACCGTTACAACATCACCCTCCATAATGGGCGGGAATTGCATGTTGACTTCAGTATCGTCAATATACATCTTCTTGTTGTTTGCAGCGGAAAGGAATTCAACGCTCTTTACCGTAAACTTTGTGCCGTCAACGGTGGCGGGGTCAATACGGAATTTCGTAAGAATATCTGACCAGATTGCACCCTTACCCGAAACATCAAGATAGTATTCTGAGTAAGCACCTGTTTCGTTTGCAATAAAGCTGATTCCCTTCTTTGCATAGAATGCCTTTGTTCCGTCCTCCTCTGTAAGGTAGAACATATCAATTCTGTCGGATGCAGGGAATGCACCGCAAATCTTTATGACGCTAACCTCGGAAAGATCAACGCCTTCGCCCTCTTTGAGTGTGTAGCTAAGGCTGGTATCACCAACACACGTTCCTGAAAGTCCGTTTTCGTCACGAACGGGATTTTCCGTCTTATAAGGAGCAGCAAAGCCTTCTTCCTTGGTGTAGTCTATTTTGTAAAGGCTCTTGGAGTTGCTGTCATCGTATGTCAGCTTATGGAAGCCTTCGTGCACAAGAAGGTTTCTGTACTGAGGATAAATTCTGTTGATTCTCTTTTTCTGGTTTTCTGTGGGAATAACATCGTTGCAGGTGTCTTCGCTTTCGCCGTAAAGAGTGGTCTTGAGTGCATCAAGATAGCCAAAGCCAACATTTCCTTCGGCAGGCATAATGTATGTGCCTTCGCCGTACTCATTCCATGTAGAGAGCATAACAAGATTCTTCTGCCAGCTTTCCTTTGCATGCTCAGGAAGATATTCGTTCTTTATCCAGCTTGCAACATATGCAAAGCCTTCCTTGGTCATAAGAGGATATCTGTCTGCGTACCAGCCGATTCTGTTGAAGCCTACGGAAATAGTAGGAATGTTGTAAATATCGGACTTTCTCTGATTTTCCGTCATTCTCAGCTTGTTGATTTCAGGCATATATCCCGAAACACTCCAGCTGTAGGGGAAAGCACCGTCAACACGGGTATCGGACATCTCAAGAGGTGTGTAGCCTGTGGTAAACAGAAGCATGCCGTCATAGCCGAGCTTTATTGCTTCTGCTTCAAGGTAATCCATACATTCGTTGAACTTTTCCTTGCTGCCCAATGATTTGATCAAGGTTTCAACGCTGAAAATGTTCATTACAACCTTGTTTTCGATTGTCATGTAACGGTCGTCCTTGAAGTAGTTTTCAATGATGTAGGGTGCATAGAAGTTCTTGAAGCTTGCTACGTTTGCGGGGTTTGTTCCCGAAGCCTCCCAGATGATTGCAAACTTAGTCATGTCGCTGTACTTTGCATTCATGAAAGCATCGTGCAGATGACTTGCGTGGGAAGGCTTCAAGGGTGCAGAGTTAGTGTTGGGATACCAGCAGAACATCTGGAAGTCAACACCGTGTTCAAGAAGGAACTTGATTTCCCAGTCTGCAGTTTCAATAATGCCTTCGTCGTAGTAGCCTAAAACAGGCTTCTTGTCATCATATGCCGAAACGGATGCCCAGGACTTGTGGAAGTCACCTGTTACCCACAGCGAGCATACATTAAGACCAACCGTATAGTCGTCATCCTTTGCAATCGGCTTTGGAACGGGAACATAGTCCTCATGCTCAATAAGGTTTCTTATCTTTATGTCATCAATTGTAATTCCGTCTGTTCCCTTTGCGGTAAATTCTACGGTATCAACAAATTGTGCAGATGTATCAATGTCAAATTCAAGCAGCTTTCTGCCGTTAATCTTGATAAGTGCCTTGTGTGTATCGGTGTTAAGCTCAACTCTTACACGGTACCACATGTTGTGTAAATAATCGCTGTAAACTGCTTTGCCGTTTGCATAAATTGCCTTGTCGTCGTTGGTTATTTCCAAAACCTTAGCACCGTTTCCGAAAAGAGAAGCAGTATGTGCCTCTCCGTTTTTCTGGAAGAAAACATAGTCAAAGGCAATATTTCCGCTTGTCTTGCTGAAGGTTTTGTTGACTTTACCGCCGTCCTTGATAATAAAGTCCTGCGAGGAGGAGAGCTCTGCATTTGTACCGTTCCAAAGAATGGGCATGCTGCCCTTCATTCCGAACATGAAGTCCTCATAAACGGGATAGTTTACATAAGCTCTCAAATAACCGAGATATGTAACACCCGTGCCTTCTTCGGTAAATGCAAATCTGAAGTTATAGATGTTTACATCGTCATTTATAAGCTTGAATACACCTGTACATTCCTTGTTTATGTATGTTTTGGATAACTTGTTGTCAAGGTCAATTTCAATTCTGAAGTCGAAATGTCTTTCAAGAAGTCCGCTTTCATACAGAGGTGTAAAGCTTCCGTCGGCGTTCTTGTGCTGCCAGATACCGTCCTTTACCTCAATGTGATATATAGCCTCGTCTGCTTCATTTCTCCATTCCAAAAAGAAGCCGTCGCTGCCGTCGGTATCAACTGTTGTTTCAAGCACAACATAGCCTGTTTCGGTTCTGTTGAATTCACGGATGAACGCAACGCCTTCGGTTTTGCTCACATCTGAAAGTTTTTCATAGCCGAGAGAGTACTTGGTTCTTCTTTCTCCGCCTCTGTTATCAAGACGCCAGCCTGATGCAATTGCGGATACCATCTGAGAATTGTTCTGATTGCCGTTGTAGTTGGTATGAGTTGCCAAAAGATAGGCATCGTCATTAGATGTTTTAACTTCAAATCCGCCTGTCAGACGGTTTTCGGGAAGTGCAACTCTGTTTACAATAGCAGACATTTCCATACGTTTGATATTGTTTTTGGGATAGAATGAACCAATATCATCATTTCCAAGAACAATGCCTGCTCTGTATAGTTTGAGAAGCTTGTCATAACCTTGTGTACCGTCAAGCATATCGGGAATGATATCAACATCATTCTTTGGTGTGTAATATTCCTCGGGAAGTGCGTCTGCAAAAAGCATTGCAACTTCAATTCTTGTTGCGGGACGGTTGAAGTCAATTTCTTCATCCTCCGAAACAGTAAAGAAGCCTTTGCTTACTGCATAGTCCACATACATTTGGTACCATGCCCCTTCTTCTTCGGGCACAGGTATTTCCTCGCCGTTGTAAATTGCGCTTACACGGGAAGCAACGGTTAGTGCCTGAGCAAGAGTCACGTTGCTTTCGGGAGAAAACTGTGTATCGCTTGTTCCCTCCATAAAGCCGAGCTCATAGGTATTTTTCACTTCCTCGGCGTACCATACGCCTGTGGGAATATCCGTGAATTTACCCTCGGTATAGGTCTGAGTTTTTGCAAATGCTGCATCAGCACCTATGAACAGCACGGTTGCAAGAATAGCAACTGCCAAAAAATTGGTGAATTTTGCCATTTGAGAATCCTCCTTTTTTATCCATAATTATACTTAACAATATTATATCATACACCGCTGCAACATTTCAAGCACTTTTTGGTTGATAATTCTATTATTATATCATACACCCTTCATCAATTCTTTAATTTTAATAAGACTCAGATATTTCAAAGCCTTTGACTCGAAATTGAACAGATTAACAGAAGCACTGTTGCCAAAGTCCTGTTTTTTGTACTCTGATTTTGTTATACTGTACCTGTAAGAAATAAAGAAGGGATGAAAAAAGTGTTTTTCTACAGTACAAAATCAAACAAGCTGGTACTTCATACTGAAAATTGCAGATATGTGAAGGCAATAAAAAAAGAGAATACGGGTACAATTTCAAGCGCATCAAAAGCCCGAAATGAAGGCTTCAGAATTTGTAAATGCTGTTCACGGCTTGAAAAGGATTATAAGAAAAATGAAAATGAAATACTGAAGTTTATGTACGAAAACGGTATACGCTGCAATATGCACAAGGGTGCAATGCTTGTTGAAACGTGCCATGAAAAATGGATGATACTTGATAGCGGCAAAAATTCACAATTTGAATTGCATCATAAAAATCAATATAAAAAAGGCATAAACGATTCCGTACACGGCTACCACAACCAGCATTTTTGGGGATCCGATATTATGCAAATGTTCAAGTATATTGCGGAGCATGAATGGTACAGGACTGTTAATCCCTTGCATATCAAGCACGAAAAAAAGCCGCCAAAGAAGGGAACAAAGCGTTGGTTGGCACAGCAGCGCAAGCAAAAGAAAAAAGAAAAGAACAAGCAAATAAGAAATGTTTATAAGATTTTTGACAGCTTGGCAATATGACGTGTGATAAAGGGTGCTTAAAAAAGGCTTTTACGTTTTGCTTTTCCAACAAACCCAAAACAGAATAAAACAAGGGGCTGCTCAATACCGTTTTCGGTAATAAGCAGCCGCCTTTTTGTTATATAACGCAGTGAAGAAGTGCGTAATTGTTATCAGAGGTTGTAATACTTGTCAAATTCCGCAGGATGGGGAATTGCCGCAAGCTGACGTACTTCCTCACGCTTTGTTGCAATGAAGTTCTTTAAAAGCTCAATGGGGAATACACCGCCCTCTGTCAGATAGTCGTGGTCAGCTTCAAGAGCATCAAGAGCCTCATCAAGGGATGTGGGAAGATGCTTGAGCTTTGCCTTTTCCTCCTCGGGAAGGTGGAACAGGTTGCAGTCGTAAGGACCCCAGCCGTTTTCATGGGGATCAATCTTGTTTTTGATACCGTCGATACCTGCCATGAGAATAGCTGCATAGCAGAAGTATGGGTTACATGTAGCATCGGGGTTTCTAAGCTCAAAACGTCTTTTGTCGGGTGACTTTGCATAAGCAGGAATACGGATAACAGCACTGCGGTTTGATGTAGCATAACCAACGGTAACAGGAGCTTCAAAGCCGGGAACAAGACGCTTGAAGGAGTTTGTGCTGGGGTTTGTGATAGCACACAGGGATGCAATGTGCTTAAGAAGACCGCCCATGAAGTAATGAGCTTCACGGCTGAGGTTTGAATAGCCGTTGTCATCCGAGAATACAGGCTTGCCGTCCTTTAAAAGGAGCATATGTACGTGCATACCGTTACCAGCTTCACCCATGATAGGCTTTGGCATAAAGGTTGCGGACATGCCGTATTTTCTTGCGGTGTTGTGAATGATGTACTTAATCATCATTGTTGCATCTGCCATCTTTGACATTTGTCCAAGTTCAGGCTCAATTTCAAACTGACCGCCTGCACCAACCTCGGGATGGTGGTAGTTAAGAGCAATGCCTGCCTCATCCATGAGCATACACATTTCGCTTCTTGCTTCATAGGAAACGTCAAATGGCTTTGCGATGTGATAGTTTTTCTGCTTTGCAACAATATTGCCGAGACCTTCTGCAGCGCTGTTCCAGTGTGCCTGCGCAGCATCAAGGGAAACGCCGATTGATTCCGGCTTTACTTCCCAGCCGATGTTGTCAAAGAGATAAAATTCAAATTCGGGAAGAATAAGCATCGTGTCTGCAATGCCGCTGTCCTTTAAGTACTTTTCGGCTGCAAGAACAATGTTTCTGGGGTACTGTGCAAGTGGTCTGTTTTCGGGATTGTCAATAATCATTGCGTTACCGGTCATTGATAGAGTGGGGATTTCGCAGAAGGGGTCAATAACGGCAGTATCGGGGTCGGGAATGAAAACCATATCGCTCTTTTCAACAACAGCATAGCCGTAGTTTGATGCATCAAAGCCGATACCGTTCTTCATTGTTTTTTCGGAAAAGTTCTTTGCGGGAATTGTTACATGGCGGAACTGACCGTTGATGTCAACCATTTTGAAGTCGACCATTTTGATGTCATGTTCCTTAATCATTTTTAGAATGTCATTTACCGTTTTCATGATATTCTCCTTTAAAATAATAGTTTACAACTACCATTATACCTGTTTTGACAGCAATGTCAAGAAAATTCCACAATAATTGACAAAATTGTTGCTTAATAATACATTTTGACATGTAATGCATGGAGAGAATATAATATATCGGAAAGATAATTGATACAGCCTTTTGTTTGTATCCGGTTGAATTTAATTAAGTGTTTTTTCAAACATTTTGCATATTGGCTTTATTGCACCAAGGTCGGAGAATACAAAAATCTTAACCTTTTGCCCGCTGTCAGCCTTGAAATCATCGGTGAATGTGCCGCTCTTTGCTTCTTCTGCGGAAATTTCGTGTATCTTGATGCCTGACAGGATGTTTCCGTCATAGCAGGCGATAACTGCCTGTGCACCCGTGAATGTTTCAGCAGCGGTGAATGTAACGGTTGCTTTGCCGCTTTCGCTGTCAAAGGTGATGTCGATGACTTCAGGCACATTTTCAGCTTCTTGCTCAATCTCGTCGAGGCTTTCAAATAATTCGGAACGGTAAGCACCGCCATCGTCCGTGATGCGAAGTGCAATGTAACCGCTGTAATCCGATGGAACGGTGATGCTGTTGTTTGCAGTCACGATTTGTGAACCGTTAAATACCCAAGTGTAGGATGCATTTTCCACGGGACTTGCACAGAGAAGAATCTCGTCTGAAACTGTTTTCTTTGTAACCGAAATTTCGGGGAGTGTACATTCCTCCCTGAAGGTTACCTTGGTAAGTCCAAGTGCAATATATTTTCCGTTCATGAAATCACGTGCACGCACAATCATTTTGTCCTTGTAAACCTCAACAAAAAGACCGTGGGAGTTGTTGCCGGGAACCTGATTTCTGGGAGAATTGGTAACTCTTTCTTCAGCCGCCTTGTAGGCTTCGATTACTGCACCGTCGTTGATGTAAGAGGGAAGAACCTGCCCGCCGTCAACGGTGTTTTTGAGAACCGAATCAAGGGTGTAGTGAGAGTCACCTGAAATGTAAATACTTGTGGGATGGCGGTTGAGAATGGGTTCAAGCTTGTCAAAGTCGTCCATTGAGCCTTTGCCGAGAGCTATCTGATAGTTAACCTTGCCGTTTGCGGGAACATGTCCGAATATGAATATTGGCTTTCCGCTTTCCTCCGCTTCGTACAGAATCTTGTCAAGCCATGCAAGCTGCTCATCGCCGAAGGCATAGTAGCCGCTGTCGGGAATGGCAAGGAAAATGTAGTGGTGTCCGTTTATTTCGGTGTGATAATAGTCAAGCTTTTCGCCTGTACGTTCTGCCGAATAGTAATTCTGCTGTTTGGAGTAGTCAAGCCAGTTGTCAAGGAATGAGTCAAAATAGTCGTAGGAGAAGTTTTCGTAGCCTTTGTCCATAACGTAACCTGAGGGATAGTTCGGCTCGTCGTGGTTGCCTTTTACCATATAAACGGGAATTCCGAATTCCTTGAAATATTCGGTGGCAAATCTCCACTCGTCATTCTTTTCAATTTCGCCGTACCACTGGCAGATGTCACCGTCAACTACGAGAAAATCAACGCCGCTTGCAACGATTTCATCCCTTGCCGCTGCCTGACGTACGTTGGGGTTGGGGTTTGAACCCCAGCCGCCAAGATGGAAGTCTGAACTGAAGGAAGCGGTATAGAGAGGCGTGCCGTAAGGTTCGGGAATTTTATTTTCCGGAAGCTTGCTTACAAGCTGAAACACCTTTTCGCTGTCTGTAATTGACACGGCAAGGGCGGTAGCTTCTTCGGGAATGAGAAGGTCCTTGTCAATGATGTAGTCATTTGCAAAGAACGCACCCTCACGGGATTCAAGAACCGTGTAATTCTCAAGCTGTGTGTAGCCGTCTGTGTCGTTGCCCGAAGCCCAGTAAAGGTTAATTCTCTTGGCATTTTCGGGATTCTGTTCTGCGAAGTTTACGGTGATTTTACCGTCTGCACTTCCACGTTCGTCGTTTGAAAACTCATAGTCAAGACTCATAAGCTCAGGCTTCAGAGGCTCAAAAACAGCGGCAGGAACAAGTCTTATGGACTCAATTTCCACGTTGCCGAGAGAATTTACGGGGTCAAGGCGAAGTGCCGAAATTGTACTGCCCTTCCAGTTGCTTGCAGAGGAAAGGTCAAGATAGTAGTAAACGTAGTTGTCACCAGAGCTTGCAGAATTAAGCTGAACTCTTACGGTACTGTTTTCGCTGATGCCAAAGGCAGTGCCGTTTTTGTCGGTGCCTGCGTAGTAAAGCTGGAAGTTGGAAGATTCGCCTTCAAGAAGCTTGTGCTTCATGATTATTTCACAGCCTACATAGTTGTCAGCCGCAATGTTAAGACCCGAAAGAGTAATACGGGGATTTGAGTATTCCGTGTCTGTTTCGGTGTACTTTAAAAGTCCGTCCTCAACGGTAAAGCAACTGTCTGAGGCTGTCCAGCCTTCAAGAAGTCCTTCACATTCAAAAGTCCAGTTAAGGGATTTGGGATTTTTAAAGAGAATTGTGTCTACGTTGAAGCGAAGTCCCTTTGCCTCGATTACGTTGAATGCCATTGATGTTACGTAGTTGTTGAGATAAGGCTCGTAGCTTGAAAAGTCGTAGGTATAAACCTTGTATTTGCCGTTGTCGGCGGCGGAAATAAGGTTTGATGCATAGGTGTAGCCGTTGTAGGTGCCGTAAAGACTTTTTAAGCTGTTGCCGTCGGCATCAACAAGGTTGGTGTAGAAAAGGGATTTTTTTGTTCCTGAGGGAATGCCTGCAATTGCATCGTCACCCGTTGCACCCTCAGCAACCTCTTTGTCAATCATCATGCGAACGTATGCTTTGGGGTAGTCGGCACCCAAGAATCTGTGCTTGCTGTTGCTGATAAGTCCGTTTGTGGCACTTGTAACACCTGTGATAATACCGTTATTTTCGGTAATTGTAACACCGCCGTTGTGTCCCCAGGGAGAAAGACCTGAGTCAAAGGTGTAGACAATGTCATCGTTGATATTTGAGGGAACAAGCATGATGTAATCAATGTACATTTCACCGATTACGCTTATCATGTCAATTCTGATGGAAGTAACATGAGCACCTTCAAGCTCGGAAATAGAGTTAAGCGGCAGCGTATATTCCACAAATTCATCACCGCTGTTAACGCCTATACTCTGCAATTCGCTGTATTCCTGTGCAAAGCCGAAGGCTGTTCCGTCAGCCTTTGTACCTTTCAGGAAAATCTGAAGATTGCACTTTTCCGCTGTTTCGTCGGTGGCTTTGTGCTTCATTCTGATTTTGAACTCGCTGTAGTCGCCGTAGTCAAAATCAGTGGTATAGGTAAAATAAGGGTCTTTGGATTTTGAGGAGGCAGAGAAAATACCGTCAACCACAAAGTCTGTCTGTCCCGACAAAACCTCAAGGTCTTTGTCTTTAAATACCGAAGGTACTTCTCCGTCGTCAAAGCCGAAGAAAACCGCAGGAGTATACTCTGTTCCGTCTGCAGTTTCGGCACAGTACGCCGATACAGTCAAAAGAACGAGCATGAGTATGATTGCAAATAGTCTTTTCATAAAAACACTCCTTTTTGATATGGTTGTTACAAATATATTTTACTTCTTTTTGATTTGTTGGTAAATGATTTTTTGTTACACAAATCGAAATTACTTGACGGAATGTTACATATGTGTTATAATGAAAAAAAGCGGGGTGAAAAAATGGGAACTGTTTCAGAAAGATATGACAGATATCTGCCGTATGCCGATTATAACGGAGATTCCGAAAGCGAGCTGCTTTCCATCATAATAAGTCAGACCAAGAAGCTTGAAAAGAAAGGCGTAGACTTAAAGCTGACGGCAAGTACAAGACTGCTTGATGTGTACACCAACGAAATATATTCGGGAACAATAACGCCTTATCACAGGCATGACTATTTTGAACTGAATTATGTGTATGAAGGTCGGCTCATGGAATATATAGACGGCAGAAAGCTGGTTCTGGAGTCGGGGGATTTGCTTTTGATGTCGCCGGAGGTTTACCATACCTCACATCCCTTGGGAGAAACCAAGGCGGTAAATGTTATTATTTCCAAGACTTTTGCACAGGACGTGGAAAAAATGCTGAGATACTACGATAAGGATAACTACCTTACGTACGTAGTAAAAAACGGAGATTATACTGTTTTCAGAAATCTCTTAAATACAGGTATTGAGCAGGTAATAAGCGAAATCACAAGCATAAATCTCAACAGAAAAAGGTATGAGCCGTATATAGAGCCAACACTTGACAATCTTGCAAAGGGGATGTTTCTTGCACTGACACGTTCACAGATTACCGAGCATTCCTACAGAAAAAACGCCGAGTCTGCAAATATGGTTCTTACACAGGAACGTTTTTCTGAGTATATGACAAGCCGTGACGACAGAATAATGTGGTACATAAACGACAACCTTAACACGGTAACTCTTGAAAGCATTTCAAAGCAGTTCGGGTACTCTGCCCAGCAGATAAGACGTATTATCAAAAAAAGGACGGGTATGACCTTTAACACCTATATTCAGGTTATACGCCTTGGCAGGGCTTGTGAGCTTCTTATAAACAGCGACCTTCCCGTGAAAAGCATTGCACAAACCTTGGGAATAGAAAGCTCGGAATATTTTTCCAGATGGTTTAAGAAGGAACAGCAGATTTCGCCCACGGAATACAGGAAAAAACATATGCAAAAATGTAAAAAATGAAAAACCTTTTCAAATGCTATTGCAAAATTCTTTTTGTTGGGTTATAATAACACTGTAAAACAATCACGGAGGTAAATTATCATGGCAAAGATTACAAAAGACACAATCATCGGTGATATTCTCGACATCGCTCCCGAAGCAGCTCCCGTTTTCCTTGAAATCGGTATGCATTGCCTCGGCTGTCCCTCTGCAAGAGGCGAAACGGTTGAAATGGCTTGCGAGGTTCACGGAGTAGATGCTGACGAGCTCGTTGAAAAGCTTAACAAGCTTCTGGATAAGTAATGTCAAGACAGCTCACATTACCGTCTAATCGGCTTTGTGCGGCGGCGGAAATCGCCGCCGTATCTTTGTATGACGGCGAAACAAAAGAGCTTTGTGCCATTGATGTGGGGTGCGACCATGCAAAGCTTGCAATTTACCTCATCCAAAGCGGAATATGCACCCATGTTACCGCAAGTGATATAAACGAAGGACCTGTTGCCAAGGCGAGAGAAAATGTGTCACGGCGCACTCTTATGGGAAAGCCGCTGTCGGACTATATTGATGTTGTCTGCACAGACGGTCTTGCGGGACTTGATGAGATACAGGCAAACCGCATTTTTATACTGGGTATGGGCGGCGAGCTTATATCGGGAATATTGGAACGTGCCGATTTTTTGCGTGACGAAGAACATAAGGGCAGAGTCAAGCTCATTCTCCAGCCAATGACAAGCGAGGATGATTTGCGTGTATACCTGTATACTAACGGCTTTGACATAACCGATGATATAATGGTGCTTGATAAGGACAGGGTATATGCGGTAATTTCAGCAGTATATGACGGAAGAATACGCAAGGGAACTAAAGCCGAAATGCTTCTTGGCAGGCACAATATAGAAAAAGGCGGCGAGCTTTTTGAAAGACAGCTTAAACGCCGTATACGCATAACCGAAAAGGCAATATGCGACAGAGAAAAAAGCGGTCTTGAGAGCGATGAGCTTCTAAGGCTGTTGGAAGAAATGAAACAGATAGAGGAGAAAAGAAATGTACACAGTAGGGCAAATCAATAAATACCTTTCGGATATAGCACCCGCAGAGCTTTCGGAAAGCTGGGACAATGACGGCGTTATGCTTTGCAAAAGCGCGGATGCCGAGGTTAAGAGAGTGTTGGTTGCGCTAGAGGTAAGACGTGACGTTATTGACTATGCCGCAGAGCACGGCTTTGACCTTGTTGTTACACATCACCCTTTTATATTCAGAAAGCTTTCAAGAATTTGCGGCGATGACTATGAAAATCTCGAAAAGCTTATGAAAAACGGCATTTCGGTTCTCAGCTACCACACACGTCTTGACAGTGCCGTGGGCGGTGTAAACGATGCTCTTGCAAGAGTGATAGGACTTGAAAATATAGTCCCCTTCGGCGGTGAAACAGGCAATATAGGAAGAATGGGTACTCTTGAAAATGCCTTGACATCCGAGGAGCTTGCACATCTTTTGAAGGAAAAGCTTGGCTGCGACATGAGATGTGCTCTTGCCGATAATGGAAAAATCTCAACCGTTGCACTTGTAGGCGGAGCAGGCAAGGATTTTGTGTTTGACGCAATGGCTCTCGGTGCACAGGCTTTCGTTACAAGCGAAGTGCCACACCACCTGTTTATTGCCGCAAAGGAATCGGGTTTCAGCCTTTATGACTGCGGTCACTATTATACGGAAAATCCTGTGTGCACAGAGCTTCTGAAGCTCATTAAGGATAACTTCAATGGCATTTATGCAGAATGCTATGATGTAAAATGCCCGTATACCTGTATACTTTAATCG
>JAZNIM010000168.1:0-4032 GCA_045577475.1 Eubacteriales bacterium | reverse complement strand
TCTTCCAACAAATCCGCAATTGAAACATCCTTATAAATTACTACCTGCTGAGTACCTCCAAGCCAATCAATTGTGCCACCAAGAGTTTCAACAATAAATCTCACAGGCGTATATGTTCTGCTTTTTTCAATAAACACTGGTGAGTCCAATGGTACTTCATTGCCGCAAACATTTGCAGTACTCTTTCCAACAGTAAGCTTAATGACAATACCTCCTTTGCTGATAGTGACGGTTTTACTCGCGTCGTCCCAAGCAACGGAAGCCCCCATGTTTTCCGCAACAAATCTTGCAGGAAGCATGGTTCTACTGTTTACAATCATCGGCGCAACGTCATTAGTAACAGATTTTCCGTCAACATAAGTTTCAGTGCTACCTATCTGCATAACAACCTCGCCACGTGTTCCTGTATAAAAATCATTGTTATCAAGAGAAAATGCATAGGATTTATCCAATTCCAAAGAAATCCAACCGTCCATGGACATTTCAGCAGGAATAACAACAAAGGAGCTATTTATATCAAAAATTCCTTCTTTGATTTTTACATTTTTATTTTCGTTATTGTATTTATATTCACTTGCAATTTTCGGATCTTTGCAAAGCTTTTTCATATCAACTCTAAGATACGATACATACTCTTCGTATGTAAGCTCTCTGTCGTGTTCAATGTTGTAATAAAAGAAGTCGTAATAGAAATTACCGCCTCCCCCTTGAACAGCCAAGCATTTCATCATGTATATACCAACAACACTGTCTACAGCCTTGTATGAATATACGCAATCATATATTCTGTGTTCTTCACCGTCCGATAAGAGCGTATCATAAAAAGCCTTGCCGAACTCATACATTTTTTCATTAAACTTCAATGCGTTGGGTGTCGTCGAATTTAATTTCGGAATTTTAATTTTATGTGTGCCGTACTCATCATATTTAAAGCTGCTATCGCCAATCATATAGTCAGCAAGAACAACTTTTTTCTCATAATTCACAGCATCAATAACAACTCCATCAGCCGCATACGCACACAAAGACATAAAAACAAACATACTAATTATTAACAACAATTTATACAGATGTTTCATTTTTTCTCCTCCTTTGATTAAAAGAATCACGGTAAAACGCCATATAGAATTTTACCGTGACAAAACTTGTGCTTAAATTTTAAAGTACTCAACCGCAGATGCAAACAGACCGCTGTCATAGTTACCGGGAACATTCTGATAAAGTCCCTCGCCTATTCTTTCGGAGTGACCCATCTTGCCGAGAACTCTGCCGTCAGGTGAAGTAATACCTTCAATCGCATAGTAGGAATTATTGGGATTGAAGTGAACATCATATGTAGGCTTTCCTTCAAGGTCAACATACTGTGTTGCAATCTGTCCATTATCGGCTAATGTCTTGATAAGAGCTTCGGGAGCAACAAATCTGCCTTCGCCGTGGGAAATAGCAACATTGTAAATGTCGCCGATATTTGTTTTCTGAAGCCAAGGAGAATTGTTGGTACAAATCTTAATTCTTACTATCATTGACTGGTGGCGACCGATAGTGTTGAAGGTAAGTGTGGGACAGTTTTCGTCGGTATCAATGATTTCACCGTAAGGAACAAGACCAAGCTTAATAAGTGCCTGGAAGCCGTTACAGATACCGCCCATTAGACCGTCACGTGCTTTAAGAAGCTCATGTGTTGCGTCCTTAATTGCAGCATTTCTGAAGAATGCAGTAATAAACTTAGCAGAGCCTTCTGGTTCATCACCGCCGGAAAATCCGCCGGGAATAAATACAATCTGGCTTTCCTTGAGTTTGGAAGCAAAGCTCTCAACCGATTCCTGAATAGCCGCTGCCGAGAGATTCTTTATTACAAAGATTTCAGGCTCAGCTCCGCCGTCGGCAAATGCCTTTGCAGAGTCAAATTCACAGTTCGTACCAGGGAACACAGGAATAAGAACTTTGGGCTTTGCAACACCGATTTTAGGAGAAGCAATTTTTCCTGCTTTGTACTCAAATGAAGGAACTTCCTCGTTCTTACACTTGATATTATAAGGATAAACCTTTTCAAGCTTGATTTCATATTCACCGAGAAGCTCGCACAGGCAAATCTTTTCATCACCGCGTTTGATGCACTTCTCATCAATTGTGCAACCTACGGTCATGCCGATATCCATATCTTCGGTAAGCTCAAGAACAAAAGCACCGTAGCAGTAATCGAAAATAGCTTTGTTGCAGCTTGCATTGCCGTTATACTCAAAACCGATACCGTTACCTACAGCCATCTTGAATACAGCTTCAGCAATGCCGCCATATGTTGGCGTGTAGGCTGCGGCAACCTTGCCATCTCTCATAAGCTTTGTTACAAGGCTGAATACTTCCTTTTGGGATTCCTTGACGGGAAGACCTGTTTCTTTGTTATACTCAGGGCAAACAAGAACAACCTTATGACCTGCCTTTTTGAACTCAGCAGTTACAACGTCAATTGTCTTACCTGTTGTTACGGCGAAGGAAACCAGTGTGGGAGGAACATCAATGTTTTCAAAAGAGCCTGACATGGAGTCTTTACCGCCGATTGCAGCAATTTCATAATCAAGCTGTGCATCAAGAGCACCCAACAGTGCTGCCATAGGCTTGCCCCATCTTGCAGGATCCTTCTTGGGCTTTTCAAAGTATTCCTGGAATGTGAGATACACATCCTCAAAGGAAGCACCGCTTGCAATAAGCTTACATACAGATTCGAGAACTGCAAGGTACGCACCATGATAAGGACTCTTTTCGGAAATGTAAGGGTTAAATCCCCAAGACATATAAGAAACCGTGTCGGTATGCTGTTTTTCAACAGAAACCTTATTAATCATTGCCTGAATGGGAGTTTTCTGATTCTTACCGCCGAAAGGCATTACAACAGTGCCTGCACCGATTGTGGAGTCGAAGCGTTCGGAAAGTCCCTGCTTTGAGCAAACATTGAGGTCGCTTACAAGTGCCTTATACCCGCTTACGAAGTCATCGGGTATACACTTAGCAAATTCTTCTACCTTTGCAGGAGCTATATCTATATGCTTTTCAGCACCGTTTGAGTTAAGGAACTCTCTTGAAATGTCACAAATATTTACACCGTTCCACTTCATAACGAGTCTGGGCTCTGCTTTGACGGTTGCAACTATTGTAGCTTCAAGGTTTTCGGATGCTGCAATTTCCATAAATCTCTTAGCATCCTTAGCTTCAACAACAACTGCCATTCTTTCCTGAGATTCGGAAATTGCAAGCTCTGTTCCGTCAAGACCGTCATACTTTTTAGGAACAGCATTAAGATTAATTTCAAGACCGTCTGCAAGCTCGCCGATAGCAACCGAAACACCGCCTGCACCAAAGTCATTACAACGTCTTATAAGAAGCGAAGCCTCCTTGTTTCTAAACAATCTCTGGAGCTTTCTTTCTTCGGGAGCATTACCCTTCTGAACCTCAGCGCCGCTCTTTTCAAGGGATTCGAGAGTGTGGGATTTGGAAGATCCTGTTGCACCGCCGCATCCGTCACGACCTGTTCTGCCGCCGAGAAGAATAACAATATCTCCGTCCTCGGGAACTTCACGTCTTACGTTTTCAGCAGGAGCAGCCGCAATAACTGCACCGATTTCCATACGCTTTGCAACATAGCCGTCATGATAAAGCTCATCAACAACGCCTGTTGCAAGACCAATTTGGTTACCGTAGGAGGAATATCCTGCAGCCGCTGTTGTAACAATCTTCTTCTGAGGAAGTTTACCCTCCATAGTTTCTTCAATAGGCTTTGTGGGATCACCTGCACCCGTTACACGCATTGCTCCATATACGTAGCTTCTGCCTGAAAGCGGGTCACGGATAGCACCACCGATACAAGTAGCGGCACCGCCGAAGGGTTCAATTTCTGTAGGATGATTGTGGGTTTCATTCTTAAAGAGAAGCAGCCAGTCCTGTTCCTCGCCTTCAACATTAACCTTTATTTTAACGGTACATGCATTTATTTCTTCAGACTCATCAAGCTTGCTCAGCTTTCCTGTAGCCTTCAGG
>JAZNIM010000167.1:0-1994 GCA_045577475.1 Eubacteriales bacterium | reverse complement strand
ATATATGCTTTGCAGTGACCCGATTTGCAAGCTTATCATTGATGACGGGCTTTTTCAGCTAAAGTCACGGGTTAGAAGTGTGCGCACCAACGGTGGAACTGAAAGCATTAGCACCAATTACCGTGGTACCGTAATCGCTGACAGCTTGGGGCACGTTGAGATTAACGGCGGTATTTTTGCTGCAAGATCTCTTGGTACAGATGCAGGAGCTGAACTTGGTGATGAATTGGGAATGAAAGGGCTTAATCCGCGTGAGCTCAGTGCGTTTGGAACATGTTGTACCGATAGTGTCGCACAATTGCAGTCCCGTCCTACAGACCTTGTGATAAACGGCGGTGTTTTTGCCTCCGACGGATATGCAATACACCATTTCCATGGTGCTTATACAGATATGTATACCTATAATGGCGATAGCGGTGCGGAAATTGATACGCTCACTTTTCCGATCATTAACGGTGGAATTTTCGACGGTGCAATCGGATACATAGGCAGAAGCGGTATTGCTGCTTCCGGTTTAAGCGGCACATTTGGAGATCCATTCCCCGAGCTTCAGGAAAGACCATTTTCGAGTCTTATTTCTCCTTCTGCCATTGTTGATATGAAAACTGTCGGTCCTAATCAAACAAAGAAGCTGCATCCGTCTGAATGCACGCTGGAGGATGTAAATAACAACTATTTGAGATTGACAGTTATGAGTGATTTGCTTCTTTCTGCCGAATTTTTGCCGACGCCTGCTTCCGATTCTGATGTTACTTATTTGGTTCGTGACACATCTCAGACCGAAACATTTGATGTGACATACAGGATCCCCGAGTATATGGAAGGGGAATTTGAGGTAAGAACACTCATTACCTGTCGTGAAAACGGAACCAACAAAATAATTGACGGGACGGTTGATTATGCAGATTATCCTGACGGAGTTACAATCGACGTGGGTATTTCTGTAATCCGTGGTGCGGATGTAAGAGCAGTACATAGGACTTATGAGGTAACTGTGCTTCCCAAACCTCAGGCGGCTGTTATTACTACTCAACCGAAGTCAACCACAGTAAAGCCCGGTGAATATGCAAAGTTGTTCGTAACAGCCAACCATGCTGCGGCATATCAGTGGTATGTCATAGTAGAAGGCCAGAAAATTCCTCTTACCGAGCAGACCTTATCCATGTTTTTTGATGAAGGACAGATACAGGGTGAAACAAGCGCCTGCCTGAAAGTGACGGCAGACGGTGTATCAGAGGCACAGTTTTTCTGTGAGGTCACCGGTACTGACGGCTCAAAGACAAATTCAAGATCTGCCACAGCAACCTTCGGCGGTAGTCCTCGGGTTTTATCCTTCAGCGGCGGAGAATTTGAAACAGACGAAGATGCAACCTTTACCTTATGGGCAGATTATGCAGAAACGGTTGATTGGATTGTACAGGTAAGACAAGGCAGTCATACTGATTTCTATAATCTCAGGGAATATGCTGAGGAAACAGGATGGGAATATGTTCAGTCACATAAAAGAATGCCTTCCGGTGTTTACAAAACAACCGTGACATTTAAGAATGTCCCTGCGTCTGCAGCAAGAAGCGTTTCTGTTGGATATGAGATGAGAAATGACTTGAGTAAGGTTTCTTTCAATCCGGAACATACACTTCCCTTTACGCTCAAGGTGATAAAGCCTGAAATTACACAAGAACTGGAAGCGCAGGAATGTGTTGACGGAGAAAATTTGACCTTTACATTTAAAGCAAAGAACACGGCAGATGTAGAGTGGAGATTTGAAAAGCTGGATGATGACGGCGTTTCCGTTGTATATGACAAAGAAGAAATGCAGAAACTTTTTAACGAATCCGCATTCGGCACAAGCTTTGAAACAGACAGCGAAACCGGTGAAAGTACAGCAACTTTGGTCATAAACAATGCGAGATATGAGATGAGTGACTATACGCTTTGTTCATATGCCTGCACATCAAGCGGAATATATCTTACAGGCAGTGTACCGCTTGATG
>JAZNIM010000166.1:0-3742 GCA_045577475.1 Eubacteriales bacterium | reverse complement strand
GATAATCTCCGAAAAGCCTTACCGCATCGGCGTTTGTCAGACCCTTGAACATGTTTACGTGTCCCGTGTCAAGACAAATTTTGAAATTGTCGTCATTTATTTCCTTTACAAGCTTTAAAATTTCCTCGGGCGTGGAAATTGAAAACTTTACAAAGGGCATGTTTTCAAGGCAGATTATAACGTCATGTGCCTTTGCTTCAATCAAAAGCTCCTTGAAAACCTCAAGATTGTACTGCCATGTTTTAGGCTCGTCCTCGGTTCCTTTTTCAAGAACACCGTAGGGCATCATGGGATGAATAATCCAGTATTTGCTTCCGAGAGCCGCAGTACCTCTTATTGACTTTTTCATGCTTGCCATTCCTTCATCATGGTTCTTTGGAACTGGCCACGGGCCGTGAACCTGATTTACCACAAGTCCGCATTCTTCAATCTTTGCTCTTTCGACTTTGAGTGCGGCTATGAATTTTTCTTCCCCCAAGGCATACAGTGCACTTGTGGTGTCTGCCATCTGATAGTCAACGGCATCATAGCCCTGTGCCTTCATTCTTTTGTATTTTTCTTCACCGTACCTTGCAAAAGTACCGCTGGTGTTTCCTATTTTCATGATTTGACCTCCTTTTGAGCTGTACAGCATAATTTTACTCTTTTGGTTTGATGTTGTCAAGCCTTAAAAAAACTGCATAAAGCATCAAAATCTTTATTTTTGACAAGTGTCTGTGTTTTTTACATTGACTTAGCTGTATTTATCTGTTAAAATCACATTGAAAGCGAGGTGCTTCTTATGAAGAGCATAGCTCTTGAAATGAGCCTTAAACCCTTTAAAAAGACGGATTCCGAGTACATTCGGGAAAAAATCAGGTATTGCTTCCTGCAATGGCGTCCGCTGCTGAAGGATGCCGAGGAAATCTCAATAATGCTGTGGTGCGGCGACGGAAGCGAGCTGTTTGACTACAAAGGAAAGCTTGATGAAGCATTTGAGTGGGCGTACTTCATCGGCGGTGCAAATCAGCGTGAGGAGGACCACAGTCCCCTTGACCCCGAGGGTGTGGGACTTCACACAAGAAACTACCTTTATATGGAAAATCCTCCTGTCATGACCTACGGATTGCTTAAAGAGATTGTTTCATCAATCAAGCAAATAGGCAAAGAACTGTTTGGAAATGACAAAAAGGTACTTGTGGGTGAAACGGTTGACGTAGGCCCCGAGTTTGCAATTTCCGACTTCAAATATAAGCGACACAACGAGCTTTGCACAGGCGGAGCTATGGGAAGAAGAACCATGCTTTGCGCCTATGAAAAGATGCATGCCGATGACTATCCTTATGCCTCCTATCCCAACGGAGTACCCGAGGGCGAGCCTTTCGGCACATTTTTCGGCAAGCAGTCCCAGGTGTTTTTGACGGATATGGGCTTTGACTACATATGGTTCTCCAACGGCATGGGCTTTGGCAGAGAAACCTGGTCAAGCGTTGGTGCAACCTTTGACGGCGAGAAATTCGATGCAACAGGTCTTGAAGCTGTCAAAAAGGACGTTCTCGAATTCTGGCTTCTTTTCAGAAAGGAATGTCCCGATTTTCCCATCCGTACACGCGGCACTAACATGACAATGGGTGTTGACTATGCCTCCGACGGTGTACCGCTGAAGGATATTTATGCACAGAAGCTTGACATTCTTCCTCCTCCCAATTCACCCTGGGCGGCTCTTGACGGCGACTTCGGACTTGAGCTTGCAGGCTATATGTCAAGAATATCAGGGGTTGAGGACGGAAGATATCAGTTCAGATATTACCTGCATGACATCTGGTGGCTCAATTCCCCGTGGTATGACAGATACAACTCAAAGCCTCACGATATATACATGCCTCTTGCCGCAAGTCTTGTTGACAAGGACGGTAAAATTGTGCTTCCGTCCCACTTCCACCTTTTGTCGGTTGACAACAGCTGGGGCGAGCTTCCCGACCTTTGTGCATACGAGGCAATACCACACCTTTACAAAGGCTTCAAGGAAAGTCCCGACGAAGTGTCCACCTTTGTTTGGGTATATCCCTTTGATGAGTATTCCTCGGCGGCAAGCAGCGATGAGCTTGCACAGATGTACAGCGAGGACTGGTTCATAAGAGGAGCAATCAACAACGGATTTCCTCTTTCCACGGTAACAAGCACCACTGCTTTTCTCAGTCAGGATAAGAGCATGTATGCTTCAAGCGTGCTTGTAACACCCGTTCCCAAAAGCGGTACAGCGTTTGAAAAGCAAATTCTCGAATACGCAAAGAACGGTGGAAAGGTGCTGTTTTACGGAAGTGCCGCACTGTCCTCGGATGCCTTCAGAAGCTATATGGGACTTGAAATTTCAGAGGACGGCATAGACGGTGAAATTCCGTTATATGAAAACGGCAAGGAAGCCGGAAAGCTCAAGATAAACACAGTGCTTTGCGGCGGCAAAATCCGTGAAATTGCGGGAAAGAACGCCTTTCTTACAAGCGGAGAATACGTTCTGGGTGCAAAGAATGACAATTCTATCTGGCTGAGGGGTATCGTAAGCTGTGACTCCAGAAAAGGAGCAAGGCTTCCAATTGCTCACGATGAGAGAAGCTATGTGATTTTTGAAAGATACCTGCTCAAGTGCATGTCGGACTACGGTGTGCAGATAGTATACGAAAAGCCTCTCGGGCAAAAGAACCCTTGCTGTATGCTTCACAGGCACAACAATGCGTTTATTTATTCTGCATTTATGCCCAGCACCACCGTTAAGACAAAAATGAAGTTCCCCGCAGGTGCTCCCGTATTCAACGGCTATGAAACGGTACTTGAGGACGGCTTTGCAACTTATCATTTTCCTATGGCTGAAAGATGCGAGTGCCGTGTGTTCGTAAAACAGAAGGACGGTGTTGTAAGCTGTCACGAAGCTCCACCCGTAAATTACCAGTACAGACGATTTATCACCGTTTCGGGACTTGAAAATGCCGATGTCTACGTTCTCGCCGAAACCTACTGCAAGGACTCCTTCAAGGCTTGTGCCAGAAGAATCGGCGACTACTGTCTTGACGTACTTGACTACGAAATGGTAACTATCGACGGCATAGAATACGCAAAATTCAAAAACCTCACCGGCTCCCTCCACATCCGCATGCCCTTACTTTCTCTTTGCTAAAAAGAGAAAGTAAGCAGTCGGGAACGCCCGACAGCGGTGACGTGAGTCGGGACCGCCCGACAGCGGTGACGTGACCTCACTGTAGCGATACGTCCTGTCACCGATGCCCGACCGCAACTCCGTTTGACCGCCATAAACGCCAGCGGTCAAACTAAGTGCAACACCGACAGAACAACAGAATAAAACTGTGCCACAGATGCACAGATAGCCAAAACGTCCACCAAACAACGGCGGACGTTTTTACTTTTGGGAACGCAGAAAAGCATAGTTTCCTTTGTGTCCCAAGCAGAGAGCGATTGCAACGCATAAACCACCCCTCGCACTGCAACCCATCGAGCGTAGCGAGCGACTTGCCGAGCTTTGCGGGCGGCATCCTCAGCCACCTGCTGTCAGTAAGCCGCCGCGGCGTAGGAAGACCTGAAATCCGTAAGGATTTAGTCTTCCGATGAGCGGAGCGTTTTTGGTTTCTTTTGAGGCGGGTCAAAAGAAACTCGGAGTCCGCAGACAAGTCGGATCGTAGCCATGTCGTTCTGTGAGCCAAGGAGTTGCCTTAATTAATTGTCTTCCTAAGACCGCTTGGCCTCCGACTTG
>JAZNIM010000165.1:0-3884 GCA_045577475.1 Eubacteriales bacterium | reverse complement strand
ATTGTACCAAGACCGCCGCTTGTGAGAAAACAGTTTGCATCAAGATGCTCAATAAACTGTGCTGCCCACATCTGATGCTGACCAACATCTGTTGCATAAATTGCATTGGAAGGAGAGTTGTCGCACATAACCTTCATAATCTGGTGAGGCTTGAGCACCTCATCGCTGTCCTTGGGAATGTAGTCCTTTGCCTTCCACTCGGCAATTTTTTCCTGCCACTCAGGGTGCTGCTTGTTAACGATGTAAGGAAGAATTCTTGTAAGGACATCCTTAACGTCACCGATTACAGCCTGATAAACGCCTACGTTCTTGTTAATTTCGCTTGCATCAATATCAATATGTATAATCTTTGCACCGTCAGCAAATTTTTTTGTATTAAGTGCAACTCTGTCGGAAAATCTTGCGCCTATTGCAATAAGCACATCGCACTTTGACGCTGCCTTGTTTGCGGTAAAGCAGCCGTGCATGCCTATAAGTCCGAGATTGTTCTTTTCACCGTAGCCGAGAACTCCAGCAGCCATAAGAGAATATGCCGCAGGAATGTCAGCCTTTTCGATAAGCTCACGAAGCTCCTTGTTTGCACCCGAAAGCTTGACACCTCCGCCGAAGTAAATGAAGGGTCTTTCGGCTTCATTAATTGTATTTGCAATAGCTTCCCAGTCATTTTCCTTAGTCTTAGGCATTGTGGGAACGACCGCAGGCTTTTCCTCGTACTCGCAAAGAGCCGCCGTAATGTCCTTGGGAATATCCACAAGAACAGGACCTTTTCTGCCTGACTGTGCAATCTGAAAAGCACGTCTTAATGTATCTGCAAGCTCCTCAACACTCTGCACGGCAAAGTTGTGCTTTGTAATTGAAAGTGTAATACCTGCAATATAAACCTCCTGAAAGGAGTCGCAGCCCACAAGATTTGTGGATACGTTACATGTAATTGCCACCATGGGAACGCTGTCCATGTAAGCTGTTGCTATGCCCGTAACAAGGTTTGTAGCACCGGGACCGCTGGTTGCGAAAACAACACCCGTTTTGCCCGTTGCTCTTGCATAGCCGTCTGCAGCATGGGAAGCACCCTGCTCATGAGCCGTAAGATAATGTGTAATTTTGTCAGAACAGTTGTACAGTGCATCGTACACATTAAGTGCCGCACCGCCGGGATAACCGAAAACACGGTCAACGCCCTGTTCCATAAGAACTCTTGTAATTATTTCTGCACCTGTAAGCTGCATTTTTTGCACCTCCGAAAAGCATTGAGTAAGTTTCCACAGTATAAAAAAAGCCTTTGTCTGTCACATTTCTGTATCAGAGACAAAGGTTAATAAAACGCTCTGCGGTACCACTCTTTTTGCCGTTATTTTAAAACGACCGCTCACCTTCAATATATAAAGGTTAGTCATATAACGGTGACACCGTCCGACTCTACACAACAAAGCTTTCTGCTTTGCCTTCTGTCGGAAAACTCAGGGACTACCTTCACAAAGCCGATGTAACAGCTCTCACCAACCGCCGTTTCTCTTTGACACCTCATCTTTGTTACTCTTTCCCGTCAACGCCTAAATAAAAAGTATTTCATTGTAGACTATATAGTAGCACACATTTTTTTCTTTGTCAAGTGGTTTCGGGGATTTTTTTATGCTTTTTACAATAAAAAAACCGCCTTTTCGGCGGTCAGCGTAATTAATTGTCAGCACTGTCAAGCAGTTTGTTAAGCTCATCCCTGAAAGTTGTAATATCCTTGAACTGTCTGTAAACCGAAGCAAAACGGACATACGCAACCTCGTCAAGGCTTTTCAGCTTTGTCATAACAAGCTCACCGATTTCCTCCGAAGGAATTTCACTTCTCATGGTGGATAAAAGCGTCTGCTCAATTTCGCTTACCGCATTTTCAATCTGCTCCATGGTAACAGGTCTTTTTTCACAGGCACGCACAATGCCCTTCTTAACCTTTGTTCTGTCAAAAATCTCACGTGTTTTGTCCTTTTTCACAACCATGAAGGACATAATTTCTATTGTTTCAAAGGTGGTAAAACGCTTACAGCAAGCAAGACATTCTCTTCTTCTTCTGATGCTTGCACCCTCGTTTGAAGGACGGGAATCCAGCACCTTGCTTTCAAGATGACCGCAGACAGGACATTTCATAGACATTCTCCTTATGTAACAAATTTGCCGCAACGAGTAAGAATCAAGAATAACGGCAACAACTATTGCATATATTAAGTATATTATAACACATTTTTTCCATTTATGCAATAGGCACAGTCAAAATAATTACACACAAGTAAAATCAAAAAAAACGAAAAAAGTACTTGACAAACGGATTTGTTTGTGTTATAGTAATCACGTTGACGATTTGTCACGTAAACATATGCCCCTGTAGCTCAGCCGGTAGAGCACTAGACTTTTAATCTAGGTGTCCGGAGTTCGATTCTCCGCAGGAGCACCAAATAAGAGTGTTTGTTAAAGCAAGCGCTCTTATTTTTTTGAGTTTAAAAATAGCAGAAAAAAGCACCGCAAAAACGGTGCCTTTTCTCATATTCAGCCTACTTCATAGCCTCCCACAGCTTAATAAATAAATCGTCCGCATACTTGTACGTCCAAAGCCAGTTGATAGTCTGCTTTTCAAGACCTGTCTTGTCTTCAAGTCTTTCGGCACATTCAACGGCATATTCGTGCTTGTCCTTGACAATAAGCCTCTTGTTGACCTCATCCGCAATATATGGGAACTTGCTTTCAAGGTAAGGACCGGGGCAACCCGTAGCCGCAAAATACTTGTGCATAGTCAGATTGCCTTTCTTGTCCCCTGTGAAATTCAGCTTTTCAATGCCGTTTCTCTTGCAAATGTCAACACATAGGTCAATGAGCTTTGCCAAAGCCTTGTCGCTTACATGCCAGTTACCGCCGATTTCGTCATTCGCAACCTCAATTGTTACCGCCATGTTGTCGTTGTCGGGACTGGATGACGTCCATGCTCTGTTCTTTTCCTCAACGTATAAGCCGACTCTGCCTTTTGAGTCAATGCCGTAATTGGAAGATGCCTGACGTGATGACGGTGCAAAAATGTCACCGCACTGCTCAACAGTCAAGTTACCTGCCATGTGGTGAATGGTAATCTTAGAAATTTTCTTCTTTCGGGGATTTGTGCTGTTGGGTGAAATTTTCTTGTAGTCTACAAGGGAACTGTTGGTGTATGCCATACTAAGCATCCTCACTTTCGTTGTTGTTTTCTTTTTCAACTCTCGCTGCATCAACAAGCCCTTCGCCGATTATGTAAGCAATCATAACCGAACCTGCACTTATAACAGCAATAACCTGTTCTACTGTCAAATCCGACACACCGAACGCAACAAGCAACGATGTGACAAAAGTAATTACCGCTGCCCAGAATTTTCTTGATGTTAATTTCTGCTTCCAGTTGATTTTCATTTCTTTTTACCGCCTTTCTTTAATTCAAACTTCTCCGCAACCACTTCCGACACCTTGATAATGCCAAGCGCACCGCCTTCGATGCCGAAGAAGCCAAAGAACGGCTCAATTAACGCATCGGGAACAGACTGATACCGCCAGAACGTAACAATCATCACTGTCGTAAACAGTATCATTGTGGCAAACATAAGTATTATGATTTTCTTTGAAAACTTCATTTTCTGCTTTTTAGACACTTAAAGACCTCCTTTCGCAAGAAGGTACGCCACAACCGCACCGACAACGGCATAGATTATCTTTTCCACCACACTGTCCCAACGCTTTGCAGGCTTCTCGATGAGCTTCTTGACATCACACTTCATTTCTTTGACGTCACCTTCCATGTCCTTTTGCTTTTCGGCGATAATGGCAACACTTGTCACAAGCTTCTCGGTGTCGTCCTGTCGTTTCTCAAGGCTTTCAAT
>JAZNIM010000164.1:0-4691 GCA_045577475.1 Eubacteriales bacterium | reverse complement strand
CCTGCCAGCCGTTGGCGTTGTAGTAGCCATTTTTTGACTCGTAGCCGAGATAGTCCTGCTTTAATGTACCAACAAGAGCCCGGATATCCTCGGCTGTCTGCGGTCCGTTTTCGTATACGAACACCTCGGTGGGATTTTGGTGGCACCAGTCCACGGGAACATTCAGCTTTATTCTGGGAATAAAATATTCGGTTTTGCCCGACTTGAAAATCCCGTCCAAGACCTTATCGCAAAGGCTGTAGTCGTATTTGTCAACACCAACCCAGCCTGCGTGTAAAATACAGGTGTGGATTTTAACTCCCGCATCCGAAAAGGCATCGTGAATTCTCAACTGTTCGGTAAAATTGGGCTGGAAAACAAGAGGCTTTCCGTTATCGTCTGCTATGGGAGGATCGTAGCAAAAGCCGAGACGTGACCAGAATACGGGATTGTTTCTTAAGTATTCAAGAGCTGTTTTTTTATCCATAAATACACCTTCTTTGGTAAATCACATGCCGCTTCTGAAGCTGTGAGGTGTTTTGCCTCGAAGCAGCTTGTATTGGGAAATGAAATATGAAACGTTGTTGTAGCCGCAGGAGAAACAAACCTCTGTAACGGATTTATCGGTGGATAAAAGCAGTTTTTCCGCCTGATTTATGCGTACGCCGTTGAGGTATTCCTTAAAGCTTTTTCCCGTAATTCTTTTGAATGAACGTGAAAAATAGCTGTAGCTCATATTTGAGCTTTGTGCACAGTCAAGGGCGGTTATGTCCTTGCCGTAATTGCGGTTAATGTAAATAATCGCCTTATATATCTGCTTTGTAAGGGATACGTCCGAGGAGAATAGAGTGGTGTTTGAGCCGTGACGCTTGTCGTAACGTATAACACCCAGAAGTAAGTCTGCGGCATTTATTTTAAGAGCAAGCTCTTTTCCGTAGTTTTCTTTGTCGTGCTCATCAAGTATGTTGAGAACGGATTTTTTTATTACCGTTCCTTCAAGCTCAGACTGCCTCCACACAACCTTTGTGTCCTCGCCGTACAGCATAAAGTGCATGGCATAAGCCGCACCGTATTCCGAGTCTGCAAGATTGAGTATTATTGTCGGCTCGATTTTTATTACAAAATAGCTGCCACCGTTGCTGTTAAGTACGTATGTGCGGTGAACCGTTTCGCTTCTGAAAAGGCACAAATCTCCCTTTGACATAAAAAACTCGGTGTCGTTGGCACGCATTCTGTACTCACCTTCAATAATGTAAATAAATTCAAGGGCACTGTGAATGTGGGGCGAAGCGATTTGCTTTGGCTTGTCAAAACACTGCACAAAGGCTTCGATGCCGTTTTGGGTGAGCTGTTTTTTCGGCGGTTCCGTGACGTAATCCTTTATCATTTTGCGTTTTACCTCATCATGACAAATTATTTGCATTATAAAGCAAAAATATTATAGCATAAAGGGTGAAAAAATGATAGTATAAAAACAGAAAAACATAAAATTTACATTTTCAATCATGAAAGGACGGATTTTAATATGGAAAGAATTGTTAAAATCGGCATTATCGGCTGCGGAGGTATTGCCAACGGCAAGCATATGCCTTCTCTTGCAAAGCTTCCCAACGTGCAGATGGTTGCATTTTGCGACATCCTGCTTGATAAGGCACAGGCTGCGGCAAAGAAATTCGGCACACCCGATGCTAAGGTTTATGAAGACTACAAGGAGCTGCTAAAGGACGAAAGTATTGAGGTTGTCCACGTTCTCACACCTAACAGAGAGCATGCTGACATTTCAATTGATGCACTTCATGCGGGCAAGCATGTAATGTGCGAAAAGCCTATGGCTAAGACTGCTGCCGATGCCAAGAGAATGCTTGATGCCGCAAAGGAAACAGGCAAAAAGCTTACCATCGGCTATCAGAACAGACAGCAGGCGGCTTCAATCTACGCAAAGCAGGCATGCGATGCAGGCGAGCTTGGTGAAATCTATTACACCAACTGTCTGGCACTCAGAAGAAGAGGTACTCCCAATTGGGGCGTATTCCTTGATGAAGAGGCACAGGGCGGCGGTCCTATCATCGACATTGCAACCCACTCCCTTGACCTTACTCTTTATCTTATGAACAACTACGAGCCTGAAATGGTTGTAGGTAAGACTCATAAAAAGCTTGAGCATCCCGAAGCAGGTAATATCTGGGGTGACAAGGGAGTCAGCTCGACTCCTCTTGAAGAGGCGGCATGTGCATTTATCAGAATGAAGAACGGTGCAACAATCATGCTTGAAACAAGCTGGGCACTGAATATTGAGTCAAACGCAGATGCGGGAAGCTGTGTTCTTTGCGGAAGCAAGGCAGGTCTTTCGCTTAAGAACGGCGTTCTCAGAATCAACAAGGTTGAATACAACAGACCTACCGTTACGGAAGTAAACACATCTGCAGGCGGTGTTGCATTCTTCTCGGGTGCATCCGCATCTGCAGCAGACGTTGAAGCATACAACTGGATTGATGCAATTGTAAATGACAAGGAACCTGTTGTAAAGCCCGAACAGGCATACGTTGTTTCACAGATTCTTGAAGCCATCTACACCTCCAGCAAGACAGGCAAGCCTGTGTACTTTGACTGATGAAGATAGCAGTATGCGGAACGTGGCACGTACATGCACCGGGATATGCCGATACGGTAGTTAATACTGAAGGCGCGGAGCTTGTGGGTGTGTACGAGGAAAATGAGGCTTGGAAAAAGGCTTTTGCACAAAAGTATTCAGTCAAGGCGTATGATACCTTTGAAGAATTGCTTGAAGGAGATGCGGACGGTGTAATTGTCTGCTCGTCCTCCGATACTCACGCAGACTATATGGTGAGAATTGCACAGGCAAAAAAGCATATTTTTACCGAAAAGGTGCTTGCTCTTACTGTGGAAGACTGCGAAAGAGTAAGGAAGGCTGTTGAAGAAAACGGTGTAAGATTTGTGATTTCTCTTGTACATAAGTACAAAAATTACGGTGTTACCATGAAGAAAATAGCAGACAGCGGCGAGCTTGGCAAAATTAATTATCTCCGTTTCAGAAACTGCCATTCGGGAAGTATAAAAGATTGGCTTCCTGCTCATTTTTATGATGAAAAGCAGTGCGGCGGCGGTGCTATGATTGATCTTGGTGCACACGGTATGTATATCGCCGATTGGATTTTGGGACAGCCTGAAAAGTACACTTCTTCCTTCAATGTATGGGATGAAAACCCCAAAAATGCCGCAAGGCTTGAAGATAATGCCGTAACGGTTATGTCTTATTCCGACGGTGCGATTGCTGTCAACGAAACGGGTTTTGTGTCGGCGTGCGATCCGATGGTGTTTGAAATCAGCGGAGATAAAGGCTATGCCGTTTATAATCTCGGCAAGATTTATAAGAAGACGGCGGCAACGGAAAACAAGTTTGTCGAGGTTGAGCCTGAAGAAAATCAGCCAAGTCCTCTTAGTCAGTTCCTTTCGGGAAAGGTGCTTGACGGCTGCGGTATGACCGAAGCTTTAAATCTTACAAAAATGATGGTTGGCGCTTACGGAAACACAATTCAGGATTAAATAAACGAAGAAAGGACAGACCGTGAAAAGTCTGCCCTTTTTAATGTTATGAATTGGTTTGAATTACCTTGCCCTTTGCCCATTCTTCGTCAAAGATGATTTCACCGCAGGACGGCACATGAATTTCACCGCAAAGCGGGTTTTTTATGCTGTCAATAGGCTTTGTAAGAACGGCGTCAACCTCACTTTTTTCAAAGGCAAGGTCACAGTCTGTCATTTCGCAGTTGATAAGCCTGAGGTTTTTGCAGTAGCATAACGGCTGTGTGCCTTCAATAGTGCAGTTTTCAAATGTGATGTTTTCACTGTACCAACCGAGATATTCGCCTTTGACGGTGCAGTTTTTTACATATATATTACATGCGTGCCAGAAAGCATCCTTTGTATCGAGAGTGCAGTTTTCAAAGCTTGCGTTTTCTATGTATTGAAAGGAGTACTTGCCCTTCATTTCAAAATCGGAAAAATGCATGTCGGATGAGCGCATAAACATATACTCGCCTTGAGCGGAGCATTTTCGGACAGTTACTCCGTCAACAAACCAGGCAAATTCGGGAGAAATTATATCGCAGCTCTCTAACTTAATATCGCTGCATTCACGTAAGGCTTTGACACCGTGGATTTTTGAGTTACATACATTGATGTGCTCCGAGTACCAAAGAGGAGCTCGACAGGAGTCGTACATTTCGCTGTGCATGATTGTAAGTCCGTCGTTGTGCCAAAACGGATAGCGCAATGCAAAGCGGCAGTTGTCGACGGTAATGCCCCGACATTCCTTTAAAGCACTTTCGCCGTCAGCAGGACCTTCAAAACGGCAGTCTTTTAAGGTCAAATCCTGCTCACCGTACAATGCACGTTCTTCGTCAAAACATTTATTTGTGATTTCTTTCATAGGTACACCTGATTTCGTGTTTGATTACATATATTATAAATGTGTGGGAATGCAGTTTCAATGCACTAAGTGTTAATTTACGTTAACTCAAATTGTGTTGTGCGAATTGCACAATTTTTTGGTATAAAAGTGATGATTTTGACGAATGTCACAAATCGAAAAAAATATCAAAAAAAGTGTTGACATTTGGAAAAGTCTGTGGTAATATATTCAAGCGCTCGAGAGAGCGAGCACATTGCGAAAGCGAGTCAAGAAAAGAATT
>JAZNIM010000163.1:0-12811 GCA_045577475.1 Eubacteriales bacterium | reverse complement strand
ATGAGTCTTGGTATAAATCTTCTTATTGAGCTTTCAAAGAAAGCCACAGAAATTCTCGACGGTTTTGACATTGAAATTATTGAACAGCATCACAATCAGAAGCTTGATGCCCCAAGCGGAACAGCACTTATGATTGCCGAGGGCATAAAGAGTGTAAGACAGGATTCAAAGTATGTTTATGACAGAACTCAGGTACGTCAAAAGAGAGAACATACAGAAATTGGCATTCATTCCGTAAGAGGCGGCAGCATTGTAGGCGAGCACGAGGTTATCTTCGCAGGAAGAAACGAGAATGTAACGCTTCGCCACTCGGCTCTCTCCCGTGAGGTCTTTGCAGACGGCGCACTCAAGGCGGCTTCCTTCATGAAGGGCAAGAGTGCGGGGATGTATGATATGAGCTGTGTGCTTAAAGAAATGCTATAACTTACTTTCTCTTTTCCGAAAAAGAGAAAGTAAGCAAAGAGAAAAGATAACGCTTCGCGGTTCTCAACACTTGTTTTCTGCATGTTTCAAAAAAGAGAAAGCAAGCAATAAAAAAATTTTTGCAGGGGTTGATGTGCCCCTGCTTTTTTGTGCATAAAGAAGCCGCCACACGAGGGTGGCGGTTTTTTCACTCATTGCACTCAACAAATGATGTAAGCACGGGAATCCCATTAATAATACTGAAATTGATTATGTAATTCTCATCATACCTAAAATTGTGTACCTTCAATGCGTATTGACCATCAGCATATGTAACATTCTTTACTCTCATATAATCGCAGGTATCATCATAATCTTGTACTCCATATTTGGATTGATACAGATACTTCGCCAAAACATCAAGTTCCGTCTGTGACAAAGCTAAATATTCTATTTTGTAAAAAGAATAATACCAGTCAAATACTCTTATAGCATCATTACCCGTTTTTATGCTCGAAATTATAAGATTATCGTTTTCTTTTGAAATTTCAAGCACTTCATGTGAAGATTCAGACAAATTCCTATCTTCAACTATTACAGCAACATAGTGACAACCATCTTTACATCCCAAATATATACTATCACGTACTATATTTCCAAGCGAAGAAACGTATAAATTTTTATCGTATGTCAAAAACTCATAATTTCCTTGATGCGGATAAACATTCTCAGAAAAATATTTACCAAGAAACTCGTAAACCTGACTAATGTTCGCGTAATTTGTTTTTCCAATACCTCCTCCCATCACGGATGCTTTAACTGAATAACGTGGATGCGGATATTTATCATAAATTTGTGACAGTTTACCATAGTTGCCACCTATAGCTTCAACATAGGTATAAGCCTGTGAATAATTGTCATAAACCAAACAAAAATTGCCTTCTGGTTCTGAACCATATGTCCCCTTCAAACATTCTCCGTACGCCTCAACCCACGGCTGCAAATACTCCTCAAACTCATCCCTATCCATCCAGCCAACGGATTTTTCTCTGTCAACAAACGCCTTGAAAACCTCCTGAGTTCTACCGTCGGGTGCATAAACGGTTTCCATTACATCAGCCTTATTTTCGTACCAACCTACAGCTTTATTGGCTTCAACCTGACTCTCCAAAACATACATGCTTCTTCCGTCATATGCCCACATCAATACAACAGGTTCTGTGTACCAGCCAAGCAGTATATATTCTTCAACAAGGGATTTAAACACATATTTGCTTGTTCCGTCAGGCTTCCACATCTGAACAACGGGTTCAACGTACCAGCCGACCTTCTTATATTCCTCGACAGCCGACTTTGCAACGGTTATTGTTCTGCCGTCAGCAGAGTACATGGTGATAACAGGTACTTCGTCCTTGATTTCGGGAGTGATGAGTATTACGTACTGCGCCGTGTCCTCCCATTCAACTACAACGCCGAAGGCTTCCGCAATTGCACGTGCAGGTACCATTGTGTACCCTTCGCCAACTATCATGGCAGGCACGTCAAGCTCTACCTTCTCGCCGTTTTTGTAAAGCACGTTTTCTCCGATAGTGATTTTTACCGTCAAATCCTCTTTTACGGCAGTTGCGGTTTTTGTGGAATCGTCCCACTCAACCTCAGCACCGAGAGCTTCAAAAATTGCTCTGAAGGGCACAAGAGTTCTGCCCTCGACTATTACGGGTGGTTGCTCAAAGGGAATGGGATTGCCGTCAAGCTTTAGTGCAACATCGGCATGAACCAAAACTGATAAGCTGAAAATCGCCAGAATTAAGCTGATTATAAAGCGTGATACATTTTTCATATCCGTCACTCCTTGCAGTTTTTTTCAGTATACCTCTTTTTTGTTAACAAAAAAACACGAGGCAATTAAGATAATTTAAATGTTAACAGCTTGCAAACAAAAGATTACCAAAGAAGCCCGTGAGTCGTTGTTTGACTCACGGGCGAATAACCGAGCATCTGAGAGAATAGCTTTTGCTGTTCTAAGTTCGGTGCTAATATCTTTTCTTCTTGCTTACTTCTTTTTTTCAGTAAAGAAGAAGTAAGTTATGCGTTCTTCTTAGCCTCGTCAATAATCTTCTGAGCTGCAGGACCGGGAACTTCTTCATATCTTACAAGCTCCATATCAAAGCTTCCTCTGCCCTGAGTCATGGCTCTGAGGTTGATTACATAGTTGGAAAGCTCTGCAAGAGGAACTTCCGCATCAACCATTGTATAGCCGTTTCTGTCTTCAATGGGGTTCATACCCATAACACGTCCTCTTCTCTTGTTAAGGTCGCCCATAACGTCGCCCACAAGGGATTCGGGAACGGAAATCTGCATTGAATATACAGGTTCGAGAAGAACGGGACCTGCCTTTGGCAGACCTTCCTTGAATGCAAGGATAGCCGCAAGCTTGAAGGAAATTTCGTTTGAGTCAACATCGTGGTAAGAACCGTCAAACAGGTCAGCCGCAAGGTTAACAACCGGGTAGCCTGCAAGAACACCTGTCTGCATAGCTTCAAGAAGTCCCTTTTCAACTGCAGGGAAATATGTCTTGGGAACGCTTCCGCCGACAACGCTCTGTGTAAATGTAAGACCGTCTTCAAAGCCATGGCTGAAGGTAATCTTAACGTGACCGTACTGACCTGAGCCGCCTGACTGCTTCTTATGCTTACCTTCAACCTGAACGCTCTTTTTGATAGTTTCACGGTATGCAATCTTGGCATCCTTCAGTTCAACGGATGCACCGTATCTTGCTTTGAGCTTGGAAACGGTAACGTCAAGGTGAATGTCACCAAGACCCGAAATTGTAAGCTGCTTTGTTTCGGGGTCGTTTTCATAAACCATGGTTCTGTCTTCTTCAAGAAGTCTTGCAATACCCTGGCTTATCTTATCTTCATCGCCCTTTTCCTTGGGAACGATAGCCTTCTTCATATAGGGCTTCGGATACTTAATAGCTTCATAGTCGAACGCACCGCCGAGAGTATCGTTGGTGTTAGTATCCGCAAGCTTTGCTGTCATACCGATATCACCGCAGCTAAGCTCGTCAACCTCAATCTGCTTCTTACCGCGGATAACATAGATGTGCGAGAACTTTTCAGGCTTACCTGTTCTGCGGTTTGTAAGGGTTGCATCCTTCTTCAATGAGCCGTTCATAACCTTGAAGTAAGACATCTTACCAACAAACGGGTCAGCAACCGTCTTGAATACAAATATTGAAGCATCTCCAACCTCGGAAGGCTTTACGGGGTTACCCTCTGCATCTCTTTCGCCCACTCTGTCAAGAGGATTGGGGAAGGAAGCGGCAGCTATATCAAGGAAGGAAGCAATACCTGTTGCCTTTGCTGCAGAACCTACGAATACAGGAGAAATAGCACCTGTAATAATGCCCTTATTGAGTGCTTCCTGCATTTCTTCAAGCGTGAATTCTTCGCCCTCGAAGAACTTTTCAAGCATTTCGTCGCTTGTGGAAGCAACTGACTCCACAAGTCTGTCTCTGAAGTGCGCAATCTTATCAACGCTTTCTTCGGGTACGGGGATTTCAGATGTCTTGCCGTCGCCGAGATACTCATAACCCTTCATTGTAACAAGGTCAACGTAGCCCTTAAGCTGTCTGTCAATAATGATAGGCACTTCAATGGGACAAACCGAGTTACCAAACTTAATACGCATAGCCTCAATAGCCTTACCGAAGTTTGCGTTTTCGTCATCCATCTTATTAATGAAGAACGCCTTGGGTACTCTTGCACGTGTTGCATATTCCCATGCAAGCTCGCTTCCTACGTCAACACCGCTCTTTGCGTCCATAACGATAAGTGCCGTACCTGCAACTCTCAGACCCTGAGCTACTTCACCGGAAAAATCCTGATAGCCGGGGGTGTCGATAAGATTAATCTTAACGCCCTTCCATGTAAGAGGAGCAATTGCTGTTGATAATGAGAACTTTCTCTTTATTTCCTCTGCGTCAAAGTCACAAACTGTATTTCCGTCGTCTGTTTTTCCAAGACGGTCTGTTTCTTTTGCTAAATAGAGCATTGCCTCTGCAAGTGAGGTCTTTCCGTTACCTCCGTGTCCGAGAAGACACACGTTTCTGATGTTTTTGGTTTCAATTAAATTGCCCATTACCTTTTAGCTCCTTTCACAGCTTTATATTTTAAGGAAGTGCCGTAAATGGCTGCACTCTTTCATGTAATTTTAATAATTTTTTTGAGATTGAAAGCGAAGTCCTTGTTAGTATTATACAATAAAACACGGTTGTTTTCAATGCACAATAATGCCATATATTAACAGTCGTTTTTGTGCAAATGTAACAAATTTCGGGTTTGCGTTTCCGATATTTTGCAAAAAGGAGCAAAAAAGCGAGCCGTCACGGTGAAATGACGGCTCAAATCCGATTATTTACTTGTAAGTGTATAGTCGTAATACAGGGGTGCGGTATAGGAATGAGTTCTGTTCTGAATGAAATTAAGTGTCTTTTCGCAGTCAAGGTTATTGTAGATTGCCATGATTGCAGAAGGAGGACAGGTATAGTCGCCGAGACCTGCGCTGATTTCGGATTTGCACTTTACGTGCTTTGCGGCAACGGTGGTGTCGAAGTAACGAAGTCCGTCCATGGGGTCGGGATACCAGCCCTGCTGTCTTGCACTTATCTTATTGCCATAAATGTTACCGAACCAGGGAACATTCATGTAGCAATATACTGCCAGATCCGCATGTGCTGCCATGTTACAAGCCTGGAAGCCGCCCTGACTGCTGCCCGAAAACTCGGCATGCTTTCCGTCGAACATGGGAAGATGTGTTGCGTAGTTATAAACCTGCATGTTTCTCACATACATCTTCCACCAGTAGCTTGTTTCAGGCTTTTGGTTTTCCGAGTTTATCCAGCCGTAGCTCTTATACTTTGTATTTTTGAGATTTTCGTATTCGGCGGGAAGAAGGTCATTGGGAATATCGTGGGCATTCATTGAAACAGTTATATATCCGTCATTATAGGATGGATTTGCACGTGCCACACCGTAGCCCTGGAATATCATCTTCAATTTAAGCGACGAAGGTGATGCATCCTTGGGATATGTAATTATAAAGGAGGCATAATCTCCTGCACCCTGTGCTGTTTTAAGACGCACATCCTTTGCAACAAAGTTTGCTTTTGTGGAAACATCCTTTTCGTAGATAACCTCGTTATCAAGTGCAAATGCCGTCTTTTTTAGCTTTTCCCAGAATTCAAAATAGTCATCAGGCTCTACGGTATCGCTCTTGATTTTGTCAATATTTACACCCGCACCTCCTTCAAAGGGTTTGAGTGTAGCAAGTGCACGCTTATTTTCGTCGCAAGCCTTTACGATTACTCTCACAAAGCCGTCCTTTTCGCATTTTGTATCAACATAAAAATATCCGTCATCGGAAGGCTGTACGTAGCCGCTTGAAGTTTTTCCGTCATCGCCTATGCAGGAGTAGTAAACATACGGAACTTTTACTGTATCAACACCGTTTTTCACAATGAGCTTGAAGGTCATTGTTTCTCCGGGAGCGTATTCAAGGGGATTCTTTGTTGTTGTGCCGTAAAAATATGCGTTCTTTGCTTCTTCGGCGGAAATGTTTCTTTCAGGCATATTTTCCGCGGGAACAACCGTGATATTATCTACATAAAAGTCAATAGCAACAAGGTGGTCAATTCCTTCTGTCTGAATGGGACCTGCATAAATACCGAACTTACTGCTTACATCGGTCTCGGCATCCTCGGGAACGGTGTACAAAAGGGACACTCTCTGCCAAACGCCCTGAGAAGTAAAGCTTGTACCGCCGACACCGTGGTCTTTGCGGGAAGTCTGTCCTGCATCTGCAAAGCTGAAGCATGTGCCGATTGTGCCTTTTGTAATCTTATCGCCAAAAACATTGTCACCCAGCATAACATCATACTCAACATAGTATGTACAGCCTGCTTCAAACTGTTTATCTACCCAGATGTACGTCCAGGATGCTCTGTTATCTACCGTTGCATCAAGGAAGTAAACATTGTTATCCTCAACCAGAGGGTCTTTTACAATGCTCATTTTTGAGCCTGAGCCGTAAAGTCCCTGATTATCCTCGGGATTTTCCGCATCGGCACAGTAAAGAATTGCACCCTCCACTTTGTTTTTGAGCACAACCGTCTTTGTTTCGTCATTCCAGCCGACGTCTATACCGAAGGACTCGGAAATTGCACGGACAGGCACCATTGTATAGCCTTCACCCATAATCTGTGCAGGAACATCAAGTGTTACCACAGTGTCATTTTTGAAAAGGTACGGCGTGCCGATTATAAATTTAATTGTCACATCGTCCTTGACAGACGTAACCGTCTTTGTTTCACCGTCCCAATACACGTTTGCACCCAGTGCTTCAAATATACCTCTTAACGGCACAAGGGTTCTTTCCTCAACAATAACGGCAGGCTGTTCAAATTCCAGCTGTTTGCCGTCAAGCGTAACCTTAACCTCCGATGCAAAAACGGACAACGTGCAAATCAGCGCCAAAAGCATACCGATGACAATCTTTTTCATGTAATTTTCCTCCAAAAAACATAGTCGATGACAGTATCACCGACTATAGTATACATTAATTACTGCTTTTTGTAAAGGTATTTTTCAACCAGTGTTTTAATCATTCATTTTAAGCCATTTTATACCGTTTTAACGCAAAAAAATCCTGCCGCAATCGGGCAGGATTTTCATTATCGTTTATCAGCCGAATATTCCAAAGAAATATAAATACAGGAAAAGACCCAATGTACCGCTTTCGCTCCATTCGGTAATCACTCTGTTGGCAGCCTCTATAACCTCGGTGTTGTTTTTGTTGAAATATAAAGCATACTGCTCGTAGTTCTGATTCGGAATTGACACCGACTTAACGTTGTACAGCTCACCGTATCTTGAAACAAGAGTATCTACAACTATGGCGTTTTCGATATACACATCAAACTCTGTACCCAATGCAGCATATGTATCATCGGTATCTGTAACATATGTAACACTCATGCCCTTGAGATTAAGAGTCGAAAGAATATACGCCCCATCCGAGCCTTCACGTACGGCAACACGCTTGCCTGCAAGATCACTGAGGCTTGTTATTGTACTGTCAGCAGGAACCATCATGGAAACCTCTGTGGTATAAAACGGAATTGAGAATGCATACCAGCTATCGGTGCTGTTATCAATAACACAGGGAATTGCGCCTATATCTCCTTCGCCTTTCTCCAGCAGTTCCACGCTTGTGCTGAAATCATAAACCAACTTTTGTTCGTATTCGCGTCCAAGTTCAGCTGCAATGTCCTTACAAATGTCAAGTCCTATGCCATCCCAAGCATTTTGGGAATTCACAAACTGAATGGGATAATAGTCTTTTGTCTGTACATATACCTGAAGTTTGGGTTTATACGTTGCATAACCGAAGTCTGCCGCAGAGTATACACCGTAAGAATCGTATTCTGCAAAAAGCTTGTCAATTTCTTCAAGAATCCAGTTGTGAAGCAGTCTTGCATTAAACTCATCAGATTCTCTGTACTCACTATCACCGCCATATGTCTGGAACACGTAATCACATTCGGAGTTTACTCCCGCCACATCACCGCTTATTGCTCCGATTCTGGTTTCGTCACCGTTTTCTTTTTTTATGGTTGCCTTGTATAGCCCATCGAACTTGTCGGTATCGAGGTAAATATTGACAGTATAACTATAGTTACGTGCGTAGTTTTCTTCGTCCTCGATGTATTCTACATTATAAGTGGCAACAAATGAAGCGCTTTGTTCATCGTAGTATATCATGAACGTATCCTTGTCACCGTCATTGGGATACTGGCGGTAAAGCACAGACGTGCCGTCATCTGCTATAAAAGATTCCGAGTCGCTTAATATGATTGCATCCAGAAAATGGCTTGCAATCAAATGTCTGTCTGTGTTCTCGTCAATGGGTATATCGAGGAAAGCACCTATTCTGAACGTATCAAAGGAATACAGATATTCCATATTGTAGCGTTCAAGTGTGGTCATTTTTACAGCAAAGCCCATACCGTCTCTGTCATAATCACCGAGTCCCCAGGTGTTGATTCCTATAACTTCACCGTATTTATTGATAAGCGGTCCGCCGCTGTTTCCGTGATTAGTAGCCGCATCGTGCTGAATTGCAGGCTGACCTGTATACTCAAACACGGTATTAGCATTTGAAACATAGCCAAACGTTGCGGAACGGTATCCGGAGGGATAGCCTATAGCTGCAACTCTCGAACCGTTTGTATATGAGGAGGGATCACCTATTTTAAGATAAGGAGTATTATCTATATCCAACTTAATTACAGCCCAGTCTTCTTCGCTGCTGTAATCATATACCCCAAGAACATCAATAAACTCATCCGAATTGAAAAGCTGTGCCTTAGCTGATGTAACAACTATACCTTCGTCCGAAGATTCAATACAATGATAATTTGTCAGAGCTGTTCCGTGGCTGTCTATAAAAAAGCCTGTCCCGCTGCTGTATGCTTCTCCCACATCATCGTAAGAAATCACTTCAAATATCGCAGGGTCACACTTTGTGCAGATTTCTTCATTGGTAAGCTCTCTTCTGCCCTCGGGATTATACTGAGCTACTCCGAAATATTTATCATATGCACCCTTTGTAAATACCCCCTGAGAAATAAGTCTTGCACTAAGCGGTGTTTCAGTACCCTTAACGTTAGCTTTAAGCGCACTGTGCATAACGCAGACAGCATCGCCTCTTTCAAAAATATTGACATTTACCGTTTCATCAAGCAGACCTACCCGTTTTGCAAGTGCATAGGGATTATCCCATGTAAAGTCCTCGCCGTTTGCATCCGAATAGCCAAGAGCTCGCAGAACAAAGGTAAGGAAGGTTGCCGAACTTGCATTTCCGCTTCCGAAAAGTGTATCGGATTCACCGTTTGTAAGGTTGTGGGAATAACCGTAGCCGACATATTTACCTGCCCATTCGGGAACGTCGGTAAAGTGGCATCTCCATGAACCTTCAAGAGCTTCCTCTTCACATCCGAGAAGTCGGATAAGCATTACAAGCGCTTCAACTCTTGTGGGTGCTCTGTCAAGGTCAAAATCAGTATCGGACACACCCCTGAACAAGCCAAGGTTTTTAAGCTCCTTTGCAAGCTCGTTGTGGTACATCTGCTCGGGAGTTTCAGCTTGCGCCGTAACAGCCATCACTCTGTAATCGCCTGCATCGGTTGCCAATACTGCAACATTCACGCATGAGAAGACCGTAACAAGGACAAGTGCCAGTGATAAAAACTTTTTCATTTTGTTTTTCCTTTCAATTTGTTTTTTGGAACAATCGGCAGTACACAAATATTATACTAAATATTAACGTTCTGTTACCCGATAGTACTAGTAAGCAAATTGTATCACGAATATCACAGCAAATATACATTTATTTTTTTAAAATCAGTGAACATTTCAAGAATATTTTTTATATCAAATCACAACATTCTCAAGCTTAACTTTGTACAAAAAAAGACTGCCCAAGCTTGTGTGCAGCCATGTGTTTTTTCGTGCAATTTACAATGCAATTTCGCAGAAAACGATGCTCTTTCTCTTGTGAGTATAAGTTACGTAAACCTTATCACCCTTTGTAATAACCGCAGGATACGAAAACTCCCCTTCCTCGGTTTCAAGGTCATTATATCAGCACCGCCGCCGTATGTAAATGTTTTGATGTAACCGAAAAATGTCCGTTTTTACTCTATTAAGACTAAGGAGCTGCATCAATTAGTTTTGATACAGCCCCTTCACATTATTTATTAATATATATCGGACTTGTCCAGGCAAGTCTTCCGTCACTTAGCTCCACTCTCAGATAGTATGAGTCGGTGTCGTTTTCAGCCTTATAGTCAAAAAACAACTGCTCCGGTCGTTTGATTATCATATAATCACGGCAGTTTTTTACAACCGTAACCTTCTTAACCTTGACTTCGCTGTCTATCTTGAAATAAACGCTTCTGTCGCCGTCACAACTGAATTCCTCGCCCATGTAATGACCGTTGATGCGAAAATCAATGTACACTCTCTTGCTTCCCATGAAGCCGTAGCATCTTCTTGCCTTTAGTGCCTCGAAAATGCCTTCAAGTGTATTTTCTTTTGCAAGCACAGCCGTCATACCGGGATACTGTGAAACTCCGCCCCATTCTTCAATGATAAGTCCGTTTTTACAGTAGTGGTCATCGGATGCTGCAATAACACCCGGCTTTGCACCCATTTTCAGTGCATCCTGAAAGAAGCCGCCCTCACACATTATATCTCTTTCGTTCCAGGGATTGTCGAAGAACTCAGTGCAGTCGCCCCGTGAATACATTTCAAAAAGCGGAGGAAACAGTTCTTTGTCGATGGCGAAAAAGTCTGCGCCTGCCTCAAGATGATAGGTATCGTGAGGAGCAAAGAGAATGTCTTTTCTTTTAAGCATATCCTCCAGCTCTTTTCTCGTAAGCTCGCCGTTTATGCTGTGGGGAAGAATTTCTCCGTCATGGCTGTCATAATACACAACCATGTTGTTATACCACGGATAGGAGTCACGCTCATAGGCAAGGATTGTGGTAAATTTGTGCGGTTCGTAATATTGCTTCACCTTGCTTTTGATAATCTCCCAGCTCTCGCCGAAAAGCTCTCTTTTGCCGATTCCTCCGTGGTCGTGGTCGGAAAGTGCGGCGAAATCAAGCTTTGCATTGTCACGGATGTTGAGAAAATAATCGTCTATGTCGGGAATGCCGTCGGAAAGGTTGGTGTGACCGTGAAGCTCGCCGAAATAAATGTTGTATTCACTTTTTTCGGGATAAAACTCTTTTTCCGAAGCATACACCGCATCTCTCAGAGCCTTCCTATCCTCACACGGACCGCTGTATACTTTATCGGTAAAGCTGCGGCATCTGCCGGGAGTATCGTAACGCCTGGCAGATTTTCTTTCAATATTCTTCATAATCAGTTAAATGTCTTGAGGTAAGCAATACTTGTCTTTGCAATTTCAACAGGATCCTTACCGCCGAAGCCTCCTTCAAGAGAAATATTTTTTGCCTTATAGTCAGCCTTTCTCAGTGCGTCAAAGAAGCCCTGATAATCTTCGCCGTCATTCGGCATTGGAACATGTCTTTCATGGAGAGGACTTGCGATATGTACGTGAGTAATCTTATTCTTGTAGGATGCAATTTCTTCATAAGTATCTCCCCCAAGCATTGCATGATAGTAGTCAACAAGCAATGTAAGGTTGGGATGGTTAATCTTTCTGATTGTTTCCATTGTTTCACGGCAGGTTACGAAGATATTACATTCTTCCTTTCTCAGCTCCTCAATGGAAAGGTATGAATCATACTTTGCAAAAATAGGAAGAAGCTTATCTACAAACAGGCTTTCAAGCTGTTCTCTTGCCTTTTCCTCGGAAAAGCCTTCGGGAACACTTCTTGCCTTACCGCTTCCTATTACAAAGTTACGTGTGCCGTACTTTGTTGCTCTTTCAAGTGTCTTTTCAACAAATTCCGCAATAACATCATGATTTGTGTTTTCACCTGTCATACGGAAGTCGCCTATAAGAAGACCGTTCATGGATGCAACGGGCAAGCCAAGCTCCTTGACAAAAGCAACACTTTCATTTACCGCCGATTCTTCTGCCTGACCAAGAGCAGAAAAGTTGAATTCAAAAAAGTCAGCGCCGACTTCTTTAAGAGCCGTCATTCTCTTATAATCGTTAAAGGGTGCGCAAATACCTATATTCCACATAAGTATATTCCTCCAAACAAATTTTTCTTAATTATACCACGTGTACAATTGTTTTACAATACAAAATCGTTCGCTTTTTAAAGCAAAAAAACGCTTTTTTCGTAATAAATGAACGCAATTTATGTCTTACTCTGCAGAAATCAGAATTTTTTCCATAACCTCATTGACGTATGCGCCGTCCTTGAAGCTTGGTGAAACCTCTGTTCCGTTATACACGGCAGAAAAATAGTTATACATACTGTGAATATGACCTCTCAGCCAGCCGATGGGTGCACGCATACCGGGAAACACGCTGTTCGGAACATCATATCTGTTTACGCACTCAATCTTTGTATAACCCTTATAACCGCCGTAATGTGCGCCGTCAGCAGTATTATCGTAAAACTCAAGGTAATTTGGATTCATAAGGTCAAAACGTAAGCTTCCGTCAGTACCGAACACCTCAAGGGTCAAATCATCGTTTGCACCCACATTGATTTTACTTGCTTCGATAGTTCCCACAGCACCGTTTTTCAGGGTTGCAATAACATAAACTGCTTCCTCTGCATTGGTTTTCCAAGCCTTGCCGTCCATGCCCTTACGTGTTTCAAAGCCAATTTGCGAAACGGACTTTACATCGGCAATCT
>JAZNIM010000162.1:0-5793 GCA_045577475.1 Eubacteriales bacterium | reverse complement strand
CAAGGGAAGCCATATAATCAAGTCCCGCCTTATCGGAAATAAGGTACGGACTTTCCTGCGTTCCCTCGCCCGAAATCTCAGATGTAACAACAGCACTGCCATCAGCCGCATCCAAGGCAGATTCTGCCATTACGGTAACTGATGCAAAGCAAAGTGCCGCAACTGCAATAAAAGAAGCCGCTTTTCGCAATTTCAACAAATTCATCACCAAATACTTCCTTAACTATAAATTTAGATAGTTTTACGCAATTATACTGCTAATATTATACGTCAACAAAATCTGTATGTCAAGAGAAGTATTGTAAAGATTAATATTTCGTCAATTTGCAATAAAACGCACTGTTATTTTAGTGCGAGTTAGCCACATGCATTTTTCAAAAAGTCAAAGCAACCTTCAAGAGCCGCACTTTTTTACACAAATTTGCAAAACAAGTCACAATGTAACATTAATTTAACTTGACACAAAGCCGTAACAATGATAGAATATATTCACTTGGAGTATCGACTTGTCGTATACCACCGAAAAAAACGGGGGCGTAAAGGTTTCGACGGGGATTTTGAAGTACGCTAAGCGAGCGGAGGGTGCGGCATCTCCTTAAAAAGCTGCAAACTAAAAATAAACGCTAACAATAACAGATTAGCTTACGCTGCCTAATTGCGGCGTCATCGACCCTGAGAGTACTGCGGCTCAGGACTCGGTGTCACTTTAGCAGTGCACGTGAACAAGGCAAAGCTTTGAGCCTTGTCATGAACTTATGAAGCTACCTTTTTCTTACGTTTGTTTGTTGATGTGAGAAAAAGGAAATTCTAACAACAAACTACGCTCGTAGAAAGGTGTATGAATGGATTTTCGGACGCGGGTTCGATTCCCGCCGCCTCCACCAGTCATTTTTACGTCATAGGTGAATTTATAGGAATACCCCACTTGGCTAAGATTTGCTGGCTAAGTGGGGGTTCTGTTTGTTTTGGGCAGGATATCCATAAAATCACAAAGTTTGCGTAAAATGATAAATTTGAAGGTGCTTTTGGCAAGGATAGAGTCGGTATATGAGGGATAGGGGAATTTTGGTAAGGAATGGCATAAAATTAAAGGAAACAGGCATGTGGCTTGTTTCCTTTTCTTGTTATTCGAAATCTTTGACAATCATGTCAAGGTTAAGTGCAGTAACTGCATCAAGCTCTGACACCTGTAAAACAGGCTCATCCCAGCCGCTTCCTAAATGACTGTCATTAGCAAAAAGCAAATGTAAGCGAATCCAGTCTTCCTCTCTCAAAAGATGAATTAAAGTCGCAATTCTGTCATTCATGTACTTGTTGAGAACAACCATATCATCATCCGTAAGTTTACCTTCGCAATGCATATTCTCAACGGGTCCATTTCTAAATATGTAATGTGCAATCACTCTTGACAACACAGATAAATCCATGTCGCAAACAGCTTTCTTTGAGGCAGTGTTCAATTCTTGCAAAGTATCGGTAGATACTTGCTTCATCATACGGTTAAAGAGAATAAGCTCTTTGGTAATACCAAGTTTCTTTCTCTTGTATGAAACCTGATTCATAGTAACATTAAACATGTCGGCTATGTCTCTGTCTATGTATTCGTTGTCAGAATATAATGCCAGGAGTTCTTCTCGGGTGATGGTTGACCATGTTAATTTCTGATTCATTTTAGTCCCTCGTTGAAATTATTGTCACAATATTATATCACAAAATCGCACCATATACAAGAAAAAGATAGATAATCCGTCTCAATAGCATAAGTTATTACAATTTAGAAACAACATATATTGATTGCATTCATGATTTTCTGTTAATATAATACAAGATATAGTGTGGTGAGGTAAATCTAATGGTAAATGAGCATGTAAATAATCAGCAATATGATAAACTTGGATATTTAAATTTAATACAGGCAAACATTTCTCGAATGGCAGGAAATTCGGCTTTAATGAAGGGCTTTTCAGCCACAATCGTTGCAACAGTTTTGGCTATGAGTCTTGATGAGACAAATTGGAAATACATACTAATCACAATCATCCCAGTATTGATATTTGCATTAGCTGATGCATATTATCTTGGGCTGGAACGGAAATACAGAAATCTTTACAATCTTGTAAGTACAGGAAAGCTTAACCCTTATATGTATTCACTAAATCTCGAAGATACGTATTTCAAGCCATATTTCGAAGAAATAAACAAAGGTACAAGTATTCAATGCTGTTTCTTTTCTGCAACTATAGTACCATTTTATTTCAGTTTTATAATCTTTATTTTAATGATAGTCTTAAAAATCATGATATAACAAGGAGAACATATGGCAAGAACAACATTTATATCTTATAAGTAACAACATAAAATAGTTTATTATGATCGCAACGTAAAGTATGGTGACCAGAAGAGATCAACTTTTGTGCAAGATTATTATAGACAGAATGTAATTCATAAGTTCATGGTGGACTATCACCCGCTTTCACTGCAAGTTCTACCTGTAATATATATTATACAATAAAAATGAAGGAAACTGCTGAAAACAACTACACCGTAAAACATAATAAAACGGTTACAGCTGTCACAATAAAATGCTATAAAATGGCAGAAAATGCTAGAAAAAGGTAGAAAACGCTTTTGCTCACTATAAAATGGTACATTTTTTCGTGTATAAAAATAAAGCACAAACCGCTTTGGAAACACACCAAGACGGTTGATTTTTTCATCGTATGAAACCTCGGAAACGCCTTATTTTAAGCCATTTTCGGGGCAAAAAGAAAAGAACGGAGATTATATCGACATCTCCGTTCCTATTTGGCAAAGATCTACAATAATAATAAAATACACCCCATAATTCAAGGTTGCACCCCTCTTTACACCACATAAAATTTTAAAAGACAAAGATTAAATTCGGGTGCTGTTCTGATTCATTAAAATCAATCTATCTTGTTGCCTTTATATTTAACAAAGGTCAAACATGAGATTTTATAATAATTTTCGGACAATTTGTTGCTTTTTGAAAAAAATTATTGTAGTATATCGGTATAGATGAAATCGGTGGTGATGACATGGAAAAAATCAACGTTGATGCAATAAACAAAACAAGCATATCGGCAGCACGTGACTATTGTTTTGCAGTTAAACCATTATGGCTCAATGCGACAAACAGCGAAAACACATATACCCTGAACTGCCGCAACCACAATCATGCCTTTTACGAGCTGCACATAATAACAAGCGGCAGGCTTATTTACAGCTTCGGTACAGAAGAACTTACCCTTTGCGAATCTCAGTTCACCGTTATCCCACCTCATCATAGACACAAGGTACAAAGTCACTCGGATAATATAGAAAAATTCACCCTCGCTTTTGAAATAGACACAAACTCCCCTGTTTTATCGGCAATGAACAATATTGCGAATAAATGCTTTTGTCTTTCCAAAAGTGCAGAACTTTTTTTCAGGGAAATACTTGCATTATGCTCGTCTAAAAAGGATTACAAAGCCGAGATGATTTACCTTTCTCTTTGCAATCTTCTATTTGAAATTGCAGAGCTTTCAGACAATTCTTCAAAGACAAAAAACCATCATTCCGACAGCGACGATAGGGTTTTTAAAGCAAAAAAATATATCGAGGATAATTTTGATGTGTTCTTTACCTGTGAAGAGGTGGCTCTCTACTGCAGAATAGGCGAAAAACAGCTCGGAAGACTCTTTAAAAAGTATGAGGGAATGAGCCTTCTTGAATTTATTCATTTAAAAAAATTCGAAGCCATAAAAAAGTTCATGTGCGAAAGAAACATGAATCACAGAAAAATAGCGGAAAATCTCGGTTTTTCCTCGGCACAGTATTTCGGAAAGTTTGTTTTGAGAATGTCGGGAATGACCCCTGAGGAGCTTCGCAGATCCATATCAAACAACTGACTTAACGGAGGAAAGAAAAATGAAATTCTTTTTATTTGCAGACTATCACTACTATCCCCACGGATACATAAATTTCGGCTTTGACGGTCTTCACAAGTTCCAGAAGATTGCCGAAGAAAAAAATTGCGACATGATGATTCATCTCGGCGACTTTTGTCACGGTCAGGATTTCTGTAAGGAATTTATTGAAGAATACAACAATTTTCACATTCCCTCATATCATTGCCTTGGCAATCACGATACGGAATTTTCACCGAGAGACAAGGTTGTTAAAGACTACAGAATGCCCGACTGTCACTATAATCTCGATATCGGCGGTTACAGATTCGTTATCGCCAACACAAGCTACTACCGTGATGTTGACACGGGCGAATTTATACCCTATGACAAGACAAATTATTTCGGTCAGCCCGAAAGAGAAACCCTTCCTCCCGAGGAACTTGAATGGATAAGAAAATCAATAGATGAATCTCCCTATCCCTGTATTCTCTGCTCCCACTCAAGCTTTGAAAAGGCTCACGACTGCAAGAATGGTCATTTGGTACGTCAGATTGTTGACGAGGCAAACAGGAAAAAAACCCACAGTGTTATCATGTGCATGAACGGACATTGCCACAAGGACCATCTTTCCATTATCAACAATGTTCTTTATTACGATGTTACTTCCTCAACATTTGACTGTGCAGGTTGTCCTCCAATGCCTCCCCATGACAGATTCAAGAAAGAAGACTATGAAGAATACAAGTTTGCAGGCTACATGGTTTGTCCCGAAGATCCGCTCTATTCGGTTGTAACTCTTGAAGGAACAACCATAACCATCGAAGGTGTAGAAAGCAAGATGTACTGCGGAGTTGAACTCAAGGACATCGGCTTCCCCGAATTTGATAGGGTGGGAAGAAAGTTTGAGCCGAGAACACAAAGCGCAAAGATTACACTCGGTTAAATTCAATATAAAAAAAGTGCCGTCTCAGAACGGCACTTTTGCTTAAACTTTTACAGAGTTCGCCGACCCGACTGTAGCAAAAAACTGCCACTTTATGTATAAATATCGGACATGCTATTGCCTGAAAGTGAGTAAAGGCTTATAATATATATGTCCAATATTTATTATGCCCATATAGGAGGAAATACAAATGAAATTTTTGGTTATGACAGATATTGAAGGTGTAACGGGTGTTACAACCTTCCCGCAGGCGGAAAAGAGTGAATTCGGAAAGAGAATGCTTATGCATGACTTACTTGCTGTCCTTGACGGAATAAAAGAAGCAGGAGCAGAAGCAATTATATATGACATGCACACAGACGGAAGAAATATTGACATTGAACAGGTAGATTTTCCCGTTGTTATGGGCAAGCCTATTCTTCCAAAGCTTTGGAGAGGTGTCGGCGGAGAAGGTATTGACGGATTCTTTATGGTCGGCCTTCACACAATGCAGCACGCAAACGGCTCACTTTTGCAGCACAGCTACCTTCGTGAGTATGATTCCATTCACTTAAACGGAATTCTCGTTGGTGAAATCGGTGTTGAGGCGGCACTTGCAGGCGAAGCGGGTGTACCATTGAAGCTTGTTACGGGCGATGATATGGGATGCAAAGAAGCGGAAGAACTCATTGATGGCATTGTAACTTGTACGGTAAAGGAGTCGCTCTCGGAAGATTCGGCAATCTGCTACACACCCGACGTTACGGCAAAGCTTCTTAAAGAATCGGCAAAGAAGGCAGTAAACGCAAAAGTTTCTCATTTCATGCTCAAACCTCCGTATGAAATCAAAATAAAGTACTCAAAGTGCAGATATCTTGAAGTTATGAAGAATCTTCACCCCGAAATCTTTGAAAACGAAAATACTGCTGTGATGCGCGGTGAAAAGCTTCTTGAAAC
>JAZNIM010000161.1:0-15544 GCA_045577475.1 Eubacteriales bacterium | reverse complement strand
TGATCTTGTTGTTGCTCTTAATGCTCTTTGCTCTGATATTCTTGATACCTGCTGCTTCCACAACGGCACGAACTGTACCGCCTGCGATGATACCGGTACCTTCTGCGGCGGGCTTGAGAAGCACTCTTGCTGCTCCGAACTCACCGATGATATCATGGGGAATTGTTGTGTTCTTGAGAGATACTTCGATCATATTCTTCTTAGCATCTTCAATTGCTTTTCTTATAGCTTCGGGTACTTCGGCAGACTTACCGATACCGTAGCCAACGTGACCGTTCTGGTCACCAACTACAACTACTGCAGCAAAACGCATGATGCGTCCGCCCTTAACGGTCTTTGAAACTCTTCTTGTTTCAACAACTGTTTCTACGAGCTCGCCGAGTGTTGCAGGGTCAAAATTTCTAGCCATGTGTCTGCCCCTCCTTAGAATTTAAGGCCTGCTTCACGAGCGCCTTCTGCAAGTGCTTCAACGCGTCCGTGATAGATGTAGCCGCCTCTGTCGAATACTACTTCAGTGATACCCTTTTCGATTGCGCGCTTAGCTACTGCTTCGCCAACCTTCTTTGCAGCTTCCTTGTTTCCGCCATACATTGCGAAATCCTTTTCGTTGGATGCTGCGCTTGCAAGTGTCTTGCCGCAAGTGTCATCGATTACCTGTGCATAGATGTTGCTGAGAGATCTATATACACAGAGACGAGGACGGGATGCAGTTCCGCTAACCTTGCCGCGGACTCTTGTATGTCTCTTTTTACGCTGAATATTACTGTCTTTTCTTGTAAACATTTATCTGCACTCCCTTCTCTATTACTTGCCGGCCTTACCGGACTTACGTCTGATATGCTCTTCAACATACTTGATACCCTTGCCGTGGTAGGGTTCGGGAGGTCTCTTGCTTCTGATGATAGCTGCAACCTCGCCGACTCTCTGCTTGTCAGCACCGGATATTGTGATGTGGTTTGAGTCAGGACATTCGAGTGTGATACCGGGTTCTTCGTCGATCTTTACAAGGTGAGAATAACCGATGGTAAGCACAAGTGTCTTGCCTTCTTTTGCTACACGGTAGCCTACGCCGTTTACTTCAAGTTCTTTCTTGTATCCATTGGCAACACCTTCAACCATGTTTGCGATAAGTGAACGTGTTAAACCGTGGAGAGCTCTATACTGTTTTTCTTCGCTGTGACGTTCTACTGTAACTACTCCGCCTTCGCACTTGATTGTCATATCTGTGCTCATTGTCTGAGTAAGAGTACCCTTGGGACCCTTTACTGTAACAACATTGCCGTCTGCAATTGTTACGTCAACGCCTGCGGGAACAGTGATAGGCATTCTACCTATTCTTGACATAATGTTTCTCCTTTGCGTTATTTACGATTTTTGTGTTCTGTATGCTTTTATTGCCTTACAGCTCACTCGTATTTCCTGGCAATTTAATTACCAAACAAATGCGAGAACTTCTCCGCCAACGTGAAGTGCTTTTGCCTTCTTGTCGGTCATGATGCCCTTTGATGTGGAAATGATTGCGATACCGAGACCCTTCATTACCTTGGGCATATCTTCACAGCTTGTGTATATTCTAAGGCCGGGCTTAGAAACTCTTCTGAGACCCTGAATAACCTTGGACTTGTTTGCGCCGTACTTGAGAGTTACTCTGATGGTTCCCTGATTTCCGTTATCGAGAACCTCGTATCCTGCGATATAGCCTTCTTCGAGAAGGATTTCAGCGATTGCCTTTTTCATTCCGGAAGCGGGGATATCCACGCTCTGATGCTTTGCATCGTTTGCGTTACGGATACGTGTAAGCATATCTGCTATAACGTCTGTTATCTGCATGATTTGTTGACCTCCTTATGATTTGTTCAAGATTGAGATTTACCAGCTTGCCTTTTTTACTCCGGGAATCTGACCCTTATATGCCAGTTCTCTGAAGCAGATACGGCAAATTCCGTACTTTCTCATATAAGCATGGGGGCGTCCGCAAATCTTACATCTGTTATACTCGCGAGTAGAAAACTTCTGTGTTTTCTGCTGCTTTAATACCATTGCCTTCTTTGCCATAATCTTTTACCTTCCCCTCTTATTTAGCAAACGGTGCACCGAGGAGCTTGAGAAGTTCTCTTGCTTCTTCGTCCACCTTTGCGGATGTTACGAATACTATGTCCATACCTCTGATCTTTTCGATTTTATCGTACTCGATTTCAGGGAATATGAGCTGTTCCTTAAGACCGAGAGAGTAGTTACCTCTTCCGTCAAAGGAGTCGGGGTTGATACCCTTGAAGTCACGTACACGAGGAAGTGCGAGATTGAAGAGTCTGTCTACGAACTCATACATCTTGTCGCTTCTGAGTGTTACTTTTGCACCGATCTTCATACCTTCACGGAGCTTGAAGTTAGCTACGGACTTTCTTGCGAAAGTAGGAACTGCCTTCTGACCTGTGATGATTTCGAGATCGGAAATGATATTATCAATAACCTTTGCGTTGTCCTTTGCGTCGCCCGCACCGATGTTGATTACCACCTTTTCAAGCTTAGGAATCTGCATCGGGCTCTTATATTCGAACTTCTTCATAAGTGCGGGGGCAACTTCGTTTTTATAAGCTTCTTTAAGTCTTGCTGACATTTACTTATCCTCCCTCACAAATTAAAGAATTTCGCCGCACTTAGCGCACACACGAACCTTCTTGCCGTCTTCAAGTGTCTTGTAGCCGACTCTTACGCCCTTGTCGCACTTTGCGCAGTATACGTTTGCTTTGCATGCGTAGAAAGCACCTTCTGTCTTGATAAGACCGCCTTCTTCGCCCTGTCTTCTGGGTTTTACGTGCTTTGTTACGATGTTTACGCCTTCAACGATGATTTTACCTTCGCCTCTGGAGATTTCAAGCACCTTACCCTTTTTACCCTTGTCATCGCCGCTGTTTACGATTACTGTATCGCCCTTGCGGAGAGCAAGCTTCTTTTCATATTTTGTCTGTGCCATTACTGTTTCCTCCCATTAAAGTACTTCCGGTGCGAGGGAGAGAATCTTAAGGTAATCCTTTTCACGAAGCTCTCTGGCTACCGGGCCAAAAATACGCGTACCCTTGGGGTTCTTATCTGCGCCGATTATTACAGCTGCATTTTCATCGAATCTGATATAGCTGCCATCTGCTCTTCTGAGGCTCTGTACAGTTCTTACGATAACTGCCTTTACAACATCGCCCTTCTTAACAACGCCGCCGGGTGTTGCCTTTTTAACGGCACACACAACCACGTCTCCGATACGGCCGTATCTTCTGCCTGTACCGCCGAGCACACGGATGCACATGAGTTCTTTTGCGCCGGTGTTATCAGCGACTTTCATGTACGACTGCTGCTGAATCATGTTTTGTGTCCTCCTTATTCGATTGTATCGACATTATAGATACAATATCTTATTTAGCCTTTTCGATTATTCTGACAAGTCTCCATCTCTTATCCTTTGACAGAGGTCTTGTTTCCATGATTTCGACCTTATCGCCGATGTTGCACACGTTTTCTTCATCATGAGCCTTGAATTTCACGGTTCTCTTGATAACCTTCTTGTAAAGCGGGTGCTTAACGCTGTCCAGGATGGATACAACGATTGTCTTGTCCATCTTATTGCTGGAAACGATGCCGACTCTGGTCTTTCTGAGATTTCTTTCCATTTGTTATATCTCCTTTCCCGCTTACGCCTGCTTTTCGGTGAGGACCGTAAGGATCTTAGCGATTGTCTTCTTGGTTTCTACAATCTTCTGAGGATTGTCAAGCTGATGAATCGCATGCTGGAAACGAAGGTTGAAAAGTTCTGCCTTCTGTTCCTTAAGAAGTTCTGTAAGCTGTTCGGAGGTTTTTTCTCTGATTTCTGTAATCTTCATTCCTTATGCCTCCTCTTTCTTTACGAATTTGCACTTTACGGGAAGCTTGTGAGATGCAAGACGCATAGCTTCTCTTGCCTGTTCTTCTGTTACGCCGCCCATTTCAAACATTACTCTGCCGGGCTTAACAACAGCTACCCAATATTCAGGTGAACCTTTACCGGAACCCATTCGAGTTTCAGCAGGCTTTTCTGTTACAGGCTTGTCGGGGAATATTTTAATCCAAACCTTACCGCCACGCTTTACGTATCTGGTCATGGCGATTCTGGCTGCTTCTATCTGGTTGCTTGTGATCCAAGCAGGCTCTACAGCCTGAAGACCGAATTCACCGTTACTAACTGTGTTGCCACGAGTTGCCTTACCGGTCATTCTGCCTCTCTGTACTCTTCTGTACTTAACTCTCTTTGGCATTAACATAGTTATCTTTCGCCTCCTTCAGTCTTTGAAGGTGCCTTCTTGTGCTGCTTCTTTGCTGCATTTGCAAGAACTTCGCCTCTGTAAACCCATACCTTTACGCCGATTTTGCCGTATGTGGTATTTGCTTCCCAGAAACCGTAGTCGATGTCTGCTCTGAGTGTCTGAAGCGGAATTGTACCTTCATGATAGTGTTCGGTTCTTGCGATTTCTGCGCCGTTAAGACGACCGGAAAGCTGAACCTTGATACCCTTTGCGCCGAGCTTCATTGTTCTGCCGATTGCACCCTTCATTGCTCTTCTGAAAGCGATTCTTCTTTCGAGCTGAGATGCGATGGATTCAGCAACGAGCTGTGCGTTGAGGTCAGGTGACTTTACCTCTGTTACATTTACGAGGCAAGGCATACCTGCAAATTCTTCGATTTCTGCCTTAAGCTTATCGATTTCTGCGCCCTGCTTGCCGATGATAATACCGGGCTTTGCGCAGTGAATGAATACCTTTACTTTCTTACCGTCACGTTCGATTTCAATTTTAGGAACGCCGGCACCCTGCAGTTTTTCCTTAAGCCAATTTCTAAGCTTGTAGTCTGCTACAAGAGTATCTCCGAATACTTCGTCTTTAACGAACCATCTGGAATCCCAGTCTTTTATTACGCCTACACGTAAGCCGTGCGGATTAACTTTCTGACCCATACTCCGTAATAAGCCTCCTTTGTTGGAATTAACGTATATATTTTACGTCAGTTAATTTTGAATTTTGTTTTTGTTATTGCGATTACTGCTTTTCAGCTACCGCCAATGTTACGTGTGAGCTTCTCTTAAGAATTCTGAAAGCTCTGCCCTGTGCTCTGGGCTGTATTCTCTTTGCAATTCTTGCGGGTGTTACGAAGCACTGTGAAACATAGAGCTTTGAAACATCCATGCCGTTGTTGTTTTCTGCGTTGGCAACAGCGGACTTAAGAAGCTTTGCAACGGGAAGACTTGCTGCCTTAGGTGTGTTAGCAAGAATACCTGCTGCGGTTGCAACATCTTTATTTCTGATGAGATCGAGAACGATGGACACCTTTCTGGGTGAGATTCTCAAATCTCTTAAATATGCCTTTGCTTCCATGAGTTTGCCTCCTTTCGCAATTTGCGTGCGTCATGCACATTTATTACGATTTATCAGTTATTACTTGTCTTAGAGCCTGCGTGTCCCTTGAATGTTCTTGTGGGAGCAAATTCGCCGAGCTTATGACCAACCATATCCTCGGTTACATATACCGGCACATGCTTTCTGCCGTCATGAACTGCTATTGTGTGGCCCACGAACTCAGGGAATATTGTGGAAGCTCTTGACCATGTCTTAAGAACTCTCTTTTCGCCCTGTGCGTTCATTTCTTCAATTCTCTTGAAGAGCTTCGCTTCGACAAAAGGTCCTTTTTTAATGCTTCTGCTCAAAATTATTCCTCCTTATTATTCACCGAAAGCGATTACTTATCGTTTCTGCGCTTTACGATGAACTTATCTGTACGGTTCTTCTTATTTCTTGTCTTATAACCCATTGCAGGCTTGCCCCAAGGTGTAACAGGAGTTGCACGACCGATAGGAGCTCTGCCTTCACCACCACCGTGGGGGTGATCACAGGGGTTCATTACGGAACCGCGTACGGTAGGACGGATGCCCATGTGGCGCTTCTTACCTGCCTTACCGATGTTGATGTTTTCGTGTTCGAGGTTACCAACCTGACCGATTGTTGCCTTACAGTCAAGTCTGATGATTCTAACTTCACCGGAGGGAAGTCTTACCTGAGCAACACCGTTTTCCTTAGCCATAAGCTGTGCATAAGTACCTGCACTTCTTACAAGCTGGCCGCCCTTACCGGGATAGATTTCGATGTTGTGGATAAGAGTACCAACGGGGATGTCGTTGATTGCAAGAACGTTACCGGGCTTAATATCAGCGCCCTGACCGTTCATTACTACGTCGCCAACCTTAAGACCTACGGGCGCAATGCTGTATGTCTTTTCGCCTGTTTCGTACTGCATAAGTGCGATGTAAGCGGTTCTGTTGGGGTCGTATTCGATAGCAAGTACAGTTGCGGGAACATTTTCAATCTTCTTCTTGAAGTCGATGATTCTGTACTTGATTCTGTTTCCGCCGCCCTGATGGCGAACGGTTATCTTACCTGTATTGTTACGTCCGGAATGCTTTTTGAGGACAGTAATAAGACTTTTCTCGGGGGTCTTCTTGGTAATTTCCTCGAAGCCGGGAACTGTCATCTGTCTTCTTGCCGGAGTAGTAGGTTTAAATGTCTTAACTGCCATTTTTTACTCCATTTCTCGGCGATACGGTGGGTTTTGGCTACCCTTTGCCGCCGTGTTTGAAAACTTATTAAGTCTGATTACATCATGCTATCGAAGAACTCGATAGTCTTGGAAGAAGCCTTAAGAGTAACAATTGCTTTCTTCCACTCGCTGGTCTTACCAACGTGGTAGCCTACTCTCTTATCCTTGCCCTTCATGCTGATGGTGTTAACCTTTTCAACTTCTACCTTGAAGATTTCTTCAACTGCCTTCTTGATTTCAATCTTGGAAGCGTTCTTTGCTACTTCAAAGGTGTACTTCTTATCAGCAAGTCTAGCCATGCTGTCTTCTGTAATAATCGGCTTGATAATAACGTCATGTAATGTTTTCATTATGCGTATACCTCCTCGATTATCTTAACTGCGTCCTTAGCAACAACGAACATATCATACTTGAGAATGTCGTATACATTGAGTGTACCGGGTGTTGCTGTCTTAACGCCCTGAATGTTGGATGCGGACTGTACAACGAACTTATCAACCTCAGGAAGAACGATGAGAGCCTTCTTATCAGCACCGAGTGCCTTAAGCATTTCCACGATCTTCTTGGTCTTGTATTCGCCTGTTGCGATTGTATCAACAACTACGAGTTCGCTGTCAGCTACCTTTGAGCTGAGTGCAGACTGCATTGCAATTCTCTTTACCTTCTTGTTGATGCTTACTCTCCATGAACGGGGCTTGGGACCGAGTGCGATACCGCCGTGTGTCCACTGAGGAGAACGGGTTGAACCCTGTCTTGCACGGCCTGTACCCTTCTGACGCCAAGGCTTTATGCCGCCGCCTGATACTTCCGCACGTGTTTTGGTACTCTGTGTACCCTGTCTCTGATTTAAGAGATACGCTCTGACAACGCTGTGGAGGACGGGTTCATTAACTTCTGCGCCGAATACTGTAGCGCTGAGCTCCATTTCGCCCTGCTTGTTGCCTGCCATATCAAATACTGCTACGTTTGGCATTTATGTTTCCTCCTTCGCTTACTTTACTGTTGAGCGAACGAACACGATACCGCCCTTGGGTCCGGGAACCGCACCCTTAACTGCGATAAGGTTCTTCTCAACGTCAATTTTTACTACATCGAGGTTCTGCATTGTCACCTGTTCATGACCGTACTGACCTGCCATCTTTTTGCCCTTGAAAATTCTCGCAGGGTCGATAACACCCATAGAGCCGGACTGGCGGTGAACAGGACCTACACCGTGTGTCCATTCAAGCGTATGCAAGTTCCAACGCTTAATGGCACCTGTGTAACCGCGACCCTTTGTAAGGCCTGTTACGTCAACGCATTCGCCTGCTGCGAAAACGTCTGCCTTGATTTCGTCGCCTACATTCATAGACGCTGCATCATCAAGTCTGAATTCCTTGAGATGTCTTTTTGTTGTTCCTGCCTTAGCCTGGTGACCCTTGGAAGGCTTTGAAAGCTTTCTTTCCTCGATGTTCTCGAAACCAAGCTGTACAGCATCATAGCCGTCGTTTTCAACTGTCTTCTTCTGAACGACTACGCAGGGACCTGCTTCAATGACTGTTACGGGAATTACATTTCCCACTTCGTCAAAGATCTGAGTCATGCCGATCTTCTTACCGATTATACCTTTCTTCATTTCTTTTCCTCCTTAGTTATTGGTTGACAGCCTGTATTTATTCTTCAAACCTTGCAGCCCGAAGAACAACTGCCAACATGACCGGATTTAATCCTGACTTCGGTGCGGTATAGACACCGTAGCCTTGTATTAACTTCTTTCGAAGCAATAACGCGTTTTTGTTTTGCCGTGGTGTGTCCCAATCAATTAGAATGTAATGATTTCGGATTCAACACCTGCAGGCAGTTCGATATCAACAAGCGCTTCAATTGCCTTCTGGCTGGGCTTGAGGATGTCGATAAGTCTCTTGTGAGTTCTGAATTCAAACTGCTCACGGCTGTCCTTGTACTTATGAACTGCACGAAGGATTGTAACTACTTCCTTATCTGTGGGAAGCGGAATAGGACCTGAAACCTTTGCACCGTTGCGCTTTGCAGCCTCAACGATCTTTTCCGCAGCCTGATCGATAAGAGTGTGATCGTAAGCCTTGAGTCTGATTCTGATTTTTTCCTGAGTTGCCATTTCTTTTGCCTCCTTTAAAAATTTTGCCCTTCATTCGTGTGTGCTATATAATAAAGAATGAAGGAAGTTTTAAATGCGGCACAGTAAACATTGAACACGCATCCGGGTGTTTCATGATCATCCCGAATTAAAAACCCGAAAACCTAACGCTGGGGAAAGGGTCTCGGGCAGCTTTACAGTATTCCTGCCTCTCCTACCGGAGAAGCACACGCAAGGCGTACCGATACTGCATATCGGCCGTTCCTCGGCTCGTGTTGAAAACCTTGAGCCGTTGCAAATCCGCACACTTCTGCCGTCGCACATGCTTCCGCTTGAAGAAGCAAACGGCAAGAAAACGCACTTGCAGTCGGTTCATATTTGCTGTCGCCCGTTTATCGGACATACTCCACGGAAATTCCCAACCTTTCGGTCGCAACCTCCCGCTTCATCGCACATCAAGCTTGGTTATTTTACCACAGGATTTTTATAATTGCAATAGTTTTTGAAAATTAATTTTGTAAATATTTTGTGAACGAGTTTCTTTTTATTTTTAAGTTACTTTTATGTCACGCAGGAGTTTCGGAGTCTGCGGACTCCGCGTTTCTTTTAACCCGCCTTAAAAGAAACCAAAAACGCTGCGCTCGATAGGGTACAGTGCGAGTGGCGGGTAGTGCATTGCAATTGCTCTCTGCTTGGGACACAAAGGAACATTGGGGTTATCTGCGTTACTCAAAGTAAAAACGTCCGCCGTCGTTTGGTGGACGTTTTGGCTATCTGTGCATCTGTGGCACAGTATTATTCTGTTGTTCTGTCGGTGTTGCACTTAGTTTGACCGCTTGCGTTTATGGCGGTCAAACGGTACACAGTTCGGGCATCGACGACAGGATTTTTCACTGCAGTGTGGTCACGTCAGCGCTGTCGGGCGTTCCCGACTGCTTACTTCTTCTTTTTCGTAAAAGAAGAAGTAAGTTAATTTTGTTTGAATACTCTGAAATTGTCAAAGACCCATCTGCCGTCAATTTGGACGAGGTCAAAGCTTTCGGTCTTTTCCTTGTATGGATTGTCATCGTCATCTAATAGGGAATATGTCACACGGAAGGTATAAGTGCCGTCGCCATTATCCTCAAGAGAATACTTTTCTTCACCGAAGCCTTCTGGCACATAAGAAAAATCAAGTGCATACAAATATCCCGACTTATCCTCAACAAACTTGTTTATATCCTTAGCATCATCAATATACAAATCCGCTTCTTCGGGGCTCAGGAAGGTATTAAGGTATGCTTCCAAAGACTCGTAGTCAAAAATCAATTCCTGTCTTTCGCCAAGAGAAGACGAATGGTGCTTAAGGGCATGCTCACCGTAATGGCAATCAGGTCTTACCCTCTTATACTCTATACCGTCCACGGAAATGGTGTCGTTATCATACACAGGCACAGGCTCAGTGCTTACAATCCAGCCGATAGCCATATTTGCCTTTTCATAAAGCTTTACCGCATCCTCAAGCGTCGGATATCCTTCAGTATACTCCGGCACCTGTTTCATTATTTCAATTGCCGCTTCCGACAGCTTTTTAACATTTTCTCTTTTTTCCGAAGAACCTTTTTTATCTTCATTATTTTCCGACTTATCGGTTTTATCCGTCTTGTCAGTCTTGTCGGCTTTATCGATTTGAGTGTCATGTACAGCCGCATTATCGTCACCTATACTGTTTGTATCCGAAGATGCACAAGATACTGCCATAAGAACAGCTACCGCAAGCAACACAGCTAAAAGACATTTTTTCATTGCAAAAACCTTCCTATTAATATATAAACTAAATCGCGCCCAAATCGTAGGGTGTTTTCTGATACACAACATAGTTTAACCAGTTTGAGTACAGAAGATGTGCATGACTTCTCCAGACATTTACAGGCTCTCTTTCGGGGTCGTCATAAGGGAAATAGTTTTCGGGGATGTGGGGATTCATGCCCTTGGCAAAATCTCTGAAATACTCGTTCTTGAGTGTATCATGGTCGTACTCCGAGTGTCCCGTAACAAATATTCTTCTCATATCCTTAGAGGAAGCGATATACACGCCGGTTTTTTCGCTGGAAGCAAGAATATCCAAGTCCTCGCATGCCTTTATATCCTCGGTTTTTACGCCGTAGTGACGGGAATGAGGTGCATTGAAGTACTGGTCAAAGCCTCTTACAACCGGATGTGAAGGCATTTTAACCTTGTGTCTGAATACCCCCGACAACTTTTCGGGAAATTCATACTTCTGTATTCCGTGATAGTAGTACATTGCCGCAAGTGCCGCCCAGCAGATATAGAAGCAGGAATATACATTCTTGTTAGACCATTCAAAAATGCGGCATATTTCTTCCCAGTACGCCACATCCTCGTACTTTTTATCCTCAATGGGTGCACCCGTAATTATAAGACCGTCGAATTTCTGATTCTTTACATCGTCAAAATTGCGGTAGAATGACTCAAGATGCTCCTGAGGAGTGTGGGTTGGAGTATAGCTCTGGGTTTTAAGAAGGGTAATCTCAACCTGCAAGGGCGTATTGGAAAGCAGCCTCAAAAGCTGTGTTTCCGTTACTATTTTTGTAGGCATGAGATTGAGAATTGCAATTTTAAGCGGACGAATGTCCTGAGTGTCAGCACGGTGTTCGTCCATAACAAATATATTTTCATTTTCCAGCACGCCGAAAGCAGGCAGTGCATCAGGTATTCTTATTGGCATATAAACACTTCCTTACGCACCGAAGATGTTGCGTGCCGCAATTGCCTCCTTGGGGCAGAATTCCTGACAGCAGTAGCATCTGATGCATTTTGTTTTATCTATTACAGCTTTTTTGTTCTTGATTTCTATAGCATCAACGGGACAGTTGTTCTTGCATATTCCGCAGCCGACGCATTTTTTGTTTGTAACGGTAGGCTTTCTTTCAAGTGCATCTCTCAGCCTTCCGCCGAAAATGGACGGTATCTGTTTTACAATTCCGCCTGCACTTGCATCGGGACGCTTGAATTTACAGATGTATTTATCAAGGCTGTCACCGATTATTTCAAGCTCATCTACCGTGTCGGGACATAGCCCCCGTTCACGGGATGCCTTAACCGTTCCCACCTCGTCCTTGCCGTAGCCCATAACATGAGAGCACGCAAGGTCAAGACTGAAGGGATTTGCCGAGGCAAACACCGCGCCCATCTTTCTGAGTGTTCCTCCCGAAGGGCCGTTGCCTTCCATGCACACAACCGCATCCACAATATTTATCTGCGGTGCATTTATAAGACATAGGTCGCACAGCATGTTTGCAAAATCCGCTTTTTTAGGAAATCTTGCGTGCTGCTCCGCCTTCTGAAGTCCGGGAATTGAGCCAAACAAATTCTTTACCGCCGCCGTCATTTCGCAAAGCGCATGGGTTTTGAGTCTTGCAAGATTTACTATTACATCCGCCTGTCGCAGCGGATTTATTATGTTGAAGGAATATACCGAATATTCCTTGTCCATGCAAAGCTCAAAGCCGAAGTCCTCGTTGAACACGGCACCCGCTTTTTCAGCAGCTTCCTTTGTGCCTGTTTCCTTGCCGATGCCGAAAACAGCGCCCTTATTGTAAAGTCCTCCCGGGCTGTCACAAACCGTCACATTTGCACCAAGAGCCACAAAGTACTCGCACGCTGCCTGAGTAAAGGAAGGGTGCGTAGTAACACACCTCTCAACCGCACTTTTTGAGAGCAGATTGGGCTTTACCGCAACATTCTTACCTTTGAAGAACTCCTCCTCCATGCCGTTGTCAAGGCATACCTTTTTAAGAAGCTCAAATACAGCAGGCTTTACCTTTTCGTATTCATAGTCATGCAACGCTTCAAGATAAACCCTGTTTGTCAGTATAATCTTTTTCTCGGCAGACATATTACTTTATCTTTTTGAGGAAGGTGTCAATTCTTTCAATAGCACGGCTGATATGATCAACGCTGTAGGCGTATGAAATTCTTGCAAAGCCTTCACCCGACTGTCCGAATGCGTTGCCCGGAACAATTGCGCACTTTTCTTCATACAGCAGTCTTTCGCAGAATTCGTCTGAGGAAAGACCGTAAGATCCGATTTTCGGGAATACATAAAATGCGCCCTCAGGCTCAAAGCATTCGAGTCCGATTTCGGAAAGTCCCGAAAGCAGCATTCTTCTTCTCTGGTTATAGCATTCCTTCATGTACTCAATATCATCATCGCCGTTCATAACAGCTTCGATGCCTGCATACTGACTCATCGTGGGAGCGCACATTATTGCATACTGGTGGATTTTAAGCATCTGCTTTGTTATCTCCTTGGGTGCACAAACGTATCCCAATCTCCAGCCTGTCATTGCATAGCTCTTGGAAAAGCCGCCAACATATATTGTTCTGTCCCACATGCCGTCGATCGCCGCAAAGGAATGGTGGCGTCTGCCGTAGGTAAGCTCGCCGTAAATTTCGTCTGTGAGAACAACAATGTTTGTATCCTTTAAAACCTCGGCAATCTTCTTCAGGTCTTCCTCTGTCATAATTGCACCCGTGGGGTTGTTGGGATAAGGAAGAATAAGCATCTTGGTCTTGGGAGTAATGTACTGTTTCAGAAGCTCGGGAGTGAGCTTGAACTTATCTTCAACACGTGTTGGAATAACAACAGGCACACCGCCGCAAAGCTCGGTCATAGGCACATAGCACACATAGCTTGGCTCTACTATAAGAACCTCATCCCCCGGTTCTACTGTTGCACGTATCGCAAGGTCAATTGCCTCACTTCCCCCAACCGTTATTATCATTTCATCGGACGGGTCATATGAAACTGCGAAACGGCGTTCAAGATAAGCAGAAATCTGCTTTCTGAATTCCAGAAGACCTGTGTTGGAGGTGTATGTAGTTTTGCCCTTTTCCAGTGTTTCAATAGCCGCTTCTCTAACATGCCAGGGAGTCTTGAAGTCAGGCTCGCCAACCGTCAGCGAAATAACGCCGGGCACTTCATTAAGTATATCAAAAAATTTTCTGATTCCCGACGGCTTCATGTTGACAACCTTTTCGGAAAGTATCTTTGAATAATCCATCATCAGTTTATATTTCCTCTCTCGTCACCCGTTACGTCGTCCTCGTGTCCGAATACAACGCCGTTGTGCTTATATTTTCTAAGAACAAAATGGGTGCTTGTGCTGATTACGTTTTCAATGGGAGCAAGCTTTTCTGCCACAAACAGTGCAACCTGCTTCATCGTCTTTCCTTCTATTACTACGCAGTAGTCGTATGCACCCGACATAAGGTACATATCCTTTACCTCGGGATAGTTATTGATACGCTCGGCAACCCTTTCAAAGCCTCTGTCCCTCTGAGGTGTTACCTTAAGCTCGATAAGTGCGGTAACATATTCTCTGTCAGTCTTATCCCAGTCAATCATTGCCTTGTATCCGAGGATTACTCCGTCGCTTTCAAGCTTTTCAATTACATCCTTTATTTCGCCCACTTCTTTATCAAGCATTACGGCGATTTTTTCCTTAGTCAGTCTTGCATCGTCTTCAACAAGGGCAAGAACCTTATTTTTAAGTTCCAAATCCATGTACACTACCCCTTTTTACATTATATTTATAGTATTATACACCCCAATAATGATAAAATCTTTATGACTCTGCAAATTTTTACACATATTTATTCATATCACAGAAAAATTTCAAAAGCTTTGTAAAACCGTTTGACAAAATAAAATCACAGTGCTATACTCGTTTTGTAAGATAAACTTGCGTTATTTATCAGAAATTTCCGATATTTGTTCCAGATTTGCTTGAAAACACAGGCATCCGCCTTTATAATAAAACCATAATAACAACAGGAGGAAATAATCATGACACAATCAAAAAAGACCATCCGCACCATTATTTACAGTGCTCTTTTCACAGCTCTCGGACTGCTGTTTCCCCAGATATTCCATATTTTCGGGACAGCGGCAGGCTCTTCATTTCTTCCGATGCACATTCCCGTGCTTATAGCGGGACTTTGTGTAGGACCTGTCTGCGGACTCATCTCAGGTATTCTTTCGCCGTTTTTCAGCAGCATTATAACCATGATGCCCCCGCCCTTCAAGATGCCGTTTATGTGCATTGAGCTTGCTGTATACGGTTTATCGGCAGGACTTTACAGAAAACTTTTCGGTAAATTTATAAAAAACGATTTGATATGCACTTACATAGCACTTATTTGTGCACAGATTACAGGAAGGATTGCAAACATCCTTTGCACCTTTATTGCGGTAAATCTTTTAGGTGTTACCAACCCCGCCATCGGAGTAAAGCTTGCAATTGCCTCCATTCCCTCGGGTATTCCCGGAATTATTATTCAGCTTATTTTTATCCCTGCTATTGTAAAGGTTTTATCAAAGATTACTATTGTGAGAAAATAACAGAAGCTATAGTTGAAGAGCTGTATCAATTCGTTTTGATGCAGCTCTTTTTGTATATCAAAGATAGTTTTATGCTTAGCAAGAATTTCGCTGTCTGCGGACAGCGAGTTACTTTTTTGCATCGCAGAGGTGTTTCGACACTGCGGTGTCGACCTTCTTTTGACCGAAGCGTCAAAAGAAGGCAAAAACGCTTCCACTCATCGGCACGACTTTTAAGGTCGTGCCTGAGCCGTGGCGGCTCTATTACAGTAGGATACTTAGGATGCCGCCTGAGCATATCGGCGAATCGCTCGCTTGCGCTCGATGGGTTGCAGTGCGAGTGGCATGAACTGCGTTGCAATTGTTCTCTGCTTGGGACGCAAATGAAAGTGAGGTTATCTGCGTTATACAAAGTAAAAACGTCAGCCGTTGTTTGGCTGACGTTTTGGCTA
>JAZNIM010000160.1:0-13262 GCA_045577475.1 Eubacteriales bacterium | reverse complement strand
CGAATGTCAAGACTTCCTGAAATCATGTTGACTTCGATGTAGTCAATGCCTTCCTCAACATAACCGTAGCCGCTCCGAACGCTGAAAAAGCACCTGAAGGTATCGCCCAAATCAAGGGGACAGTAGTCCGACAGGGGTCGGAAGGCAATGTGCTTTTTGTAAGCATCGTATTCAAAACCGCTCATTGCAGACAGCAGCAAGTAGCTTGCCATGCTGCGGCTTTGTGAGTTGTCCGCAAGGGAGAAAATAAGCTCTGAAGCCTCGTCAAGCCTGCCGTTTTCAAGCATAAGGGCGGCGGAATAATAGCTATCCTCGTTCATGATAAGCTTTGTAAGCTCTTTTTCGTCAATTAAAGAGCTGTACCTTTCAAGAAGCGCCGAATAGGCTTCCCCTCGTTTTTTGTCGCCAACGGTAAAAGCAATTTCTTTTGCAGCTGCCGATGCCGTAAGGTATAATAATTGCAGGTGGATGTCCGTGTTTTTAAGGTGGTCATTTGTAAGCTGTGCCAGCTTTTCAAAGCAGACGTCGCAAAGCCTTGAAAGATAGTACCAGCCTTCAATCAGCTCGTCTATGTTTTCGCCCAGCTTAAAGCTGCGGCAACTGCCGATAATAGCCGAAAGACAAGTAAGTGTGTCAAAGTCGTTGCTGTCGGTTTTCTCTGCTGTTTCTTTGGTAAGCCTTGTTATCATGGAAGTGCTTAACATGGGAAACAGGTGAATCAGCGAGGGGGACAATAACCATTCTTTGCTGTCAAATCCGTAAAACGTACCGTTGTCAAGACGCAGACAGCAAGTACCCTTCAGCAAACTAAGACCGTCCGATACCGCCAGTAAAATGCTGTCGTCAAGGGTTGATTCAAGAAGCGTCTTTGTGAACACAAGTGTGTCAGCCTTTAATCTTTCCCAATGCTTGAAGCAGTATGAGGCACACTCGGTGCTGCTTTCAAAATACTGTGCATAATAGTTGCGGCGGAAGGAAGCCTCATCACCGTAGCAGGAATAGGGACAGTACCAGGAAATGAGAAATCTGACTTTTCCGGTTTTCCCCGGCTCCAGTGAAAAATGTGTGGCAAGAGCACCGCTTTTGCCGCTTTTACAGCTTTTTTTGCCGTCTGAATCGTTAAAGGTGTGACCGCAGGTGAATACCTTTAAAAAATCCTCGGCAGAGGAAGAAGCACCGTCAATGTATTCGCAAAAAGAAATGTGTTTTCCGTCGGTGGCAATGCACATGTTTCCTTCAAGAAAAGGTGAAGGCTCGTACTTGCTGTCCATGTAAATGTACGCAGCACCGTTGTCGCTGCAGCCTGCCGTGTTGCGAAAACCGGGTAAAAGGTTTTCAAGCAAACAGCAGACCGTGTAGTCAATCGCATGACCGCTTGTGTTTGTTACTTCAAATTCAAAAAACGCTGCAGGAATTGAGGAATCGGTGTCGTTCAAAGGAATAAAGGGGTTAAATGCGGTCACAGTCACGTTGGCAGGGAAGGAGGCATCCTCAAATTTAATCTCGGTAAACGGAAAAAAAGAGCAAGCTTCACATCCGGAAAAATAAATGCTGCTTTGAGCGTCCTGAGAGGAAGGCGTGTTTTTGCCCATTGCGATTTTTGCATCAATAAGCTTTCCGCCGTTTTCGGCTTTAACGGCAAAAAATGAATTACCCCAAAGGTGCATGTCGGGACGGCTTGCTATTTTCAGCTTTTCAAGTCCTCCGTTATCCGAAAGTCCCGTAAAGCCTGTGCCAATACCGCCCAAGGGGGTGGAAATATCCCGTCTGTTTTTGCCGCCGCTTGTGAATTTTATCATTGACCTGCCTCCGTGATTGCCTGAAAGAAAATATAAATATCCAATTATAATTATTGTATAACGGACGCGGGTTTTTGTCAATACACTTTTCGCATAAAAAAGGTTAAAATAATAGATGATTTGGTGTTGATTTTGAGGAAGCGATGTGGTATACTTTTAATGTAATTCAACCTTTTTAAAGCTTGAAAGAGAAAGTGGGGAAAAATAGTGTTTGAACATTCAAAATGGATAAAAGCATCTGAATATGTAAACGAGGGTTGCTATGATTTTTATAAAAGCGTCCTGCTTGAAAAAAAGCCTGTAAAGGCAGTTCTTAAAATTACATCTCTCGGTCTTTACCGAGCTTTTATAAACGGAAAGCGTGTGGGAAATGAGTTGCTCACCCCTTACTGGACAGAGTATAAGTACCGCCTTCAGTTCCAGACCTATGATGTGACACATCTGCTTGAAACGGAAAATGAAATCAGCATAATCTGTGCCGAAGGCTGGGCAATCGGACTTTTCCATACACGTCCCGGTCACCGCACAATTTTCGGTGATAATCCTGCAATTATTTTTGAGCTTGAAATGGAATTTGACGACGGCACAAAACAGACTGTTGTTTCGGATGAGAGTATGAATGTCCGAACAAACCACATTGTTTCATCCTCAATTTATAACGGTGAAACGGTGGATAAAACCGCGAAAATACGTGAGCTTGGTAAGGCACAGCACGATGCGGGTGTTGAAACAAATATTGTAGAGCAGATAGGCGAAAAGGTGCTTGAGCAGGATGTAATAATGCCTGTAGAGTATTTTGTTACTCCAAAAGGCGAAAGAGTAATTGACTTCGGACAGAATTTTGCAGGGTATGTTGAGCTTACAATAAGCGGAAAATACGGTGACAGGGTAGTTCTCAGCCACGCAGAGGTGCTTGACAGGGACGGTAACTTCTATACCGAAAATCTTCGCAAGGCAAAGGCACAGAATACATATGTGCTGTCGGGAGAGGGAACGGAGGTTTTCAAACCTACCTTTACTTGGCAAGGCTTCAGATACGTAAGACTGGATGAGTATCCTTTTGATGTGGTTGACCTGTCTGCGTTCAGGGGTATAGTCATACATTCCGATATAAAGAAAACGTGCGACTTTGTGTGCGGAAATGACAAGATAAATCAGCTTTACCATAATATTGTATGGGGACAGAAAAGTAACTTTATTGATGTTCCAACAGACTGTCCTCAGAGAAATGAAAGACTTGGCTGGACAGGCGATGCACAGGTTTTTGCAAGAACTGCGGCAATAAATTTTGACGTTGAGCGTTTCTTCAGAAAGTGGCTGCTTGACCTTGCGGCAAGACAGAGAGAAAACGGTGCGGTTGACTGGTTTATACCCACGGATGTGTTCAACTGGTCAGAAAAATACACCTCAGCCGCCTGGGGAGATGCTGCAACAATCTGCCCTTGGGAAATGTATATGGCTTACGGCAGTAAGGAAATCTTGAGTGAACAGTTTGAAACCATGAAAAAGTGGGTTGACTATATTCGCTCAAGAGGACCCGAGGAATATTTGTGGCTAGGTGACAGACACTTCGGCGACTGGCTTGGCATGGATAACTTTGACGGAAGCTATGACGGTGCAACGGATAAGGATTATATTGCTTCTGCTTACTTTGCATACAGCACAAGCCTTGTTGTAAAGGCAGGCAAGGTGCTTGAAAAAGACGTATCTGAATACCAAAAGCTGTATGAAAACATCGTCAAAGCATTCAAGGCAAAATACTTTGAAAACGGTATTCTTACTCAGAACACCCAGACCGCCTGTGCACTGGCACTTCACTTTGACCTGTGCGACGACAAAAAGAGCGTTGCCGAAAAGCTAAAAAAGCTTGTGCGTGATAACGGCACAAGAATAACAACAGGCTTTGTGGGAACGCCGTATATCATGCATGCACTTTCGGATAACGGACAGGGTGACGTTGCAATGGATTTGCTGCTTCAGGAAAAAATCCCCTCATGGCTGTATTCCGTAAATAAGGGAGCAACCACCATGTGGGAGCACTGGGACGGCATACGTGAGGACGGCACCTTCTGGAGTGCGGATATGAATTCCTATAACCATTATGCATACGGTGCCGTGTTTGACTGGATGTTTGCAAATATCGGCGGCATAAAGGTGCTGAGTGACGGTGCAGGCTATAAGCATGTTCAGATAAAGCCTTTAACCGATAAACGCCTTGGATTTGCAAAAACAACCTTTGAAACACGACACGGTACTCTTAAATCTGCGTGGACTTATAAGGAAAACACCGTTTGCTACGAGTTTGAGATACCCGAAGGTACAACTGCTGAAATAATTCTTCCGAATATCACACAAACAGTGACGGGCGGAAGATATGTGTACGAGTGTAAAATTTAAAAGACAGGGAGAAAAAACGTGACTCTACTACAGAGATACATACAAGTAAGAAAAAAACTGTTTGACAAATACTATTCAAAGCTGAATGAAAAGCAAAGGGAAGCGGTGTATATTTCAGACGGTCCTCTGCTTGTGCTTGCAGGTGCGGGAAGCGGAAAAACAACGGTGCTTGTTCAGAGAATTGCTCACCTTATAAAGTACGGCAGAGCCATGGAAATCAATGATATTCCCGAAGAAAAGCTGCCCGAGCCTTATATTGCCATGCTTGAAAAGCTTTCTGAGCAGGAAAACCCCGACAGAGAAATGTTAAGTAAAGCACTTGATACCTTTGCTGTGGACAAGGCAAGTCCCTATGAAATCCTGTCCATCACCTTTACCAATAAGGCGGCAAAGGAAATGAAGGAAAGACTTGAAAAACGTCTGGGTGAGACCGCACTCAATATCTGGGCAGGAACATTTCACTCGGTATGTGCAAAAATTCTCAGAATACATATTGAGAAAATCGGTCGTGCAAGTGACTTTACCATCTATGACACGGATGACCAGAAAAAGCTTATGACCGACTGTGTAAAAGAGCTGGAATTTAACGATAAAATGTTTCCTCCAAAGCTGGTGCTGAGTGAAATCAGCCGTTGCAAGGAAAAGCTTATAGACGAAAACATGTACGCAGCTTCCGTACCTATGAACGATTTGCGTAAAAACGGAATTGCAAGACTGTATAAGCTGTATGAGAATAAAAAACGTGCGGCAAATGCGGTGGATTTTGACGATATAATCTGTCTTACCGTCAAGATTTTCAATGATTGCCCCGATGTTCTCGAGCAGTTCAGAAACCGCTTTAAGTACATTCTTGTGGACGAGTATCAGGATACCAATAAGGCACAGTTTGTGCTTACAAGCATGCTTTGCAACCAAAATAAGAATATCATGGTGGTTGGCGACGACGACCAGAGTATTTATAAATTCAGAGGTGCAACGATAGAGAATATCCTGTCCTTTGACCGAAACTTTGATAAAGCAAAAATAGTAAAGCTTGAGCAGAACTACCGCTCAACGGATATGATTATAAACGCCGCAAACTCTGTCATTAAGAACAATTCGGGACGTAAGGGAAAAACTTTGTGGACGGAAAATACGGGCGGTGAGAAGATAACCGTCAAAAAGTGCGAGCATCAGAATGCCGAGGCACAGTATGCCGTTGATAAAATAGGCGAGCTTGTGGCAGACGGCAGGTATAATTTCGGTGATTTTGCAATCCTCTACCGCACAAATGCCCAATCCAACAGCCTTGAAAACGTGTTCACAAAGAGCGGCATACCCTACAGAATTTTAGGCGGCACACGCTTCTATGACAGAAAAGAAGTCAAGGACGTGGTTGCATACCTGTGTGCCCTGTCAAATCCCAACGATAAGGTCAGAATTAAGAGAATTATCAACGTACCCAAGCGGGGTATAGGCGATGCCACCGTGGATGAGGTTGACAGAATTTCCACCGACGAAAACACCGACATGCTTTCGGTGTGCAGAAATGCCTGTAATTATCCGTCCCTTTCAAGAAGCAGCGCAAGGCTCAGTCTTTTTGCGGAGCTTATGGATGAGCTGTCACGGGACGTTGATGTACTGCCCCTTGGAACTCTTGTTGAAAAGGTAATAAACAAAACAGGGTATCTTGAAATGACAAAGGCACTCGATGAGGCTGAAGGCAAGGACAGAGCAGAAAACGTAAAGGAGCTTGTGTCCAATGCCGTTCAGTACGGGGAAAATGACAGTGCCGCAACACTTTCGGGCTTCTTGGAGGAGGTTGCACTTATTTCCGATGTGGATAACTACGACCCCGATGCACCTGCGGTTGTAATGATGACGGTGCATTCTTCAAAGGGACTTGAATTTCCCGTGGTTTTTCTTGCGGGTATGGAGGAAAACCTGTTTCCCAACTCTCAGTCCGTAATGGACGAGGAGGAGCTGGAGGAGGAGAGAAGGCTTTGCTATGTTGCCATTACAAGAGCAAAGAGCAGGCTGTTCATAACCCATTGCAATTCAAGAATGAATTACGGCAGAACCGAGTTCAACCGCCGTTCACGCTTTATAGACGAAATACCCGAAGAGTACTGCGAGTATGAGGAAGCTTACTTCACACGTATGGAGGCATCTCAGTCGGAGTTTATGAATGAATACGGCATCTACGGCGGATATACAAGACAGACACCCGTAAACCGTGAGTATATTTTCTCCGAGGATGCACCCTGGAATAAAATGAAAAAGGAGCGGGATATGACAACCGCTGTTCCCAAACCCCAACCTTCACCAAAGTCGGATGCCTTTGCACCGGGTGACAGCGTTACACATCCCGTTTTCGGTGACGGCTTTGTGCTGTCGGCAAAACCCATGTCAAACGATGTGATGTACGAGGTTGCCTTTGATAAGGTGGGAACAAAGAAAATTATGGGGAACTTCGCAAAGATGAGAAAAAAATCGTAATTTTTTCAAAAAACGCACTTTTTTTGAATTTTTTCACCCCTCGCAAAGCTAAGAATAGAGCCAAAAATGAGGCATTTTTCTGCAAAAATCAAAAATTTTGAAAAAATGCAAAAAAAATCGCAAAAACACTTGATTTTTCTGAAAGTATGTGTTATAATACCACCGTTGCGTATGGGGAGGACTTCCCGTACATGAAGATGTTTATTAAAAAAGATAACATAAATGGAGGTGTTCAGAATGGCAAAGTGCGCAGTATGCGGTAAGGGTGTTACATTCGGTTGCAATGTTTCTCACTCTAACAGAAAGACAAACAGAACCTTTAAGCCCAACATCCGTAAGGTAAAGGTAGTTGAAAACGGAACTCACAAGACAGTTAACGTATGTTCTCGCTGCCTTCGTTCCAACAAGGTAACAAGAGCTAACTAAGCTTTTGACCTGTATCTCAAGATTATCTTAAAGCCATGACTTTAAAAGGTCGTGGCTTTTTGATTTTGTTTTAAAGTATAACAAAACCAAGAGCCGGATCAAAATGTGCACAGCGCAAAAAAAGGGACGATGCGGTAATCGTCCCCTACAGTATAAAACCGTTTTGAATGCCGTTGTTTTGCAGTTAATAATACTTGTACTTTTTCCTGTTGAAAACAAGAAAAACACCAAACACGAAAACCATTGCGACCTCTGCCGCAGCCACGCTGAACCATATTCCGTCAAGCTCCCAAAAACGGGGAAACAGCAATACGAACGCAAGCTGGAACACAAAGGTTCGCAGGAATGCAATAATTGCCGAAACAAGCCCGTCGTTGAGAGCCGTGAAAAAGCCTGAGCCGAATATTGCAAATCCCATGAATAAGAAGGAAAAGGAGTATATAAAGAAGGCATGACATGTCATGTCATAAAGCGCCTTGTCGTAGCCTGCAAAAATATATGACATTGTGTCGCCTAAAAGCAGACAGGATAAGAACATAATAACAGAGGATATGCCGAGAATGAGAAAGCTGCGTTTTAACAGTCCTTTAAGCTCGTCTGTATTGTCAGCACCGAAGTGATAGCTTATAACAGGTGCTACACCAACGGCATAGCCTACAAATATTGCATTGAAAATCATGCCAACATACATAAGTATGCCGTACGCTGCAACGCCGTCTTGACCTGCATAATTGAGAAGCTGTATGTTGTAAAGCATGCCCACAACCGACATTGCAATATTGTTCATAAGCTCGCTTGAGCCGTTTGTGGATGCCTTGATAAGTGCTTTGGTGTCAAAATTTGTTTTTGTAAATCTCAGACGTGAAGAATTTTTCCTTGCAAAGTATACCAAAGGAATAATTCCGCCAACTGTCTGGCTTATTGCTGTTGCCGCTGCCGCACCTATAAGTCCCAAAGGAATAATGCCGACAAGAAGTGCATCAAGGATAATGTTGCAAACTCCCGCAACCACCGTCATGATAAGACCCAGCTTTGGCTTTTCGGCGGTAATGAAGAACGCCTGAAACTCCATCTGAAGCATGAAGAAGGGCAGGGCAGCGAGTATAATTCTGCCGTAAAGCACGCAGTTGTCAAGAAGCTCACCCTCGGCACCCATTAAGGATGCAATGGGACGGATGAAAATAATTCCAAATACGCCTAAAAGTATGCCAAGAGCAATTGAAACATATATAAACAGAGAAAAGTACTTGTTTGCCCGTCTGTCGTCACCTTCGCCCATGGTTCTTGCAACAAGAGCGCTTCCTCCGGTACCGAACATAAAGCCCACAGCACCCAATATCATAAGAAAGGGCATTATGAAGTTAACGGCGGCAAACGGGTCTTTTCCCGCAAAATTTGATACGAAAAAGCCGTCAACAACACTGTAAACCGAGGTGAATATCATCATCACCATGGAGGGCAGTGTGAACCGCAGCAGCTTTTTACAGTCAAAATGCTCGGAAAGCTTTATTTCCACCAAATCAGCTCCTTTCAAAATCCATGGCGTATTATACCTATTTAAGCTCATAATGTCAATAAATAATCTGTTAATGATTTTTTTGTGTCGATGAGTCAAAGTCCTGTTTATCGGACACGCCTTGCTTTATAATGAAAGTGTAAACAAGAGAAAGGAGCTGACAGGCATGAAAAAATTATTTAATGCTGTGACGGTTTTAGGTTTAATAATTATTGCAGGAGGAGCGGGAGGATATGAGAATTTCAGTACCACCTTCGGTGTAAGCCTTGCGCTGATGCTGTCGGGTGTTGCTTTGACGGTGCTCGGCTTTGCAGGTAAGGAGCAGTATAAAAAGTATCGCAGAAGATGCCTTATGCTTGCAAAAAGAAAAAAGGCTTGTCTTTCCAAAGCTGATTGCGGGATTTCATCAAACTTTCATAAAATCGGTTGCAATAAGGAAATGAAAATGGTATAATACTTCCGTAAGACACATATTGTTGGAAGGATGCGGCGTAATGAACAGAAAAACAAGTGTTAATGTGCAGCAGATTTTTGCAAAAATTGATGAGCTTAATGAAAAATATGTTTCGGTATGGCAGGATATTGCAAATATTGAAAGTCCCACGTGGCATAAGCAAGGCGTGGATGAGGTTGCACAATACCTTATAAATATGGCAGAGCAGCGAGGCTGGACTGTTGAAATAAACGCTCATCCCAAGGCAGGAAATGCTGTTTGCATTACCATGAATGATACTTCGCCTGAACGTCCCGTGGCTTTTTCGGGACACATGGATACGGTGCATCCCGTAGGCTCATTCGGCACGCCTGCCGTTAAAATCGACGGCAATATTATGTACGGTCCCGGTGTAATGGACTGCAAGGGCGGTGTAGTGAGTGCTTTTCTTGCCATGGATGCTTTGAGAGAGTGCGGTTACGGTAAAAGACCCATAATTCTGCTTTTGCAGGGTGACGAAGAATGTAACAGCAGTCTTAGTGAAAAGTCAAACATCAATTACATGTGCGAAAAGGCGAAGGATGCTGTGTGCTTTCTCAATTGCGAGAGCAGCAGAAAGGGCAGCGTTGTGCTGTACAGGAAAGGAATATTGAAATACAGGTTTACCGTTACGGGAAAGAGTATACATGCTTCAAGATGTGCAGAGGGTGCAAGTGCAATCCTTGAGGCGGCACATAAAATTATAGAGCTTGAAAAGCTGAAAAACCAGGACGGCGTAACGTGTAACTGCGGAATAATAAACGGCGGAGTTGCGTCAAATACAGTTCCCGACAAGTGCGAGTTTGTTACGGATATCCGCTTTGCAAATCAAAAAGAGCTTAACAGGGTAAAGAGTTTTGTAAAGGAAATCGCACAAAAAAATACCGTTGAAGGCTGTAGCTGTACAATAGAGGAAATCGAGTTTAGACCTGCCATGGAAAAGACGGACAGAAATGAGCAGCTTTTTGATAGGATAAATGAAATTTTTTCTCAGTGCTCACTGCCGAAGGTTGATAAAAGAATGAGCCTTGGCGGCTCGGATGCGGCAGAAATTACGGTAAGCGGTATTCCTTGCGTTGATTCAATTGCGGTTGAGGGGGACTTTATACATACCCCGAAGGAATTTGCATATATAAGCACACTTGCAGAATCGGCAAAACGCCTTGCGGCAATTGCAATATATATCTGATGGGAGGAACAAAAATGATTTATACCAAAAATCTTGTTCAGAAATATGAAACGGATGTATTCGTAGCAGGTGGCGGACCATCAGGCTTTGCGGCGGCGGTTGCGGCGGCAAGAATGGGAAAAAGCGTGTTTCTTGCTGAAAGCCAAGGCTCATTCGGCGGAACAGGCTGTGCAGGACTTGTGCCCGCCTTTGCACCTTTTTCCGACGGCGAAAAAATCATTGTCAAGGGCATCGGACTTGAAGTGAGAAAATCCGTTTCAAAGGAAATCCCACTTGAAACCTACTGGACTCCCATAAGAGCCGAGGAGTTGAAACGAAGCTACGACGATATTGCGGTTAGAAGCGGAGTTGTGTTCTCCTTCTTTACAACAGTGTGCGATGTTGTAACAAACGGCGACAGAATAGAAAACGTGGTGCTGTGGGCAAAATCGGGACTGTTTTCGGTGAAAGCAAAGATTTATATTGACTGTACGGGTGACGGAGATTTGTGTGCCTTCGGCGGCGGAAAATTTGAAGTCGGTGATGAGATGCATAACGTAATGCCTCCCACACTTTGCTCGGCTTGGGCGAATGTTGACAGTAAGAATAGGGGCAAAACAAGCGATGCACTTCTTGAAAAGGCAATTAATGACGGCGTTTTCACCTATCCCGACAGACACTTGCCGGGTATGTTTAATACAGACCCCGAGCACGGAGTTGACGGAGGAAACCTCGGCCATGTTTTCGGCTGTAATCCTTTGGATGAAACCTCACTGACAAAGGCGATGGTATGGGGAAGAAAATCGTTGCTTGAATATAAAAAGTATTACAGCGAGTATATATCGGGTTATAAAAATGCACAGCTTGTGGCAACAGGCTCAATCTTAGGTGTAAGAGAGTCAAGAAGAATAACCTGTGACTACACGCTGAATGTTGAGGATTTTAAAAAGCGTGCTACTTTTGAGGATGAAATAGGACGCTACTGCTATCCTGTTGACATTCACGTAATGAACACCGATAAGGATGAATATGACCGCTTCAAGCAGGAATATTTCAGGGATTTGAAGTATAAGAAAGGGGAGTCCTACGGAATACCCTACAGAAGCCTCGTGCCCGTTTCCTTTTCAAACGTCCTTGTTGCAGGCAGATGCATGGGAGTTGACAGGAGCATGCAGGCATCAATACGTGTAATGCCAAGCTGCTTTATCACGGGAGAGGGTGCAGGAACGGCTGCGGCACTTTGCTGTGAAAAGGCGGATACAAGAACAGTGGACGGTGCGGTTTTAAGACAGACACTTGCGAAAAACGGTGCACTGTAAATAAAAAGAACGGGGCTTTCCCCATGTGCCGATAAGACAGTAATTCCGTAAAAATCATAATTTTACGGCATCTGTCTTACAGGATTGGAAAACAGCTACGAAAAGAACGATGTCGAGTCGAAAGACTTAGCATCGTTCTTTTTCTATCTCAAAGCACTTGAAAACACGGAGATTTACCATGAAACGTCTATTATCATGCGAGTTTAACTTTGACACGATCTGCGTGGAGCTGAAGTTCTCAGACGGCACTATGATTGCCATTGATACCATTGCGGTTGAAAACGAGGTGGCGGACAATATGTATCAGCGGTCAGAGCTTGATTATCTTATCTACAATGACCCGATTGCATACGCCGATCTGATACTCAATGGCAACCTCGAAGCCTACCTAAAAGCAGTAACTGAATACAAAATGCTCGATTGAGAACAAAAAGTATCCACAGACTTTTCTGTGGGTTCTTTGCCGTTATGAGTGTTCACAAAAAAGAAAAATACAAGATAGTGCATCAGTGCATCGCATTGACAAAACACCTAATTTATGCTACAATAATGCTTAAATAGTGCATGGAGGGCGCCAAATGAGTTTAGGAGATGCTATAAGAATGTCTCGGCAGAAGGCTTTTTTTACACAGCAGGATTTTGCAAAGAAGCTAAACGTGGCTCTTTCAACAGTCAATCGTTGGGAACTTAATAAAGCCAAGCCGAATATGAAAGCAATGAAAAAACTCAAAGAATTTTGCGATGAATATGGGATTGACTACGAAATCATAGAAAAAGAGTGGTTGATATTTTGAGCTTAAGCAACTGCAAACTGCTCAGGAACCGTATTTGTCCACGGAGAGTAAAATGGTATGAAAAGGATTAGATTTACAACGACTCAAATTATACTATTGAGTTTTCTTCTGGTGATATTGATCGGAAGTGTTCTTCTGGCACTGCCGATAAGCTCAACTAACGGGATAGCAGTGCCGTATATCGATGCTCTATTCACGGCAACAACTTCGACCTGTGTTACCGGGCTCGTAACACTGCCAACTTCTTCAACATGGAGTGTTTTTGGGCAGATTGTTATACTGATTCTGATACAGGTTGGTGGACTTGGAGTTATCACGATTATGACAGGATTGATGCTTCTCTTGAACAGAAAACTGGGCATCAGCGACAGATTGCTCATTCAAGAAGCTTTCAATCTCAATACTATGTCGGGCCTTGTCAAGTTTGTCAAGAACGTGTTATTCGGCACGCTGATCATCGAGGGAATTGGTGCAGTTCTGTATATGCTCGTGTTCGTCCCTGAGTTTGGTGCAAAAGGCATTTGGATATCAGTATTCAATTCAGTTTCCGCCTTTTGTAACGCAGGTATTGACATTATCGCTGATAACAGCCTTTGTAATTATGCCGCAAATCCCTTAATTAACATCGTAACTTCTGCGCTCGTAATTCTCGGGGGTCTCGGATATATCGTATGGTGGGATGTTCTCCGTGTAGTTAAGAGTCGTTCACCCCAAAATAGAAAAATATTTAGACATCTGACCTTTCACAGCAAGATAGCAATTACCGTTACGGCGGGGCTCATCCTTGCCGGTGCGATTCTTATATTTATTTTTGAATATGCAAATCCTTTGACCATCGGAGAGATGGACTTATTCGATAAGATTCAAGTATCTTTCTTCCAATCGGTCACTAC
>JAZNIM010000159.1:0-25416 GCA_045577475.1 Eubacteriales bacterium | reverse complement strand
GTTGCATTATGGGAAAAAGATTCGGGTGTTGTTCCTTTTGACATACGCAACAACATTCACAGCATGGAAAAGGAAAAGCTTGCAAAGAAAGCTGCCGAATATATTTTTGACGGATCAACGGTAATTCTTGACGGTTCCTCCACGGTAAGGCGTATTTTAAAATACGTAGACAAGAATCTGAAAATCACTGTTATTACCAACAATCCCGAAATATTCAGAGAATACGCTTCTTCGTCTTTTGATATGTACTGCACAGGCGGTCTTTTCTCTCACAGAGGCAACGTTTTTGTGGGAAGTGTAGCGGAGGATTTTATAAGAGGCATAAACGCCGACATTTGCTTCTTTTCAAGTCAGGCACTTTCGGATGACGGCATAATCAGCGACTCATCACGTGAAGAAACAGTGTTAAGAAAAGTTATGCTTACACGTTCGGCAAAGAAAATATTTTTGTGCGATTCCTCAAAAACAGGCGTTATGCGTACCTTCGTGCTTTGCAGTACGGATGAGGTTGATGTTGTGCTGTGTGAGGGGAAGCAGTAAACAAATAATGAAAATTCCTTCAATGTATAAAAAAATCCCGTCTTACGACGGGACTTTTTTGGCCTACCCGATGAGATTCGAACTCATGACCTTCAGAGTCGGAGTCTGATGCGCTATCCAGCTGTGCCACGGGTAGTTACTTTTTCTTTTCCGGAAAAGAAAAAGATAACCAAAAAGAAAAGATTTGGCTATCGCCGTTCTCGACTACGGCTTTCCGAAAAGATATTTGTTATTTACTTTACTGATTATCAAAAAAGAAAAGATATCCAAAAAGAAAAGATTTGGCTATCGCCGTTCTCGACTACGGCTTTCCGAAAAAACTTTATTTTGGCCATCGCCGTTCACAAAAGGAATTATATAATTATCCCTGTGAACAGCGACGCCGTTTTTCTTCATTAAAACGCAGTCTTTGCGATGCCGTTTGGTGCAAAGACAGGCAATCGAGCAACAAAAGCTGTTATTTCAATTGCAACAATACTGGTGTTATGCCCTTTTCTTCTTGTTACTTCTTTTTTTCGTAAAAGAAGAAGTAAATCAAACATTAAATCCGAAGAACTTATTAACGTTATCAAAGCTTACGCCCTTGATAATTGCTTCAAGAGCATCAATATCGTAAGGATATTCACCGCCGTCAACAAGTCTTCCAACGTAATCGCAGAGAATTCTTCTGAAATATTCATGTCTGGGATAAGACAGGAAGCTTCTGGAGTCTGTGAGCATACCAACGAAGTTTGCAAGCACTCCTGTTGCGGCAAATGTCTTTATCTGGTCACGCATACCATCAAGATGGTCATTGAACCACCATGCAGAGCCGTGCTGAATCTTGCTCTTTATGCCCTTGTTGTTGCCCTGGAAGCAGCCGCACATTGCATCAATCTGAGCGTTTTCAATAGGATTGAGAGAATAGAACACCATCTTAGGAAGGCAATTATTCTTTTCAAAGCTATTGAGAAGCTGCAATGCGTTTCTGATGCAGTCATGTCCCGAAATTGTATCAAAGCCTGTGTCGGGACCAAGCTTTGCAAAGTTGATATCAGAGTTATTTCTTGCAACACCGTAATGAATCTGCATTACCCAGTCACGCTTGGTAAATTCACCTGCAAAGAAGGTGAGCATATAAGTCTTATACATATCAGCTTCCATAACGGAAACAGCCTCGCCCTTCATTGCCTTCTTATATATAGCATCTGCCTGCTCCTTAGTACAAGGCACATAAGGAACATAATCTATGCCGTGGTCACTTGTCTTACATCCAAGACCTTCAAAGAAGTCAAGGCGCTTGATGAAGCAAGCACAAAGCTCATCAATGTTTTCAATCTTACCGCCGTATGCCACCTCAAGCTTTTCAGCTATGTATTCCTTAAAGCCTGCCTTTTCGATGTTGACAGCCTTATCGGGACGGAATGCGGGAAGCACCTTTGTTTTGAAGGAAGTATCCTTTGCAATTTCCATGTGATATTCAAGAGAATCCGCAGGGTCATCCGTGGTACAAACAACCTTAACGTTGGATGCAGTAATCAAATCCTTTGCACCCATATTGCCCTTTGCAAGAGCTGCATTACAGGTTTCCCATGCTTCGTCACAAGTCTTTGCACTCAGAGGCTTATCAAAGCCGAAGTATCTCTGAAGCTCAAGGTGAGTCCAGTGATAAAGCGGATTGCCGATGGTGGAGGGCATTGTTGTTGCCCACGCCTTTAAGCGGTCATAATCGGACACGCCCTCGCCGCCTGTCACGTACTTTTCCTCATAACCGCATGCACGGATTGCACGCCACTTGTAATGGTCGCCGTAAAGCCATGCTTCGGTAATATTCTTAAACTGCTTATTGCTTGCGATTTCCGCAGGAACAAGGTGGCAGTGATAGTCAATAATAGGTGTATCCTTTGCAAATTTTTCAAAAAGCTCAATACCTGTTGGAGTAGAAAGGAGAAAGTCCTTATCCATAAACTTTTTCATATTTAGTCACCTCAAAAACATTATTTCCAAAACGATTTTCTTTATTATACTACTCTGCAAATTATAATTTGTTAAGTTTAGGTAAACATTGGAAAAGATTGAACGTTTTTGATATTTTGATACCGTCACCGTTCTTTTATTCTGCCCTGAGTAAAATTCTTCCTGTAAGCACCGGGGGTAATTCCGCTCATCTGCCTGAAAACTCTGTTGAAATTACGTATACTTCCAAAGCCGCATTCAGAGCAAACACGCGTAATATCCAATGTCTTGTCGGACAGCATACCGCATGCCTTTTCAAAGCGGAGCATGTTCACAAAGCTTTTGAAGTTCACCTGAAAGCAGGAGTGAAACAGTGAAGAAAAATAGTGATACTCATATTTAAGGCTGTCGGCAATATCTTTAAGAGTAATGTCATTGCTCAGGTTATGTGATATGTAATCAATCACATTGAAGATAAGTTCGACACTTTTTTCACCAGATAACAGCACGGCATTTTTTATGCACTGACCACATACCATGTTCAGACAGCCGATTGCCATATAATGCTCGGGTGTTCCCTGATAAAGAAGATTATCCTTAATAATTGTCCACACATTTTCGTCACAGGTAAACTTTGAAAACCGGTAAAGCCTGTTCTTTTTTGAAAAATCCTCAACAAAGTCCTCCGAGAAAACGCCAACCCATGTTTCGGCATTTTTTGGTATTACAAGAGAATGAACCGTATAGGGCGGCACAAGAACCAGCTCACACTCCTCAAGCACTGTTCCGTCACCATTAAGGGATACTTTACAATTACCTCTGACGGAGCATATCAGCTCATAGCAGGCATGGAAGTGAGGCTGCCAGCACGTATCACTGTAAATATAAGCATTATAATGAAAATTACCTTGCGAATTATACAACTGATGAAAAGCCACTTTGTTCACCTCAATATCTTAACTTTTGTCTATAATTATATAACATTATTCTTGAATTGTCAATCACGTCATGTTATATTTATAATTGAAAAGAGGTGGCATTGTGACGGGATGTGTTTTTTCAATAGAAGAATTTTCGGTATACGACGGTCCGGGAATAAGGACAAGCGTGTTTCTTAAAGGCTGTCCTCTGCGTTGCAGTTGGTGTCACAATCCCGAGGGACAAATGTGCAACTCTGAAATTGTAAGAAGTCCCAACGGCTGTATCGGGTGCGGTCTTTGCGAAAAGTACGCGTCTGTGTCGGATTCGGGAATAAGCTTTACTCAAAAAAGCATACAAGCCTGTCCGAGAAATCTTTTGAGAGTCTGCGGTGAAGAATACACAAGTGAAGAACTGTGCAGCAAGCTGCTTAAAAACAAGCGTATTCTCTCAAACGGCGGAGGCGTGACCTTTTCGGGAGGCGAGCCGCTGTTTCAGTCGGATTTTCTGCTTGAATGCCTGTGCCGTCTTGAAGGTCAGCTTCACAGAGCAGTTCAAACAAGCGGCTTTTGCAATGAAAACGTTTTCAGAAATGTTTTGGAAAACACCGATTACTTTTTGTTTGACTTAAAGCTTGCCGATGAAAAAGAGCATGTCAAGTATACAGGTATATCAAATATAGAAATACACCGCAATTTTGCAATTCTTGCTTCAAGCAAAAAGGACTTTACAGTTCGTATTCCCCTTATTCCCACGGTTACGGACACCGAGGAAAACATAGAGGGGCTTTGCAAAATCATGAAGGACAATTCAGTAAACTATGCCGAGCTTTTGCCCTACAATAAAATGGCAGGTGGAAAGTACAAAATGACAGGCAGAGAATATAATCCTTGTTTTGACGAAAGCACACCGGTTAACACGAGAAAAGAAATATTCGACAGCTTTGGAATAAAAACACTGTGCTTATAAGAGGTGATTATGATGACAGACAAAATACGTGCTTTACTTGAGGATTTACGTAACGGCAGTTACAAAAAACAACGTACAAATGATGGAAGACTGAACATTGACGGCATAATCGGCGATGATGAATACATGGGATGCTTCAAAAGAGTTATGGAAAGAGAACGCCCCATTCTGTATGAAAACGACTCCTTTGGCTTCAACCACAGCGTAAATGAGGTAATCCAAGGCTACGGCGGAGGAGGCAACATAATTCCAAACTACGGCAAAATTATAAATGACGGCTTTGAAAAAACGGCAGATTTAATTCGCAGCAGTATGACAAAAACACATGACGAAAGCAAGCTGAAATTCGGCGAAGACATGCTTGAATCCATAAGGCTTTGCATTGAAGCCTCAGACAAATACCGCAATTTGGCATTGGAAAACGGCAATACCCGTCTTTACAACGCCCTGTGTAGAATCCCACGTCAGGGTGCACAGACCTTTTACGAGGCTCTTGTTTTTATGAAGCTCTGCATTTTCTGTCTGAGAAACAGTATGCTGCACCATCTTTGCTTTGGACGCTTCGATGTATACATGTACACTTTTTACAAGCATGACAAAGACAACGGCGTAAGTGACGAGCAACTGCTTGAGCTTCTTGAAGAATTTTATATTTCCATAAGCCGCGATGCCGATTTATATGTGGGTGTACAGCAGGGAGATAACGGTCAGAGCATGGTGCTTGGCGGATTTGATGCCGATGGCAACAGCATGTACAACGGACTGTCGGAGCTTTGCATGAAGGCTTCATTGGAGCTATGCATAATTGAGCCTAAAATCAATCTTAGAGTCGGAAAAAATACACCGAATGAGCTTTATGAGTTTGCAACACAGCTCACAAAGAAAGGGCTTGGCTTCCCCCAGTATTGCAACGACGATGTGGTTGTGCCGGGTCTTATAAAGCTTGGATATGCTCCCGAGGATGCACAGAATTATGCCGTTGCTGCTTGCTGGGAATACATCATTCCAAACAACGGTGCCGATATACCCAACATTTTTGTCATGGACTTCCCAAAGGTTGTTGCCGAAACTCTTGACAACGAGCTTATGAGCTGTGACAGCTTTGATGCATTTTTGTTAAAAGTAAATGATGCTGTTTTAAAGAAATGCAACGAAATGATTGAGCGTTTCTACGGTGCAAGATTCAAATCCCGCCCCCTTGCTTCCGTATTTATGGACGGATGTATTGAGTCACTTACGGATTTATGGCACGGCGGTACAAAATACTATAACTACGGCTGTCACGGAACGGGAATTGCAAATGCCGCTGATGCGTTGTGTGCAATCAAAAAGTGCGTTTATGAGGATAAAACCGTCACAAAGAAACAGTTGTTGTCTGCTCTTAAAGCCGACTTTGAAGGCTATGAGGAGGTTCGCAGTCTTGTTCGCAGTTGTCCGAAAATGGGATGCAATGACGACTATGTGGATGAGCTTGGCAATTTCCTTATGAAGAGCTTCTCTCAAAATCTCAACAACCGTCCCAACGGAACGGGAGGTATATGGAGAGCAGGAACAGGCAGTGCTATGGAATATATTCTCAAGGGCAGAGAATGTCCTGCAACCGCCGACGGAAGAAAGTCAGGGGATGCCTATTCCTCCAGCTTTTCGCCTTCTCTTGACGTTAAGCCTTCGGGGCTTTTATCGGTTATCAGCTCTTTTACAAAATTTGATATGACCGAGATTATCAACGGCGGTCCTCTTACCGTTGAAATTCACGATTCGGTTCTGAGAAACGATATGGGCATAAGCAAAACCGCCATGCTTGTCAAAGCGTTTGTGGATATGGGCGGTCACCAGCTTCAGCTCAACTCTCTTAACAGAGAAACGCTGATGGATGCAAGACAGCATCCCGAAAAGTACCCGAACCTTATTGTCCGTGTCTGGGGCTGGAGCGGTTACTTCAACGAGCTTGATGCGGATTATCAGAATCATATTATAAGGAGAGTTCAATACTTGGGTTAAATATTTCGCCGTCTTCGGACGGCGGATTTTTTCTGTCATTGTTTTTTCTTTCTGCTAGGGATAAAAATTATATTTGGGGTTATCTGCGTTACATAAAGTAAAAACGTCCGCCGTGGTTTGGTGGACGTTTTGGCTATCTGTGCACCTGTGGCACAGTTTTATTCTGTTGTTCCGTCGGTGTTGCACTGAGTTTGACCGCTTGCGTTTATGGCGGTCAAACAGACTTCCATTCGGGCATCGGTGACAGGATTTTTGCTATTAGTGTGGTCACGTCACCGCTGTCGGGCGTTCCCGACTCACGTCACCACTGTCGGGCGTTCCCGACTCACGTATTCGCTGTCGGGCGTTCCCGACTTTCGGAAAAGAAGAAGTTAGTGACAGCAGCCGCAGCCTGAGGCGGTGGTTACGGTGGTAGCAGCTACGTTGGTAAGAGGCGGAGGTGTTTCGGTGCACTGTTCACCGCCTGCTATGCCGGAGGAAAGTGCTCCTCTGGAGGGGGGATAAAAGTCACATGTGGGGAAGGTCATATTTTTAAAGATGGTGCAAGGATCGCTTGTGTTGTCGGAAAGAACGGAGCTTTCACGGTTGGGAATACAGTATTCAGCAGAATTGATGAGAAGTGAAACGGGACGTTCAATCTTGATAAGCGAGAACAGACCGAGAGTTACATACAAGCATTTAGCACCCATATCATCGGGAATAGGAGTACAGCCGCAGCTCTGACAGAGGTTTTCGGGAATCTGATCCATGCTGCAGCAACAGCAGCCACAACCCCAGTTTCTGTCAGCAAGCTTAACATTGAGAACAATGGGAGAAGCAACCTCAAGTGTCACCTTGGGTGTGTTTGCAGGATTCTGAGTAAATGCAGACTCGGGAAGCGTTGCACAAATATCGCTGTTAACCTGGTCCGAGGTGAATATGCTTACATTTCCCTCTCCGCCGAACATTACGGTCTGCTTGTCATACACCGCAATTCCGCAGAATTCTCTGCCTCTTCCCATTACACAGGCTTCAAAGCACAGGCGGAAATAGTAGCGGATATCAATGGCATAATAACCTCTGTTGAAGGCAACCTCGCTGACGGAAATACTTGCCCAGAGAACCTCAGCACACTTTGAGCGTATGTTACTTGCGTTGTCAATGAATTCCTGTCCCTCGGGACCTAAGTAAACTCTTAAATCTTCGATGCAGTCCTTATCCTTGGCACTGTCGTAAATCTTGTGAACATCAATACATGTGGAACGGTCATTTGAGGAATTGTTCTGATTGGATGCACCAAGAGAATTTGCAGCGGCGGCAGCGGCAACATTTGCAAGGGAATTTGAGGTGTTTGAAGCACAGCTTCTTGAATTGTTACAGTTTTTTTCAGTCATGATAAAACCTCCTAAAAATCTAAGGCAGATTTTCTTGCCTTTGCTTTCATACTATGCAAAGAGATAAATTTTGGTTAAAAAAATATGTAAATGCGAAAAAACTTTCAAAAAACGCTTGTAAAAACATTTTTGATGTTGTATAATAGTATGAATTACTTTGTAAGAATAGGAGTTTTTCCAATGGCAGACGTAAAAGCATTCGGTGCTTTAAGATTTACCGAAAAATCAGGGGACATTTCAAAAAACGTGTGTCCTCCATATGACATTATAAGCGAAGAAGAACGACTCGGCTACATTGCCGAAAGCGAAAACAATATCATCCGCCTTGAAAAGCCCGTGGGTGAGGATGCCTACAATAAGGCTAAGGCTCTTTACCTCGACTGGTGCGAAAAAGGCGTTATTGACACAGACAAAAAAGAAGGCTACTACGTATACGAGGAAGAATTCGAGGCTCTCGGTAACACCTATAAAATCAAGGGTATTTTCGCAAGAGTAAGAATTGAAGAATTTGAAAAGGGCATAGTTCTTCCCCACGAGGAAACACTTTCAAAGGCAAAGCAGGACAGATTTGACCTAATGTGCTCAACCTACTGCAACTTCAGTCCCATTTACTGCATGTACACCGATGAAAAAAGAGAAATCACCTCTCTTATTGACGGCATGTCCTGCGAAAAACCCGAAATTGAATTTACTGCAAAGGACGGCGTTATCCAGCGTCTTTGGAAGAGTGAGGATACGGCTGTCAACGGTAAAGTGGAACAGCTTTTCAAGGGTAAGCAGCTCTTTATTGCAGACGGACACCACAGATACGAAACTGCCCTCCGCTTCAGAAACAAGCTGAGAGATGACGGCGTAATTATGGACGAAAACCATCCTGCAAACTTTATTATGATGTTCCTTATAGATATGGAAAACGACGGTCTTGTGGTGTTCCCCACTCACAGAATGGTGACAGACCTTGACAGCTTTGATACAGAAAAGGCTCTAATCGGCATGAAGGAATACTTCGACGTTTCCGAAATCAAGGAAGAAGAAATTGACACGCTTCTTGCAAAGCATGTTTCACAAAAGGCAAATGTGCTCGTTTCCCCCGACGGAAAATTCTATCTTTCCGTTATGAAAGACAGTGCAAAGGAAAAGCTCTCAAAAATGAATCCCGACAAATCCGAGGCTTACAAGGGTCTTGACGTTACAGTGCTTCACAGCTTAATTTTGGAGAACATTCTCGGTATTGACAAGGAAAACATGGCAAAGCAGATAAACCTCAAGTACACAAGAAATAAGGACGAGGCAATAGAGAGCGTAAAGAACGGCAAAGCAAACTGTGCTTTCATCATTAATGCAACAAAGGTTACGGAAATCAAGGACGTTGCTCTTGCAGGCGAAAAGATGCCTCAAAAGTCCACATATTTCTATCCCAAGCTCATCACGGGTCTTGTTATGAACAGACTTGAGAGCACTGATATTTTAAAGTGATCAATTCTGTCGATGCTCACATCGCCCCTACGGATAATTTGAACTCAAAGCCAATTAATGCAGTTGAATTGCACTTTTACATTTATAATAAATTAACAACGGCGACAGGTCGGGAACGCCCGACAGCGAATTTCGAAGGCACAAACTATAGACGAAACTCTCGCCATTTGTTGCCGAGTGGCAGAAAACAATTAACCCAATCAAAACACCATTCAACAACGGCGACAGCCAAAATAAAGTTCTTTGGATCACTTTTCTTTCGAGATTTATACTCGTAAGAGTAAAAGTGACAAAAAAACAAACACAAACTAACTACCCGAAAGGACAAGATAAAAATGCCAAAGGAATTAGAAAAGAATTTTAACCCTGCTCAAAGCGAAGAGCGAATATACAAGGCTTGGGAAGACGGCGGCTGCTTCAAGCCCAGCGGTGACAAGACAAAAGACCCGTACACCATCGTAATTCCTCCGCCAAACGTAACAGGTCAGCTTCACATGGGACATGCCCTTGACGACACCTTGCAGGACATTCTCATCAGATACAAGAGAATGAAAGGCTTCGACACTCTCTGGGTACCCGGTACTGACCATGCAGGTATTGCAACACAGATTAAGGTTGAAGAAAACCTCAGAAAAGAAGAAGGTCTTACAAGATACGACCTTGGACGTGAAAAGTTCCTTGAGCGTGTGTGGGACTGGAAGAACCAGTACGGCAACAGAATCATCATGCAGCTCAAGAAATTAGGCTGCTCCTGCGACTGGGACCACCTTCGCTTCACCATGGACGAAGGCTGTTCAAGAGCCGTTAAGGAAGTATTTGTAAACCTTTACAACAAGGGACTCATCTACAGAGGTCACAGAATTGCAAACTGGTGTCCTCATTGTCTGACCGCACTTTCCGATGCTGAGGTTGAAAATCCTGAGCAGCAGGGTGCATACTGGCACATTAAGTATTTTGTAAAGGACAGCGACGAATTTGTTGTTGTAGCTACAACCCGTCCCGAAACACTTTTCGGAGATACTGCCGTTGCAGTCAACCCCGAGGACAAGAGATATGCACATCTTGTAGGCAAGACGGTTGTTGTTCCCTTTGTTAACAGAGAAATTCCCGTAATTACCGATGAATATGCAGACATGGAAAAAGGTACGGGCTGTGTTAAAATCACACCTGCTCACGACCCCAACGACTTCCTTGTAGGTCAAAGACACGACCTTGAGCAGATTGTTGTTATGAACGACGATGCTACTCTTAACGAAATCACAGGCAAGTTCAACGGTATGGACAGATATGAGGCAAGAAAGCTTATTGTAAAAGAGCTTGAAGAAATGGGCATTCTTGTAAAGGTTGAGCCTACAGTTCACAACGTAGGTGTATGCTACAGATGCGGCACTACCGTTGAGCCTCTTATTTCAGACCAGTGGTTTGTAAAAATGGAGCCTCTTGCAAAGCCTGCCATTGAAGCAGTACGCGACGGCACAATCAAGTTCATCCCCGACAATCAGGCTAAAAAGTACTTCAACTGGATGGAAAACATCCATGACTGGTGTATATCCCGTCAGCTCTGGTGGGGACACAGAATTCCTGCCTTCTACTGCGATAAGTGCGGCAAGATGATTGTATCAAAGGAGGACGAAAAGACCTGTCCCGATTGCGGTGCACAGCTCAGACAGGAAGAGGACGTGCTTGATACATGGTTCTCCTCTGCCCTCTGGCCTTTCTCCACACTTGGCTGGCCCGACAATACTGCTGACCTTGAAAGATATTATCCCACATCAACACTTGTAACAGGCTACGACATTATTACCTTCTGGGTAAGCCGTATGATTTTCTCGGGACTTGAGCACACAGGAAAGGCTCCCTTTGAAAACGTGCTCATCCACGGTCTTGTTCGTGACGAGCAGGGCAGAAAAATGAGTAAATCCCTCGGTAACGGCATAGATCCCCTTGAGGTTATTGCCGAGTACGGTGCGGATGCTCTGAGATTTACTCTTGTTACTGGTAACGCTCCCGGTAACGACATGAGATTCTCCACAACAAAGATGGACAACTCCAGAAACTTTGCCAACAAGATGTGGAATGCTTCACGTTTTGTGCTTCTCAATCTTGACGAAGATACAAAGCCTGTTATTCCCGAAACACTTCAGATTGAAGACAAATGGATTCTTACCCACTTCAACAATGCGGTTAAGGAAATCACCGCTAATCTTGACAAGTTTGAGCTTGGTATTGCGGCTGCAAAGCTTCATGAGTTTATCTGGGACATCTTCTGCGACTGGTACATTGAAGTTGTAAAGCCCAGACTCTTTGACAAGGGTACTGAGGACAACAAAAATGCACAGAGCGTGCTTCTCTATGTTCTTACAGGCATTCTTAAGCTGGTTCATCCCTTTATGCCTTACATTACAGAGGAAATCTGGTCAAACATCGGCGTTTCCGACAAGATGCTTATTGTTGCGGATTATCCCGAATATGACGAAAAGCTTGACTTCGGCGATGAGTGCCGCAGCATGGACAGAGTTATTGATGCCATCAGAAGCGTAAGAAACACAAGAACAGGCATGAATGTGCCTCCTTCAAGAAAGGCAAAGCTTTACATTGTTTCAGAGTACACCGACTCCTTTAACGAAAAGACAAGCAAGTTCTTTGAAAGACTTGCATCCGCTTCCGAGGTTGAGGTTGTCGCTTCCTACGATGCAGAGGGTGCAGTAAGCATTGTTTCGGACGGTGCTAAGATTTTCGTTCCCATGGCTGAAATGGTTGACCTTGAAAAGGAAAGAGAAAGACTTGAAAAGGAAAGACAGACAGCCCTTTCCGAAATCGAAAGAGTAGACAAGAAGCTCTCAAATGCATCCTTCGTTGACAAAGCTCCCGCCGCTGTCGTTGAAGCTGAAAAGGCTAAGAAGGAAAAGTACACGGAAATGCTTCACAATGTTGAAGAAATGCTTAAAAATCTGGGCATGTAATCACTGTCCCTACACATTGAATTAACAGCATCACTCAGGGACGGCTTAAGCTGTCCCTTTGTGCTTATATTAACACTCACAATAAGGAGAAAAAATGAATATCAGATGTTTTCCCCTGTCCTGTAATTGCTACATCGTGTCCGACGACGACTCAAATGCCGTCATCTTTGACCCTTGCGAGCATGGCAGGGAGCTTTATTCTTATCTTGAAACGCAAGAGCTTAAACTGTGTGCAGTTATCATAACCCACGCACATTTTGATCACATCTACGGTCTTACAGACCTTATTGATGAGGCTGAGGAATGCGGTGTAAGTGTACCTGTATACATTCATGTAAACGATGCCGATGCCATGGCAAGTGAAACCAAGAACTTATCAGCACCTTTATTTCACACGCCGTATAAGTATACAGGTACACTTAAAGAACTTGTAGACGGCGATGTAGTAAATGTGGGAGGTCTAAGCTTCAAAGTATTGTCCTGTCCGGGACACACTCCGGGAAGTGCCTGCTATTACGAGGAAAAAGAAAACACGCTGTTTGCAGGAGATGTACTTTTTGAAGGCTCAATCGGAAGAACCGATTTTCCCGAAGGTAACATGTCGCAAATGCGTTCATCCCTTGAAAAGCTCATGACTATGCCCGACGACTGCAAGGTTTACAGCGGTCACGGTGGCAGCACCACCATAGGCAATGAGCGTGCCTTCAATCCTTATATTGCACAGCTATGAAAAAGCTTTACAGAAACGATTTAATTCTTAATGCTGCGGTAATTCTCGTGTGCATTACCCTTCCCCTGCTTTTCTTTTTCAGCAGCAAGGACGAAAAAAAGTCGGCAGTTATCAGCTACGACGGCAGGCAGGAAAAGGTTATCAGCCTTGACAGCAACGAGGTGTTTAAAACCCACGGCGTTGAGATAACGGTAAAAGACGGGACTGCATACGTGTCAGAGTCAAGCTGTCCCGACGGTCTTTGCATGAAAATGAAAAAAGCTGAAAATATCGGGGACAGCATCATCTGTGTTCCAAACCGCGTGTCCGTCAGGATTGACGGAAACGGCAGAGAGGAGGGTGCGGATGTTATTGTCGGATAGAACTAAAAAAATTAACAGGGTAATCTACGGTGCTGTGTTTTTAGCCGCCTCGGTTATTATTTCCATCGTCGAGTCCCTGTCCCACATCAACGCACTTATCCCCTTTCCCGGTGTAAAGTTAGGACTTTGCAACGTGGCAATCACGGCATGTCTGTATGTGTGCGGTGGCAAAACAGCTCTATGCGTCGCTTTGCTTCGTCCGCTGTTTATGTTTTTATTCGTCTCAAATCCCGTAAGCCTTGTTATGTCACTGTCCGGAGGGATGCTTTCCTTCCTGTCGGTGGTGCTTACAAAAAAGCTGTACACAAGGGTATTTTCCTTCTGCGGAATTTCCTGCATCAGCGGTGTGTGCCACGCACTCGGACAAACGCTGGGTGCTGCGGCAATTATGGGCGACAGTGCTCTGTTTGGGTATCTTCCGATTTTTGCGGCATGCTCAAGTGTTACGGGAACAATCTGCGGCGGTATTATGAACATCGTTATTCCGCGAATATCAAAAATCGGTATTAAGGCAGGTGTGCGCAATGCGTAAATTAATTTATATGTTGCTTTTGCTGATGTGTCTGACATTTGCCTGCTCATCCTGCACAGATGTACACAGGTATACAAACCATTCTTTCTTTGCCATGAACACCTTTATTACAGTTATAGGAGATAATAACACAGACCTTGACAGCATTGAAAAGCTGACAAGCGAGTATGAACTGCTGCTGTCAAGAACCGACGAACAAAGCGAAATATCCCGTCTTAACGCCGACGGATATGCTATTGTATCCGACGATACAGCCCTGTTATTACGCAAATCCCTCGAAATAGCTCAGGCAACAGACGGTGCGTACAACCCATGTATGGGAAGCATTGTTACATTATGGGATATAACCTCGGGCAAGGAATATGTACCTTCACAGGACGAGGTATCACTCGTTTTGGCTCTCACAGATTTCAACAAGCTTTCGGTAAACGGCAACAATGCGATTCTCGACGAAAAAGGTATACAGGTAGACCTTGGAGGAATTGCAAAAGGCTTTGCCCTTCAAAAAGCCGTTGACTTGGCAAAGGCAAACGGAGTGGAGAATATCTGCATCAGCTTCGGCGGAAACGTAGGTGTTCTGGGCTCATCCGAGTCGGTGCGAAAATCAGACGGCGAAGGCTGGCGTGTTGGTATTACAAATCCCTTTGACAAGGACAAAACGTTAGGAACTCTGTTGCTGAAAGAAAGATTTATTTCGGTTTCGGGTGCATACGAGAGGTTTTTCGAAAAGGGCGGCAAGATTTATCACCACATATTCGACCCGACCACGGGAAAGCCGTCCGACAGCGACCTTGCCTCAGCATGTGTCATAACAGGTGACGGTGCTTTGGGCGATGCGCTGTCAACTGCACTGTTTGTCATGGGCAGCAAAAAAGCCGCCGAATTTTACTCTGACGGACCTTATGAATTTGATATGATTTTAATAAAGAATGACGGAGAAATATTGGTCACAGGCGGACTGAGAGAGCTATTCACTTTAACCGACGGTGATTATTCCGTTAAATATATTTGAAATATTGAAGGAGAATCAAACATGAAAAAACACCTATTGTTCAAGTTATCAGCGGCTTTTGTTTTTGTGTGCTGTACCTTTCTCAGCTCTTGCGACGAGGCTGACCGCTTCTTTCCCGAATCAGACAGTTCTTTGTCCGATACTGACGAGATTACAGAAAACAAAGAAACTGAAGATTTTGTCGATGAGCCACAGCAGGAAGAAAACGAGCCTGTCACCATGGAAGGCTCACTTGAAAAGCTTAATGCAGTCATAAACCGTCAGCTCGGTGTTGACGGCATTGCCTTCGGTTTTATGGAAAGCATAAAGAGCAGTGACAAAGCTGCTGTTGCTTCTTACACCTGCGGTGAGCCTGAATACTACGGCTTTCTTGATGAAATCACAAGCTTCGAGTACCACGTTTACCCAATTGAGGTTACACCTGATGAAGGCATTTACGGTTATGATTATTTAAACAAATACATCTGCGAAATTGATGCTGTTGATGAAAGCGGCTTTTTCCCTTCCTCCACCTGCTACTATTTTCTTGCAACAGATGAATACAGTGCAACGGGAAATTCCGTTGCTTACTTCATTCCATTTAAGCAGGCTGCCGTTCTTTTCCAAAAATCCGAGCTTCCCGACACCTACCTTCGCCTTGCAGAGGATTTTTTAGATTATTACAGCGGCACTCTTACATTCGGGGAGAATAAGGCTTCACAATTTGATTTTAACAACTCTCTCGGCTTTCACTTTGTTCCCCATCTGATGTACTTCTTTTTGAACAACGGCGGCTTGCAGGAGCCGTATTCCTTAGTTGAAATTAACAGCTTTATTGCTGACAATTTTGACGGCAACAAAGGTGTCGCCCTTAACAGCTCTGAAAACCTCAGACTTTGGGTTCAGGACTATAGCGCAAACACCTCATATTCACCCGAAGACAAGGTTTACGGATGTTATAACGGACACGGTCTTGACAGCTTTACCAAAATGGTTACAAATTACAAAGTTACACAATCGGGCATTGAACTTACAATTCAGGGCTATGCCGACTATTCCGCCTTTGCCAAGGCAAGAACCTTCCGTTTTCGTTTTGCACCGTATACGGGAAACAACACGGCTCTGAAGCTGCAAAGCGTAGATGTGATTGAGGACACGGGACTTGGTGAAGCATACTACAGCTTCTGATATGTAATTATCCCCTGCTCCACTTTCTGAATTTCCCGGGACTCATGCCCATCTGCTTTTTGAACACCTTTATAAAGTACGACAAATCCGCAAAGCCGCAGGAAAAAGCCACCTCCGTAACCGACAAATCGGTTTTGAGAAGCATTCTTGCACTTTTCTCAGCTCTGTAAAACATGAGATATTCCGTGGGTGACATCTTGGTCATTTTCTTGAAATAGGAACAGAAATATTTCGGGGACATTTCGCAGACAACAGACATATCCTGCAAGGTTATGGGCTTGTCAAAATTGCCCCTGATAAACGTCAGCACCTTTTTCAGCTTATGCTCATTCTTATAAAAGCCGTCTGAGGCTGTGTGGCGTTCACTTAACAGTGCATCGCTGCGAACAATCTCACCGAACAGGCAAAACAGTGCACCTATACAGGAGAGTCTGGAATATCCGCTCTCCTGTTTTTCCATTTCATCAAACAGCTTATGTGCCATTTTAGCAACGGTTGTGTCTGCCTTAAAGTATTCTGTTATGTACAGCTCATGGGACATAAGTGCATCACAAACACTTTGCCAATCCTCCTGACGAAGTGCAAAGCCGTCTGCACTGAAAACTATACATTGGTACACACAGTTATCGGGACTTGCACCGTGAACAACCTCGCTGTTAACGAAAGCAACATCTCCAGCTTCAAGATCATAGTCATAATTGTTCAGGCTAAGGCACAGCTTTCCCGAAATCACCCTTACAATTTCCAAATCAGTATGCCAATGGTGTGCCATATTATACTTCGGATTGTGTTCTGTTACATGGTACAGCTCAATGGGAAAATCCGCTGTTCCCCTGAGCATTACTTCATTATAGCTCATTTTTTCTCCAAAATGTGAAAATAATTATACTTTTTGGTATTATAACACAAGATTTTTATACCTGTCAAGTATTATAATTATAAGTAGATAGCTATATCTAAAAATATACACTTTTAAGGAGCGGATTTAAATGGCAAAGTCAAGACTTATCGGCGACTATCCCGTTATCGGAATACGTCCCACAATTGACGGCAGACGAGGACCTCTCAAGGTAAGAGAATCACTTGAAGACCAGACAATGAATATGGCAAAAAGTGCCGCAAAGCTTATTACTGAAAACCTTCGCTATTCCAACGGCGAGCCTGTAAAGGTTATTATCGCAGACACAACCATCGGACGTGTGGCAGAAGCTGCCGCATGTGCCTCCAAATTCAAAAAGGAAGGCGTTGACATCACCCTTACCGTAACTCCCTGCTGGTGCTACGGCTCAGAAACCATGGACATGGATCCCATGACAATCAAGGGTGTATGGGGCTTTAACGGAACCGAACGCCCCGGGGCTGTTTATCTTGCATCGGTACTTGCCTCCCACGCTCAGAAGGGACTTCCCGCCTTCGGCATTTACGGTCACGACGTTCAGGACATGGACGACACCTCAATACCTGCTGACGTTGCAGAAAAAATTCTGCGTTTTGCAAGAAGTGCTGTAGCTGCTGCAACAATGAGAGGAAAATCCTACCTTCAGATTGGTTCAATCTGCATGGGTATTGCAGGCTCCATCGTTAACTGCGACTTCTTTGAAGAATATCTCGGCATGAGAGTAGAATCCGTAGACGAGGTTGAAATCATAAGACGAATGACCGAGGAAATTTACGACAAGGCTGAATTTGAAAAGGCTCTTAAGTGGGCAAAAGAAAAGTGCAACATCGGCTTTGACAAGAATCCCGAGGACATGCAGAGAAGCGACAAGGTCAAGGAAGAGCAGTTTGAGTTTGTTGTAAAAATGATGTGCATAATAAAAGACCTCATGAACGGCAATGAAAATCTTCCCGAAGGCTGTGAAGAAGAAAGAGTAGGTCACAACGCCATTGCCGCAGGCTTCCAGGGACAAAGACAGTGGACAGACTTCTATCCCAACTGCGACTTTCCCGAAGCTATGCTCAACACCTCATTTGACTGGAACGGTGCACGTGAGCCTTACATACTCGCAACAGAAAACGACACCCTTAACGGCGTTTGCATGCTCTTTGGCAAGCTTCTTACCAACAGACCTCAGATGTTTGCAGATGTAAGAACCTACTGGAGCGGCGATGCTGTCAAGAAGGCAACAGGCTATGAAATAGACGGCAAAGCTAAGGAAGCCGACGGCTTTATCCACCTTATAAACTCCGGTGCATGCTGTCTTGATGCCTGCGGTGAAGTAAAGGACGAGAACGGAAACGGCATCATGAAGGAATGGTACAACGTAACAGACAAGGATGCCGACACAATCATGGCGGCAACCACCTGGAACATGGCTGACCTCGGTTACTTCAGAGGCGGCGGATATTCTTCACGCTTCCTCACGAGAGCCGAAATGCCTGCTACAATGATCAGACTTAACTACGTTAAGGGTCTTGGTCCCGTTATGCAGATTGCAGAAGGCTGGACAGTTGGTCTTCCCGACGAGGTTTCCGACATTCTCTGGAAGAGAACAGACTACACCTGGCCTTGCACATGGTTTGCTCCAAGATGCACAGGCAAGGGAGCTTTCAAGACAGCCTACGACGTTATGAACAACTGGGGTGCAAATCACGGTGCCATCAGCTACGGTCACATCGGTGCTGACATCATCACACTTTGCTCAATCCTCAGAATTCCCGTTTGTATGCACAACGTACCCGAAGAAAAGATTTTCCGTCCCGCCGCATGGAATGCTTTCGGCATGGACAAGGAAGGTCAGGACTACAGAGCATGCGCCGCTTACGGTCCTGCATACAAGACAATCAGATAAGTATTCTCAATCAAAATCCATGCATCACTTTCGGTGCATGGATTTTTTGTGCAAAAAATGAACGGCACACGCCGTTCATTTCGATAAATTCAATATATATTTAAAAAGCACTTCAAACAACCCGTCAGCTGATTAACACAGTTCTGTTTGCTCCGTCCCACTCAACGTCACATCCGAGGTTTTCTGCAACAAATCTTGCAGGCGTATATGTAAAATCGTTGATAATACAGGGAGCAACATCAAGAGTAACTTCTTGTCCGTTTACTCTGGCAACGGGATTGTCAATCACAAGCTCAATGACAGTGTCTCCCTTTGTGATTGTAACCTTTCTTTCAATGCCGTCCCAGGCAACATCAGCACCAAGACTCTCTGCGACAAAACGGGCAGGTGTCAGAGTAAAGTCATTTTTGATAAGTGCAGGACTTTCAAGAGTTTTAAGTTCATCACCGTCATATGCCTTTGTGCTGTCAATGGTGAGAAGTACGGGATTATCCGACTTATAAAGACGGATATAATCAAGGTCGACGGAATACATGTCCATATCGGGCTGGACGCTGTTTACGAAGATTTCAAACTTCACTGTAGCAGTATCGGGAAGCTTTACGCAGTAGATGTTGAAATTCGTATCGGGTATTGCAACATCCTGTGTTGTAACATTGTCTTCTGAATCTGTAAACTTGACGGTAAGAATGGAATTTTCGTCAAGATATCCGCATTTGAGCATAAAAACAGCATAGTCGTAGCTGCCTATTTCCTCATTTTTCAGCACATAGGTTACGGGAATACCGAAGGTAGACACCGTAGACAGCTTGCCGTTAATTACGCTTACATTGAAGCCGTCCTTCACTGTAATGCCAAGCATGTCAGCGGAATCCTCGGAAAATACTGCCGTAAAATCGTATACCACACAGTTTTCGCTGTTGTCTGCGTATGCAAAAAGGGTGAGCATACATAATGTAATAATTGTTAAAATGAGCTTTTTCATGTTTAATTCCTTCCTCAGAGAAAATATTTTGGATTAATTGTGTTTAAGCACAGCACTTTTTCGCTTGCTTGGTCCTTAATTACAATGCTGCTTGTGTCGTTGCTTTGTATGCACAGCCGTGTAAGTCCTTTTTTCAGCGTTAATCTGCCGTCAGTACATTCATCTGTATCGGTGAAAATGCGGGGTGCTGCACCTTCAAGAGCAGAAATTGATAAATCAAGGTCGTTTTCCGATGCAATTTCAAGCATGGCACACTCGTTTTTGTCAAGATAAATAATGCCGCTTCTTGAAAAAAGCATGTCCGTACATGGCATAAAATCCTTGCCCGAAGCACACTTGAATACGTTTTCGATATATAATTCAAGCTCGTAAAGCTGCACCCACTCAAGAGTCCTGTCCTTAACTGCCAATTCAAGATAAGACTGACCTATGTACATCTTTTCGTCACCTGAAACAGTAAGAGTAAGCTCAAGAGAACTGTTACCCTCGGCAGGAACAAAAAAGTCCGTTTCCTTCTTTTCCGTTCCAATGCACATAGGAAGCTTGAAGGATAAATACAAATGCATGTCATACTCGGTGGAATTTGCCGCAAAAATCGTTATTTTGTTTTTTCGTGACGGACAAAGATATACGGGTGTTTGCCTTATTTCAAGCATAAGCCCGTTGTCCTCGCCTAAAATGCGTTTTATCATCGTCATACTCCTTTGTTTAAGGAAAGCATATCATATTTTCGGATTTCAGTCAACAACTTTTTATTAAATTAACATAAAGTATAATTCCTGTTGTTGAAATATTTTTCCATATGCAATATAATTATTGTGTATTTTTGTGCAGAAAAGAGGCGGCAGACGTGAAATTTATTCTAAGGTATATAAAACCGTATACCGTTGCAGTTGTTTTCGGACTTATCATCAAATTTATAGGAACGATAACTGACCTTGTTCTTCCATCGGTGCTGGCAAGGCTTATTGACATTGAAGCTCCTGCAAAGAATTACACGGGAATGGCTGTGTGCGGAGCCGTAATGCTGCTGTGTGCCGTGTGTGCACTTGCCTTTAATATCATTGCCAACCGAATGGCGGCAAAGGTGGCAAAGGATTCCTGCGAAAAAATAAGACACGATTTGTTTGAGAGAATACTTCAGCTTTCCTGTAGAAAAGCCGATGAATTGACAGTGGCTTCTCTTGAAGCACGCCTTACAAGTGATACGTACAATCTTCACAACTTTGTTGGCAGGATACAGCGTATCGGTGTCAGAGCACCGATTCTTCTTGTTGGCGGCATAGGAGTTACGCTTATGCTCGACAGAGCGCTTACGCTGGTTTTGCTGTGTACGCTGCCTTTTATTTTTGCTGTGGTGTATTCGGTTTCCAAAAGAGGTATTAGGCTGTATAAGCATCTTCAGGACTCGGTTGATGATATGGTGAGAGTTGTGCGTGAAAATGCACTGGGAATACGTGTTATTAAGGCTCTTTCCAAAACCAACTATGAAATTGAACGCTTTGAAAATGTTAATAAGGAACTTAGCCGCCGTGATATGAAGGCAAGCCTTGTTATGGGAATATCCAATCCCGTTATAAGCCTTATACTCAATATCGGCTTGTGTGCGGTTATACTGCTTGGTGCTTTTCGTGTGGACTCAGGACTGTCCTCGGCAGGAAAGATTATCGCCTTCATGAACTACTTTATCATGATTTCAAATGCGATGCTTGCAATTACACGTGTGTTTATCATGGTTTCAAAGGGCGTAGCTTCTGCAGACAGAATTGCAGAGGTTGTTGATACAAAGGACGGTATTGATAAGCTTTATCTTAAAGAAAAAGAGCTTGTTGAGAATGACACGGAAAACAATGCGGATAACAGCTTTGTCCGCTTTGAAAATGTAAGCTTTGGCTATAATAAGGGCAAAAATGTGCTTGAAAACATAGATTTTTCAATAGGCAAGGGGCAGACACTTGGTATTATCGGTTCAACGGGAAGCGGAAAGAGCACTGTTCTCAGCCTGTTGTACCGCTTCTATGAGCCTGATGAAGGGTGTATTTATATAGACTCAAAGCCTGTGGCGGCATATGATAAGCAGACCCTTCGAGGACTTTTCGGTGTTGCGATGCAAAACGATTTTATTGAGGAGGGTACAATAAGGGACAACATCTGCTTCGGCAGTAATATCGGTGAAGAACAGATTGAAAAGGCTGTTGAAATATCTCAGGCAAAGGAGTTTATCGCCTCAAAGGAGGACGGACTTGACCATGCCGTTACCTCAAAAGGAACAAACCTTTCGGGAGGTCAGCGTCAAAGACTTCTTATTGCAAGAGCAATAGCAAGAAATCCACGTATTCTTGTTCTTGATGACTCATCAAGTGCCCTTGACTACCGCACCGATATGCTTCTGAGAAGTGCAATAAAATCGGGATGCAGAAAGGACGGCGTGCTTATTCTTGCATCTCAGAGAGTGAGTACCGTCAAGGACTGCGATTTGATACTTGTGCTTGAGGAAGGAAGGCTTATCGGCAAAGGAAAGCATGACGAGCTTATTGAAAGCTGTGAAGAATACCGCCTGATTGCAAATTCCCAGATGGGAGGTGAGGCGGCATGAATAAGAACCACACTGTTAGAATGGCAAGTAATGCCCCTTCAAAAGGTGAAGCCTCCCGCCGCAATTCCCGTCCCCATAAGCCGGTGGGATATTTGCTAAAAAGGCTGTGCAGATATCTTTTCAAGCATAAATGGCTGCTTTTAGCTGCATTTATGTTAATGGTTGCATCCAATATACTCGCACTTCTGGGACCGATGCTTTCGGGTCTTGCAATTGATGCGGTTTCCCTTGAAGACGGGGTGTACTTTGAGAAGGTATTCTATTACTGCAGCCTTATGATAGCGGTTTATATTGCATCGGCTGTTTTGTCATATCTTCTTACGCTGATAATGACAACCGTTTCCAAGCGTGTTACCTATTCCATGCGTGAGGATGTTTTTGTACACCTGTCAAAGCTGCCCGTTTCCTATTATGATACCAATCAGACAGGTGACATCATCAGCCGTATTTCTTACGATATTGATACCATAAATGCATCCCTGTCCCACGATATTCTTCAGATAGGTGCAAGTCTTATAACCGTTGTGGGTTCGTTCATCATGATGTGTACCATCAACGTAAAGCTGCTTGTTATTTTTGTAATAACCGTTCCCATAACAGTTTTCTTTACAAAGTACAAGACAAAAAAGGTGCAGCCCTTGTTCAAAAAACGCTCGGAAGCGTTGGGAAATCTCAACGGCTATGCCGAAGAAATGATGTCGGGGCTTCGCTCTGTAAAGGCTTACGGCTGCGAGGACAGCGTTATAAAAAGGTTTGATGACTTTAATGAGAAGGCGGTAAATGCATATTATGAAGCGGATTACCACGCCTGTGCAGTAGGACCTTCCGTAAACTTCATCAATAACCTTTCTCTTGCACTTGTAAGCGTGCTCGGCTCGCTTTTGTACCTTTACAAGCTGATAACGCTGGGTGATATATCCTCCTTTATCCTGTATTCCCGAAAATTTTCAGGACCTATTAATGAAATGGCGAATATCATAAGCGAGCTTCAATCGGCACTGGCGGCGTCTGACAGAATGTTTTCTCTTCTTGATGAGCCCACAGAGGAGCCTGATGCACAGGACGCCATTGTTCTTGAAAATCCAAAGGGCGATGTTACACTGTCGGAAATTGACTTTTCCTATGACGGCTCAAAGCAGATTATACATAAGCTTTCCGTGGATATAAAAGCAGGACAGGTTGCGGCAATAGTGGGACCTACGGGTGCAGGAAAGACCACCGTCATAAATCTTCTTATGCGCTTTTATGACCCCGACAGCGGAAGCATTGCCATTGACGGAAAGCAGATACGCACACTTAAGCGTGACAGTCTGAGAAAGAGCTTTACCATGGTGCTTCAGGATACCTGGCTGTTCTCGGGTACGGTATATGAAAATATAGCCTACGGCAAAGAAAATGCAACCATGGAGGATGTAATTGCCGTGGCTAAAAGGGCGAAGATTCATTCTTTTATTGAAAAGCTGCCCGATGGCTACAACACGGTGCTTACCGACGACGGACAGGGTATATCCAAGGGACAGAAGCAGCTTATTACAATTGCAAGAGCCATGCTTAACGACTCCCATTTGCTGATTCTTGACGAGGCAACCAGCAACGTTGACTCACGCACCGAAATGAGAATTTCCGATGCCATGACAAGCCTTATGAAGGGAAAAACCTGCTTCATTATAGCTCACAGACTGTCAACCATAAAGAATGCAGATATTATAATTGTTATGGGCGGCGGCAAAATCAGCGAAATCGGAACACATAAGGAGCTTCTTGCCAAAAAAGGACAGTACTACGATATTTATACATCCCAGTTTAAATAATGAATAAAAATATGGGAATGAAGAATACTAAACAAAAACAGGAGTGGAAATATGAAATTTGCTTTTTTTGATGCAAAACAGTACGACAAACCCGGCTTTGACTCATACGGAGAAAAATACGGTATTAAATTCAAATATTTTGAAACACGTCTTAACAGCGATACGGTAAATCTTGCAAGCGGGTACGACGGAATATGCGTATTTGTCAATGACGATGTGAACAAGGAAGTTATCGACAAGCTGTGCGAATACGGAATAAAGCTTATTGCACTTCGATGTGCAGGCTACAACAATGTTGATGTGAAATATGCAAAGGAAAAACAGATGCACCTTGTGCATGTTCCCGCTTATTCTCCATATGCTGTTGCAGAGCACACCATGGCACTGCTTCTTACAAGCATACGCCGTATTCACAAGGCATATATACGTACCCGTGACTTTAACTTCAGCCTTAACAACTTTGACGGCTTTGATTTACACGGAAAAACCGTGGGCGTTGTGGGTACGGGAAGAATCGGTCAGGCTTTTATAAGCATTTGCCGCGGCTTTGGCATGAATGTGCTTTGCTATGACAAGTACCCTTCATCAATTGAAGGGGTGACGTATACAACGCTTGACGAGCTTTTTGCAAAGAGCGATATTATTTCACTTCACTGTCCTCTCACCGATGAAACAAAGCACCTTATAAACAGCAAAACCATTGACCGCATGAAAAAGGGGGTTGTAATTCTCAACACCTCAAGAGGGGCACTTATTGATACCGAGGCTCTTATTGAGGGCATTAAGGCAAGAAAAGTGGGGGCGGCGTGTCTTGACGTATATGAGGAAGAATCCGATATTTTCTTCCAGGACTTTTCATCCCACATTGTTGACGACGACAAGCTTGCCCGTCTTATTTCCATGCCCAATGTTATTGTTACAAGCCATCAGGCATTTTTGACAAGAGAGGCTCTCAGCAACATTGCCGAAACCACTTGTCAGAATATTACAGACTATTTTGCAGGTGTTCAGGGCAAAAACGAGCTTTGCTTCAATGACGGAAATGTGGTAAACTGCAAAGCCTGCTGTAAGTAAGAGTTATTTATTGTTAATAAAGTTTAGCCGCCTTGGTGATATGCACCCCAAAAGTTAGACACTTTTGATACGTACCCCTTTTACTGGACAACAACAGTGAAGGGGGTTTTTATGTGAAATATAATTTTGAATTTAAAAAGAACTGTGTTGAATTGTACAAATCTGGTCAATGGATTGAAA
>JAZNIM010000158.1:0-5087 GCA_045577475.1 Eubacteriales bacterium | reverse complement strand
ATCATTTCTCTCTAAACCGTTATTTTGGTGAAATAATCAAAACCAATAACACTTATGTCAAAACTTCTGTCTTGATGTCGGCATCTGTCGAATGTATGATAAGCAGCAAACTGAGGTTATTATATATTATTCAATTATCGCAATAATCTGTGTGATAAACTTGCTTTTATCCTTATGCTGCGGTGGTCCTTCAAGGTAAATGTTACGGAATACCCCTGTCAGCTTCAGATTGTTTTCTTCTGCATAGGTAATAAGTCTTTTTCGTACTTCAGGGATTTCCTCATAAGCACCGTGATGAAAAAAGGAAATCGCTTTGAGTTCGGGGAGATGCTTTATGTATTCACCTTCGCTTCCTTGCGACACGGCAACGCAATAGAAAATATCCTGCGGAGCTTTTGCAGAATATTCTGTAAAATACATTCGTCTTGTTGTGTCTGTTCCATGCAATCTCATAGCTTCAAGAGCCGTATCTCTCAAAAGATTTGTCTTGTCAGCAATAGAGGTTGAGTTATACACACGGCAGTATATCGTCTGCGGTTCAATAGTGATTTCCCGTATAACATTACCTTTTTGCTGTGTTCTTTCTTTTAACTTCTCTATGGTAAGGTTAAGTTCATCCCTCATTTTTTCAAGCCGCTGTATCATCGGTTCCAAATCACTCGTATCGTTAAAATATTCCCGTATTTCATCAAGAGAAAGACCTAAGTTCTGGAAAACTCGGATTGTACGAATTTGAGTAAAGGTGTCGATGGTATAATATCTGTTTCCTGAAGCACCATCTTTTTGGTCAGGTTTTATTAGACCTTTGATTTCGTAATTTAATATGGCTTTGCGTGTAATTCCAACTGCTTTTGCAATTTCACCTATGGAAAATAAGTTCCTGTCGTTCATAAAAATATCTCCGTTTCCAGTATAAAAAATTTCTTTGAAAAAATATCAAAAAACTATTGCTTCGTCCCTTGGGGGACGGTGTATAATTATTGTAGCATATAATATCAAATTTTTCAAGATGTGGAGGGTGATAAATTTGAAATTAAAGGATTATTGCATTAAGGAAGGAAAGGAGTATTTATTATCCGAGTGGGATGACGAAAAAAACATGCCGTTCACCCCTGAAACTGTCAGCCCGAGCAGTTCTGTTCCGGTATGGTGGAAATGCGAAAAAGGTCACTCGTGGCAGACGCAGGTGCGAAGCCGTTCAAAAACACTTACAAGATGCCCGAAATGTCTTGCGACAGAACTCTCTAAAAAGAGAAAACAACAGGTAAAAGAATTTGCAAAGAAAATGAGTTGTAAATAAGTGCCCGTTTTTTTGTACACTATTAAAAAATAAAAATTTACTATATTATAAAGAAAGAAGGAATGAACATTGAAAAAGTTATTAAGTACAATTTTATGCTTATGTATGCTTATCAGCATACTTCCAACAAATGTGTTTGCTGCGTCGGTTGTAAATATTTTCAATATTACAGTAACCGAGCCAGTGACAGGTGAAAAGCCGGTAAATTCGGGCTCTGTTCCCTCAACGGCAAGCACCGAGGTTGTAAAGGTGGAATGGGACGGCGATTTTGATGACAACGGCTGTTTTATTGAGGGTAACTCATATAAGGTTTCCGTTACCGTCAGAATAAAGGCAGGTCAGGATAAATATATAAAATACGTTAAATCCACAACCAAAATCAACGGTCAGCTTTCTGAAATGAAAAGTCTTACCGAGGATAAAAAGCAGGCTGTGATCTGTTACACCTTTAACGTCGGTAGTAAAACCGAAGGGGGACAGGCAGGAGGTGTTGCACGGGACCTCAGCAAAGCAAAATACAGCGAGCTTTCTGTCAACGAGTTTGAATGGGAGGTTTTAAGACTTTGTAATATTGAACGTGCCAAGGAAGGTCTTGATTCGCTTTCCATGAACGGTACTCTTCAGGATATCTGCGATATTCGTGAAAAGGAGCTTGTAACCACTTTTTCTCATGACAGACCCGACGGAAGCGATTGCTACTCGGCAATTCCTTCCACTTATACCTGGAGTAATGTCGGAGAAAACATCGCAAGGGGTCAGCGTAATCCTGCGGAGGTTGTAGAATCATGGATGAACAGCCCCGGACACCGTGCCAATATTCTTAATCCCGAATTCCGCTATATGGGTGTCGGATATAATTCCAACGGAAATAACTGGGTTCAGTTCTTTTCAAGCAGTAAAGATTTCAAAATTGTTGGCAAGAACTCGTTTTCCAACAGCTCATATAATGAAGAAATATCCGAAACCGATATCAAGGACGTGTACCTGACAATTACGGCTTCCAACGGTTATAAATCTTATATGCCTGTGGATTTTGATTCCATGAAGCAGACAGGGGGCAAGTATTACCCAAGACTTGCTGCTACTCAGAACGTTTCGTTTATAAAGGTCGAGGATACCGACAGTGAAACAAACTCTGATAAAACAACCAATCAGGAAAAAGAGCCGACAGTAACAAGTCCAACAGAAGGCAAGACTACCGATCTTACAGAAGGAAGTCTTTTTGGAAAATACATACCGATTACCCATGTATACGGCACCAATTTCGGCGTACCTTACAATATGGAAGCCGGCTCTATACAGCGGTTCGATATTGGAACCCGATTCTATGACGAAACGATAGGTATACAACCAAGCTTTGCTCCGGAGGTAAAGAGAAGTGATTATCAGAACCATTACGTCAAAATAAGTTACCTTGGAACATACGGTACCGTCGGTAAAGAAATTGCTGTTACCAGACTCGGTATCATTGACGAAGCGGAATATGACTTGGTTATGAACGGAAAGGAATCTGACTGGGCAAAGGTATATAATCTTACAAAGGATACCATCGTAATTTCCGCAGATATATACGATGAAAACAAACAGTTTGTAAGAAAGCTTACTCCCGCCGCAGTTATCGTGGCAACGGATGCAAGCGGAAACTTTATTACATTTTCACACTTCCTTGGCTCAACCTCAACAATCCTCTATTCACAGATAGATAATTTCTTTGCAGCGGACGAGGATAAGAGCAGAAGTACAAAGTCATTCTCGTTTGTAACCGATAAGATTATGCTTACAAATAAGGCTGATGCAGAAAAGCTTCTTCCGCCTGCGGAGATAATAAACTACGAGTATAAAACATATCCTGAACTTAACGTGACACCAAACTACAATGCAAACCATATACTCGGCGATGAGGAATTTGTAACGCCTGATAACGTATATTATCAGGTGGGTGTTGATTTCAAACAAATAGACCCCGTTATAAAAAACGAAATCAGGGATGTTGTCAGCTATTCCTATTATACGCACAAGATTGATACCCTTTACACCCAGAGAAACATTGTAACCGCAGACGGCACGCTTTACGGCGTTACCTCTGAATATGAAAAGAAGAAAATTTCAACAAATGTAAAAAAAGCCACCGCAAATCATTACCTTACAAATAGCGGCGAGGTAAAGGAGCTTAGCGGTAAGACGGTTGCAACAGATGTTTATGACTACGAGGAATCCAATGATGGCTGGGTTATCGGTGTCATCAAGAATGACAGTTCGTTCTATATGGGATATACCTATATTGAGGGTAAGGACGGCTATGCAAGAGGTCTTGCAAAAATGACGGAAAAGGTAAAGTGCGTTGTTCCTAACGGCCTTATCACCAATGAGAATGCTTTCTGGCGTTGGGATAACCAAATCAATGTAATAGGTATTGACGAAAATGCTTTTGCAAGCGGAGAGGTTATTCAGAACTACGAAATGAAGCTTGGCATTGTTAAAGTGTGCAGCGATGCAGAGCGTGTGTTCCCGCATGAACTTTTGACAAAAATCTGGGCACACAGCGATGAAAACAGAAAGCAGAATATATACGGTTTTGTGCAGAGCAAAAGCGGTAAGCTTTACGGATACAGCTCTACCTACCATATAGGTTTTAACTCTACCGATAAGGTGGAAAGAATATTCCCTGTATTTTCATCAAACGAAAATGGTAACTTTGTTGGTATTAAGTTTGAAAATCAGGATTATATCAATGTAATCGCCTGCAGATATTGTGACGGCAATGTTTACAGATATGGTCCCCTTTTGGACGGAGCAAAATATGTATGCGAAACTTTGGGCGGATACTACGGGGACGACGGGAAGGTTTACGGTCTTGAAGCCCATCCAACCAAGGCGCCGACCGAGGATGGTATTACTCCCTTCTCATGTACAGAAAACTATTTAACAAACAACCCCAATATGTACAGAAAAACTGCTACATACAGAGCATACAGCCGTGATACAGACTCAAACATTCCGCTTCTTCCGAATGTTTATACATGGAATTTTGACAGCAAGCGTATGCAAATTCTTGAACGTACAGATGGCTCTGTGTGGATGGCGAGTGTTCTTCATCCGTCAACCAATGCCGACCTTATTGCAATGACGGGCGGATACGAAAGCTCAAACGTATTTCAGGTTTCGCAGGCTACAAAAAATAAGGTTGATGCCGAATATTTCGACGTAAATGGTGTAGAACTTATTACAACAGAAAATCTTCGATTTACAGATGTGGCGGATGATGCATGGTATGCAAATAGCGTTAAATGGGCAGTAGATAGGGGCATTACAGCAGGAACATCTGCAACAACCTTCTCGCCTGATAATACCTGCACAAGAGCACAGATTCTTACATTTATGTGGCGTGCCGTAGGCTCACCAAAGGTGAGCAGTGGTAACCACTTTGACGATGTAAAAGAGTCTGATTACTACTATGATGCAGCACGATGGGCTTATGAAAAGGGTATGGTAACGGGAAGCAAATTTGAAGGTGACACACCTTGTACAAGAAGCGCAACTGTCGTGTACTTATGGAAAAACGCAGGTTCACCATACACTTCATATTACGGAACCTTTGCAGATGTAACGGCAGGCTCCGGCTTTGCATCAGCAGTAGCTTGGGCGGTGGAAAATGGAGTAACTTCGGGTACATCCGAAACAACCTTCTCACCTGACACAACCTGCACAAGAGGTCAGATTGTAACCTTCCTTATGAGAGCGCTCAATAAATAAAAAATATATAAAGAGGAGATTAAAAATGAAAAAA
>JAZNIM010000157.1:0-11881 GCA_045577475.1 Eubacteriales bacterium | reverse complement strand
TGGTCATCTATTGTTCTGTAAACGCTGATAAGTTCAGTCTGAATACCGTCATTCTTGATAAGGTCGTCCCTTAAAAGCATAAAAGCCTCGTATGTCTTTTTTTCAATGCGGTGCTTTTCACCAAAGGCATTTGTAACCGAGATTATTTCAACGGTACTTTCAAAGCCGTCGTAAAGCCTGTTATCCTCGTTGAGAAGCACCATGTAGTCGGGACTTGTTTTGTTTGATGTGTTCATAAAAAGCCTTTTCGCCTATTCTTCAGGCAGAGTTACGGGCATCCTTCCGCGGTAGTCAAATGTTTTAATTGCTTGTGCAATTGCCTTTGCAGACTGTGTTGTATACTCGTAGCCTGTTATTACGGCGTTGCAGTTTTTAACGTATCTGTAATCGTAGGGGGATCTGAGAAGAACGGCAACAACGGGCTTGCCTGTGTTTTCCAAAAGCTTCACAATGTCAAGCTGACCCTTGTAGCTGTTTGCATCGAAAATGCCGATAACATAAGCATCATAATCACCTTTTACAGCCTGTGCAACCTCGGGGGTGACTCCCTCTAAGGATGACACACAAGAGGCGGCGTTATCAATGCTGTCCGCAAAAATATCGGCAAAGCTGAGAACCTGACGGCGTTTTTCCTCAACACCGCGAACCGCATCACATACGGGTGATACACAGAGAATTCTCTTTCCCGAAAGCCGGCTTAAAATGCCGTCGTCCTTGATTTTTGTGATGGAAGCGAGCTTATCATCAAAATTTGCATCAATGTCTGCCTGATTGTAAATAAGCTTTTTTGCAAGCATGGGGTCAGGCTCGGCAGAGGCAAGGTCAAATTTTTTCTTAGCAGCAACAATTCTGTTGTAAGACTCGTCTATTCTCTCCTCGGTTATTTCTCCCGACTCAACTGCGGCATAAACCGCATCTATGGCTTTTTGTGCCTCAGACATTTTAAATGTATAGTACAAAAGAATGTCACAGCCTGCAATAAGAGCTTTTGGCGCACTCTGTCCGTTGGGATAAAGATTTTCAAGTCCCTTCATGCTCATTGAATCGGTTATTGCAAGACCTTCAAATTTCTGCTCGTCACGCAAAAGTTCCGTCATAATTTCGTGAGAAACTGTGCCGGGAAGGGTAGTGAAGGCATCGTGAACTACGTGTGCTGTCATTATACCTGCCGCACCCTTTTCAAAGGCTTTTTTGAAGGTGGCAAACTCGGTTTTTCTCAAGGTGTCGGCATCTACATTGTTGTGAACAACATTAAGGTGTGTGTCACCGCACACATTTCCGTGACCGGGATAATGCTTAACAACCGCTAAGACATTTTTTGACTGAAGACCTTCCATGAAGGGAATTGCAACCTCAATTACCTTTTCGGCAGTTTCGCCGTAAGACCTTGTACCGATTATGGGGTTGTTGGGATTGATGTTTACGTCAAGAACGGGGGAGTCTGTTGTATTGCAGCCGACGGCACGAAGAATTGCGCCCAGTCTTTCACCCACAATACGCATTTTATTTTCGTCGGCACCGCTTGCAGAGAAGGACATGGCACCCGAAATCATAGCCGCACCTTCGTAAAGGCGTGTAACCCAGCCGCCCTCCTGATCTATCTCAATAATGGGATACTGACCTGTAAGCTCATATGTGTTTTTTCTCACATCGCTTATAAGCCTGCAAAGACTTTCAATGTCAGCACAGTCGTTTGCATTTACCGTGTAATTACCTATGTAGTATTTGTTGCAGAACTCGGTGTAATCCTTGGTGAGTCCCGCAGAAGGAAATCCGAACATAAAAAGCTGTCCTATTTTTTTCTTTAATGCTTCTGTCATTGTCAGTACCTCTTTTTTGTTACTTATTAATGCCGTTTTGCCATGATTCCGAATACGGCATCCATTGGTTATTTTACCATAATAAACCCGATTGTCAAGTGAGAAAATTTTTAAAACACCGATTAAATGTTATGCCCCAGAGCCTTCATGACAAACCTATGTCCGTCATCGTTGTCGCAAACGGTATGTCCGCCTTCCCATACGTTAAGCTTTATGTTTTCCAAAGCATTAAAAGCCTTATAATATTTGACGGCTCTGCCGAACTCTGTTTGTGCAGTCTGCCACTTGAATACGGGGTCTGCTTTTCCAACATCAAGATATAGCGGTCGGGGAGCACACAGACCTGCAATTTCCGCATCCATAAAAGTGTTACCCGAATTGAGAAAGCACACGTCCTGAAGAACCGTTGGCTCGCTTCTGTCGTTAAAGCTTCCGCAGGAATAACCCGCCTTAATGCGAGGCTCTGCTGCCATGGTGTACACGGTGTATATTCCGCCGTAGGAAAGACCGTGCATTGCGATTTTATTGCCGTCGATGTAGTCCTTTGATGTCATATAGTCGATAGCTTTTCTTATGCAATAAATTTCAAGTCCCACAAGGCTTGAGCCGTATCTTTTAAGCTCTCTGTCCACCTCACCGCGCTTTTGAGGGATGATGTAAGTGGCGCTGTTCCATAAATAGAGCTGAGGAGCAAATATGCAAACGCCGTATTCAAGCATGCGTCTTGTCATATGGCTGTAATTGTTTTTGCCGTGAATGTCGGAACAAAGCTCGGGCGTTCCGCCGCCGCCGTGCTGGCATATTACAAGAGGTAACTTATCGTTTGCAGATGATTTTTTCGGAATCATAATCATACCGTAAAACTTAAAGTCGGGCAGAACTTCAATAGACACTCTGTAAATATCACCAAGGTCATCCGATGCAACAAATTCTTCTTTTCCTTCGGGAACGGAATATGTGTAATCTGTCAGCGGAAAACCGAGCATACGGATGTATTCATTTCTGTAAAATTCGGGATTTTTCGCAAATTCCTCAGCAGGCATGAAAGCATCCTTTTTGCCGTTGCTCTTTTGCCTTAGCGTGTTTATATAATCGTATAAGGAATCGGAATACTCCTGCCTGTAATGGTTGGCAGATGTGGGTTCTTCGGAGTACAGATTGTAGTTTTTGAATTGATGTTCGCTCATGGTATAACCTCCCATTGGTGTAAATATTCGTTTTATTGTTGGGCGTTTAAAAGTACGATGCTTTCCACATGCCCCGTCCTCGGAAACATATCCACTGCCTGAACCTTAACAGCCCTGTAACCCAGCTTGTCAAATTCAGCTAAGTCGCGTGCTAACGTCGCAGGGTCGCAGGAAATGTATACAATTCTTTTTGCACCCAAGGCTGCGATTTTTTCAACCGCACCCACACATCCTTTTCTCGGCGGGTCAACAGTTATAACATCGGGACGGAGATTTTTCAAAAACGGGTCGTCAAGTGCATTTTCGGCAGGAAGAGCAACAAATTTTCCGTCAATGCCGTTAAGACGTGCATTAAACTCGGCATCCCTTGCCGCATCCTCCACGATTTCTACACCGTATAGCTTTGTACTTTTGTCGGCAATGGATATTCCCACAGAGCCTGTTCCGCAGTAAAGGTCTGCAAGTACTTCTCCGTCACCGAGAGAGGCAAACTCCTTTGCAATGCCGTATAAAACCTCGGCTTGCTCTCTGTTCACCTGCCAGAAGGATTTAAGATGTATGCGGAATTTCTTGCCGCAAAGCTCGTCGTGTATGTAGCCGTCACCGTAAAGATATTTCACCTTGTCGCCTAAAATAACATTGGTGTTTTTTGTGTTGAAGTTAAGCACAACCGACGTTATTTTCGGGAAAGCACCGGTGATGTCCGACACAAATCTGCCGTGCCACTCACGCTGTGCTTTGACGTCATCGTTGACAATGAGGGTAAGACAAACCTCGCCCGATTTAGTTGTCCTTAAAAATAAACTGCGTACCACGCCTTTTCCCGATACCTCGTCGTAAACGGAAAGGGCGTTTTTGTTTATGAAGCTTATTACCTTATCACGAATTTTTACAAACTCGGGATTTGAAATCATGCACTCATTGTGCTGAACGATTCGGTGTGAGCTTTGTGCGTAAAAACCGCTTATTGCCTTGCCTTCCTTGTCGGTGCCGATGGGGTAGACCGCCTTGTTTCTGTATCCGCACACATTCTTTGCACCGTGGAATTTTTCTACCTTTATGTCAAGTCCTCCGATACGGGAAAGTGCATCGTTCACGGTGTTTTCCTTGAACTTGCATTCTTCCTCGTAGCTTATGTGCTGGAAGGTGCAGCCGCCGCAGCTTTTTGCAAAAGGACAGCCGTCCTCATTTCTGTATGGTGACGGCTGTACAATTTCAAGAATTTTTGCTACGGCATAGCTTTTTGTGACCTTGATTACGTGAGCTTTAATAACATCACCCGGGGCTGTTCCGGGAACGAATACCACAAACCCGTCATCGGTTTTGCACAGACCGTTTCCGTTTCCCAAAAGTGCCTGAACGTTCAACGTAACGCAGTCATTTTTCTTTAAAATGCTTGCCATATTGTCTATTTCCTTGATTAGATTTTTTTAATTATTCGGCAGGTGTTTCTGCTTCAGCCTCAACTTCAGCCTCAACTTCAGCTTCAGCCTCAACTTCAGCTTCTACCTCAGCTTCAGCTTCAGCCTCAGCTTCAGCCTCTACCTCAACTTCAGCTTCAGTTTCAGTTTCAGTTTCAGTTTCAACTTCTTCTTCAACAGGAGCCATCATTTCAGCGTACTCGGCGAGAAAATCAGCACATCTTGCTTCGTAGTTTTCGTTGTAAGTGAATTCGCAGTCCTTGGCAAGCTCATCCATTTCTTCTGCGAAAAGCTCGTAACCCTTGTTCATGTACTCATCGGTTGCGAGAATTGCATCGTCATCAAGGGGGAGCTTCTGAATGATGTGGTAACCGTAGTTTGTTTCAACAAGACCGGAAACCTCGCCTTCTTCAAGAGCGAAAGCTGTTTCTTCAAAGGGCTTAACCATCATGCCTGTTGTGAAGTAGTAGCCGCCGGGATAGCTTTCCATACCGGGGTCTTCGCCGTATTCCTTAACAAGAGCATCAAAGTCGCCGCCGTTGTTAACAAGAGCAAGAACTTCATTTGCCTTGTCGAGAGTAGCCTGCTTCTGAGCATCTGTTACCTCGCCGTTTTCACCCTCGCCTTCTTCGGGGAAGCTGATAAGGATGTGCTTTGCTCTTACGTAAGGGGTTTCGCTTTCAAGCATGTCTGTAAGGGTTTTTTCTCTTACGGTTGCGGCAAATTCCTCGCCTGCACTGAATTCATCGTAAATCTTGGAGTAGAGAAGATTGTAGTAGTTGGACAGATAATAGCTGTAGGGTGACATGAGTGTGTACATTTCAATAATTGATTCAAACTCATCACCGAACTGTGTCTTCATCTGATTGTAGGAGTCTTCAAAGTGAGTTTTGAATTCTTCGTCTGTGATGGTAATTCCCATTTCAACAGCCTTGTTAACTATAAAAGCATTCATGCGGAAAAAGTTCTTAATTTCGTCCGCCTTGAGCTGTTCAACGTTTTCTTCGGTGCTGCCTTCGTATGAGGAGTTGCAGGCAATTACTGCGTATCTTACCAATGCTGCACTTACGGGAATGTTTTCTACAGTAAGAAGTACTTCTTCATCCATCTCGCTCTTGCCGATAAGCTCAGCAAGCTTTGTTTCAAAATTTGTGTTGAATTCGATAACTTCTTTATCAAGCTTTGTAGGTTCGTTCTTTTTATCTGAACATCCTACAAGGAGAGTTGTTGCCAAAAGAAGGCAAGCCAAAATGAGGGAAGTGATTCTTTTCATTGTAATTAATTCCTTTCTTAATGCAAGTTTTATTCGGCATGATACCACATGCCCGATACAACAACGTATAGAATAACACCATTGTGTGAAAGGCATGTGAAATAATTGCAACATTTTACAATTTATACAAATAATAATATCCAAATTTGTTGTATAATAGAAAATAGATTAGAATGCATTATTATGCGTATGAGCTTTTGAAGGGAGGTCGGGACAATGGCTGAAAACGGTATAAGGATGCTTGACAAGTCTGTGACATGCCTGTACGGTGTCAGCACGGCGAGAGAAAAATGCCTGTCAAGGCTGGGAATACAAACCCTGAGTGACCTGCTGTTTCATTTCCCCGCATCCCACGAAAACAGGGGCAACACCGTGAAGGCAGAGGATGTTGTAAGCGGTGAGTATCAGAGCCTTTTGTTAGAGGTTGCAACGGCGGTTGTGAATACCCGTATAAAGTCAAAGGGCAGAATGATGAGTGTTCAGAAGTTTGCCGCAAGCGACGAAACGGGAAGTGTCAAGATTACCTGCTTCAACAGAGATTATCTGGGGCAGTCGGTAAAGCTTGGCAATGTGTACAGATTTTACGGCATTGCAGAAGGCATAGGCGGTCTGTGCACCATGACAAGTCCCGATATTGAGCCTGTCAAGGAGAACGAAAACCTTCCGCCCTTTGTTCCCAAATACCACCTGACGGCAGGACTTACTTCAAAGCTGCTGTCAAGCCTTGTAAAGCAGGCGTATAAGCTGTGCAAGGATGAAATTGAGGACTATCTCATGTCTGATGAGCTTGAAGAATTTGACCTGTGTCCACGGAAAACGGCAATTTTTGATATACATTTTCCCGAAACCTTTGAGGCACTTGAAAATGCGAAAAGACGTCTTGCTTTTGATGAGCTGTATGCTTTTCAACTGAACTCCATACTTTTGGGACGGAACGAAAAAAGCGGAAAAGCATACCGTGTGCCGTACCCCGATATGAAGCAGTTTACATCGGCAATTCCCTTTGAGCTTACGCATGCACAAAAAAAGACGGTGCATGACATTCTGAAGGATATGAGCGGCGAAGCAAAGCCGAATGAGATGGCTCTCAGCAGTGAAAACGAGTTTATTTCACCTGCAAGACGTCTTGTTCAGGGTGATGTTGGAAGCGGAAAGACGGTGGTTGCGTTTGCTGCGGTTTTTGCTGCGGTAAAGGCGGGATATCAGTCGGCTCTCATGGTACCTACGGGAATTCTTGCAAGACAGCATTATGAGGATGCAGTTTCTCTGCTTGAACCTATGGGAATAAGAACCGCACTTCTTACGGGAGATACACCTGCGGCGCAAAAACGTGAAATTCTGAAATCGCTGAAAAACGGCGAAATTGATTTTCTTGTGGGAACTCATGCACTGATTGAAGATAAAGTCGAATTCAAGAACATAGCACTTGCGGTAACGGACGAGCAGCACCGCTTCGGAGTGGCACAGCGAAAAACGCTGGAGGAAAAAGGCAGTGGGGAAAGTATTTTTCCTCATACCCTTGTAATGTCCGCAACGCCCATACCCCGTACCCTTGCAATGATAATGTACTGCGACCTTGATATAAGCGTAATTGATGAGCTTCCCAAGGGCAGACAGAAGATTGATACCTTTGCGGTGGGTGAGGATTATCATACAAGAGTGTATAATTTCATCCGTGACAGAGTTTCTGAGGGCAGACAGGCGTATGTGGTTTGTCCTCTTGCCGAGGAGAAAAACTCCGAGGGAGAGCTTATTTCAACAGCAGGCTATGAGATGAAGTCAGCAAAGAGCTTTTGCGAAAAACTGCAAAAGAACGAGCTTAAGGGATTGCGTGTTGAATACGTCCACGGCAGAATGAAGCAGGCGGAAAAGGACGAAATTATGTGTCGGTTTGCCAAAGGCGAAATCGACGTACTTGTGTCAACAACGGTAATAGAGGTTGGCGTGAATGTGCCAAATTCCGTTGTCATGCTTGTGGAAAATGCTGAACGCTTCGGTCTTTCCCAACTTCATCAGTTAAGAGGACGAGTGGGCAGAGGTGTGCATAAATCCTATTGCATTCTTATTTCGCCACTGATGAATAAGTCAAAGGACTCGGACTTTGCAAAGAGAGTAAAAATACTGTGTGACAGCGGCGACGGCTTTGAGATTGCAAAGAAGGACCTTGAAATAAGAGGCCCCGGAGAATTTTTCGGCAGACGACAGCACGGCGAGCTGTGCTTTAAGATGGCGGATGCCATGAACGATGTCAGATTGCTTGAGCAGACAAAAAATCTTGCACTCAGGCATATACAGGAAAACCGAAATTGGGAGATGGAAAAAATTGGGTTGTAAATCACTTATTATAAACGGAGCAAGAGTCCACAATCTGAAAAATGTGGATGTTGAAATACCAAGGGACAAGCTTGTGGTTTTTACGGGGCTTTCAGGCTCGGGTAAATCCTCACTTGCCTTTGATACAATTTATGCCGAAGGACACAGACGCTTTGTTGAGTCGCTGTCCTCTTATGCACGACAGTTTCTCGGTCAGCTTGATAAGCCTGACGTTGACCTTATAGAAGGTCTTTCGCCTGCAATTTCCATTGACCAGAAAACAACCTCCCGTAACCCCCGTTCAACGGTGGGAACGGTGACGGAAATTTATGACTATCTGCGTCTTTTGTACGCAAGAGTGGGTACGCCTCACTGTCCCGTGTGCGGAAAAGTAATTGAAAAGCAGTCAATTGATACAATTCTCGATAAAATTCTGCACCTTCCCGAGGGAACAAAGTTTTATGTACTCTCACCGGGTGTAAGAGGTAAGAAGGGTACCCACGAAAAGCTTCTTGCCGATGCAAAGAAAAACGGCTATGTGAGAGCAAGAATTGACGGCGAAATACTCAGCCTTGACGATAATATAGAGCTTGATAAAAATATCCGCCATAACATCGAAATTGTTATTGACAGACTTGTTATGAAATCTGACATACGCTCACGCCTTGCGGATTCCGTTGAAAATGCCTTCAAGCTGTCTGACGGTCTGTGCATTATAGCACTGCATGAGGGCGAATATGAGGGCATGAGCGAAATGATGTTTTCCCAGAATTTTTCCTGTGCCGAGCACGGAATAAGCCTTGGCGAGCTTGAGCCGAGAATGTTCTCCTTCAACAGCCCCTTTGGTGCTTGTCCCGACTGTGACGGTCTGGGTGAGAGCTTTGTGCTTTCCCCCGATAAGCTGTTCCCCGATATGTCAAAATCCCTTGCGGAGGGTGCTTGCGTTTGTAACGGCTATAAGAGCCTGAAGGACGGCTCATGGAGCGGTGAAGGGATAAATGCGGCTCTGGAAGAATTCGGATATGACCTTTACACACCTCTTGACCGAATGAGCAAAAAGGCAAGACAGGTGCTTTTCTACGGCAAGGGTGATGAGAAAATAAGATATGGCTACAGAGGCTACAATCTTACCTTTATCGGTATTGTACGTGAAATTGAAAGAAGATACAATCAGGACTATACCACCGCTGAAATGAGAGCATATTACGAGCAGTTTATGGATAATGTACCATGTAACGGCTGTAACGGCGACAGACTAAAAAAAGAAAGCCTGTCTGTAACTGTGGGTGGACTTAATATTACACAGCTTTGTAATTTATCGGTAACGGATGCCATTGACTTTTTTGAAAAGCTTACTCTTTCCGAAACAGAACAGGTTATTGCAAAGGAAATATTAAAGGAAATCTCGGCAAGACTGCATTTTCTTGAAAACGTGGGACTTGGATATTTGTCACTTTCCAGAAAATCGGGAACGCTGTCAGGCGGTGAAAGCCAGAGAATACGTCTTGCAACTCAGATAGGCTCATACCTTGTGGGAGTGCTGTATATTCTTGACGAGCCGAGTATAGGACTTCATCAGAAGGATAATTCAAAGCTCATTGCTACCTTGAAAAAACTCCGTGATATCGGAAACACGGTTATTGTGGTTGAGCATGATGAGGAAACCATGCTGGAATCGGACTATATTGTGGATATCGGTCCGGGTGCAGGTGTTCACGGCGGTATGATTGTGGCACAGGGAACACCAAAGCAGATTATGAGCAATAAAAACTCCGTAACAGGCGATTTTCTGTCTGGACGACGCAAGATTGCAATACCTGCCGAGAGAAGAAAGGGCAACGGAAAATTCTTGAAGGTTGTAGGTGCAAAAGAGCATAATTTGAAGAATATAGATGTTGAGTTTCCTCTCGGTACGCTTACCTGTGTGACGGGTGTTTCCGGCTCCGGAAAAAGCTCACTTGTTAACTCAATACTGTTAAACAGCCTTGCAAAGCAGCTTAACAGAGCTTCCACAACCGTGGGTGCACACGATAAAATCGAGGGTGTAAAGCACCTTGATAAGGTGATTGCCATTGACCAGTCGCCAATCGGAAGAACACCTCGCTCAAATCCTGCAACATACACGGGACTTTTCACTGAGGTTCGTGCACTTTTTGCCGCAACTCAGGGAGCAAAGGTGAGAGGGTATAAGCAGGACAGATTTTCCTTTAACCTGAAGGGCGGACGGTGCGAGGCTTGTCAGGGCGACGGTACACTTTTGGTTGAAATGCACTTTTTGCCCGACGTTTATGTTACATGCGATGTATGTAAGGGTAAACGTTATAATAAGGAAACGCTGGAGGTTAAGTATAAGGGAAAGAGCATCTCGGATGTTCTTGAAATGACCTGCGATGAAGGCAGAGAATTCTTTGAGAATATTCCTTCCATCCACAGAAAGCTTAAAACTCTGTGTGATGTAGGTCTTGGCTATATAAAAATCGGACAGTCCTCCACAACGCTTTCGGGCGGTGAAGCACAGAGAGTCAAGCTTGCAACCGAGCTTTCGCGTAAGAGTACGGGCAACACGCTGTATATTCTTGATGAGCCGACAACGGGACTTCATACAGCTGATGTCGAAAAGCTTATTGAGGTTCTGCAAAGACTTGTTGATGCAGGCAACAGTGTTATAGTAATCGAGCACAATCTTGATATGATAAAGACTGCCGATTACATTGTTGATCTCGGCCCTGACGGAGGAGATGCAGGCGGCGAGATTGTATGCACGGGTACACCCGAGCAGGTTGCTGAGTGCCAAGGCTCATATACGGGCTTGTACCTCAGAAAGGTGCTGGAATAATAGGGGACAAACCTTAATATATATAAGAAAGGACAATGAAAATTGATAATATTAAGTGCCTCTGCCGTAAGCCTTTCCTTTGGCACGGATGTGATTTTGGACAAGGTATCTCTTGGAGTTCAGGACGGCGATAAAATCGGTATTGTAGGCGTTAACGGTGCGGGAAAAAGCCTTTTCATGAAGATATTGGCGGGTGAGATTTCACCAACCGAGGGAGAAATATTCCTTGCCAAGGATAAAACGGTGGGATATCTTGAACAGAATACGGGGCTTGACTCGGATAAGGATATGTTCAGTGAAATGTGCCTTGCTTTTCCGAAACTTGTGGAGTGGGAAAAAAGACTGGCTGAGCTTGAAAATAAGATGAACTCCGACGGCGATGAAGGCTCACACATGATGCTGGCAAAGGAATATACCACCCTTGAGGATAATTTTAAAAGACAGGGCGGTTATGAGTACAAAAGCAGAATTTCAAGCATGCTGACTGGACTCGGCTTTGATAAAAGTACCCATTCAATGCTGATAAACACCTTGTCGGGCGGTCAGAAAACAAGACTTGCAATAGCAAGACTTTTGCTGTCTGAGCCTGATATACTTATGCTGGATGAGCCTACCAACCACCTTGATATCGAAACGGTGGAATGGCTTGAAGAATATCTGAAGAATTATAAAAAGTGCATTATCGTTATAAGCCACGACAGATATTTCCTTGATAAAATAACAAAGAAAACCTTTGAGGTTGAAAACCATGAGGGAAAGCTGTACCCCTGCGCATATACGGAATACGTAAAGCGTAAGGAGGAGGACAGAAAGAACGACGAAAAGCACTATAATCTCCAACAAAAGGAAATTGCCCGGCTTGAAGCGTTTATCGAGAACCAGCGAAGATGGAACAGAGAACGCAATATCATCGCCGCCGAGAGCCGTATGAAGGCAATTGACAGAATGGATAAAATCGAAAAACCGAAGGATTTGCCGTCAAGCATAAAATTCCGCTTTGAAATGGGTGAAAACGGCAAGTGTCCCGATAA
>JAZNIM010000156.1:0-2524 GCA_045577475.1 Eubacteriales bacterium | reverse complement strand
CGACGGCCGCCGAAGATGATAGCGGAAATCGGAACACCCTGAGGATTGTTGAATTCGGGAGAAATGCAGGGGCAATTTACAGCGGGAGCTGTGAAACGGCTGTTGGGATGAGCGAGGTTGTTGCCTTCTGCAGTATATTCTACACCGTTAACCTTAGCACCCTTCCATTCTGTTGCGTTAACAGGAGGATTCTTATCGAGCTTTTCCCACCAAACTGTCATATCGTCGTTATTGATAGCAACATTTGTGAAGATTGTGTTCTTCTTTGTTGCTGCAAGTGCGTTGAAGTTTGTCTTTTCGCTTGTTCCGGGAGCAACGCCGAAGAAGCCTGCTTCAGGGTTGATAGCGTAAAGTCTGCCATCCTCACCGATTCTGAGCCAAGCAATATCGTCACCGATTGTCCAAACCTTATAGCCCTTTTCCTTGAGATATTCCGGAGGAATAAGCATAGCAAGGTTTGTCTTACCACAAGCGGAGGGGAATGCTGCACAGATGTACTTAACTTCGCCCTGAGGATTCTCAAGACCGAGGATAAGCATATGTTCAGCCATCCAGCCTTCCTTCATACCCTGATAGGAAGCAATTCTGAGAGCAAAGCACTTCTTACCGAGAAGTACGTTACCGCCGTAAGCGGAGTTAACAGACATAATTGTGTTGTCCTGGGGGAAGTGAACGATATATCTTTCGTCGGGATTTACATCCTTCTTAGCATGAAGGCACTTAACGAAATCACCGTCAGAGCCAAGAGCCTTGAGTACATCGCTACCGACTCTTGTCATAATGTCCATATTAAGTACAACGTAGATGCTATCTGTAAGCTCTACACCAATCTTGGAGAAGGGTGAACCAACAGGACCCATGGAGTAAGGAATAACATACATTGTTCTGCCTTCCATAGAGCCGTCGTAAAGAGCATTCAGCTTTGCATACATTTCCTTGGGAGCCATCCAGTTATTGATAGGACCTGCTTCCTCCTCTGTTTCAGTACAGATGAATGTTCTGTCCTCTACACGAGCTACGTCGTTAACTGCTGTTCTGTGGTAGTAGCAGCCGGGAAGCTTTTCCTGATTAAGCTTAATCATTTCGCCTGTAGAAACTGCTTCTGCACGGAGTGCCTCGAGCTGCTCCTCGCTGCCATCGATCCAAACTACGTTAGCGGGACGGCAAAGTGCTTTCATTTCTTCAAGCCAGGTAAGTACCTTTTTGTTATCTGTCATTTTTCTATCTCCTTTCAAAAATCCAATTTTTCCTATTTAACATTATACAGTCTAATTCGATATTTGTCTACTGTTTTTTTCATCTTTTTAACAAAAAATTCACAAAAAAAGAACACTTGACTTTTAATCAAATGTTCCTGAAATTTATTTCGTAAAATAATCGCTTAATTTACAGAATTCTTCTATCGATAGCACTTCTCCCCTTACTGTGGGCGAAAGACCGACAGACTCTACCGCCTTTGTTATATCCTCCTTCGTTCCGAAAGTACCGCTTCCCGAAAGAGCATTTACAAGGGTTTTTCTCCGCTGAGAAAACGCCGCTTTTATAAGCTTAAAGAACATCTTTTCATTCTTCGGAGTTACGGACGGAGCTTCTAAAATCTCCATACTTACAACGGCACTGTCAACCTTGGGTGCAGGAATAAATGCGGTTGAGGGAACATTTTTTATTATTTCGGGGTTTGAAAAATACTGCGTTGTTACGGTGATTGCACCGTAATCCTTGCTGCCTGGCTTTGCGCACAGCCTTTGTGCAACCTCCTTCTGAATCATAACAACAATCTTTTTAAAGGGAAGTCTGCTTTCAAGAAGATTCATTATAATCGGGGTAGTAATATAATACGGAAGATTTGCCGCAACGCTGACATCCATTCCCTGAAATTCGGTTTCCATAAGCTCTTTAAGGTTTACCTTGAGACAGTCCTTCCATATAAAGGATACATTATTAAAGCCTGCAAGGGTTTCGCCGAGAACCTTCTCGAGTCTTTTATCAAGCTCGATAGAAATAACCTTCTCCATACTCTGCGCAAGTGCCGCAGTTAAAACGCCAAAGCCGGGACCTATTTCTATTACGCCCTGACTGTTTTCCGCTACGGCATCCGCCATTGTAATCGGCACAGATTCATCGGTGATGAAGTTTTGCCCCATACTTTTTGAGAAAGTAAAGCCATATTTAGAGCAAAGATATTTTATTATTTTTGGGTCGGTGAGGTTATACATTACTCATCCTCCAGTAATTTTGAAAAACTCTCTATATACACATCGCAGGTTTCCATGAGCTGCGCCGTGTACTGACTGCTTCTTTCATCATACACTCCACAGACAAGCATTCCTGCCTTTTTTGCGGTTTTTGCCGCAGTAATCACATCCTCAAACACGAGGCATTTTTCAGGGCACACGCCTGCTTTTTTCGCCGCAAGGTAATACACCCTCGGATTGTCCTTCCCCGCACCCGCTTCGCAGGTGTTTGCAAAGCCGTCAAATAGGTCGTAAATCCCGTTGTTTCTGAGCGCAGGTCTGAAAAAGTA
>JAZNIM010000155.1:0-8664 GCA_045577475.1 Eubacteriales bacterium | reverse complement strand
ACGGCGAGAGAATTCCTCTTACCGTTGCGGATTTTGACAGAGAAAAGGGTACTGTTACCGTAATATTCCAGAAGGTTGGTGCAACCACAGAAAAGCTGGGAGCAATGAAGGAAGGGGACACACTAAGCGATTTTGTAGGTCCTCTCGGCAGAGCTACAAAAACCGAAGGACTGAGGAAAGTTGCGGTTGTAGGCGGCGGTGTCGGCTGTGCCATTGCTTTTCCCGTGGCAAAAAAGCTTCACTCACTTGGATGCGAGGTGCACGCAATTGTTGGCTTCAGAAATAAGGATCTTGTGATTTTAGAGGATGAATTCAGAGCAAATACCACAAAAACCGTGCTTATGAGCGACGACGGAAGTGCAGGAGAAAAGGGACTTGTTACGGATGCTTTGAAAAAGCTTATTGAAAGCGGAGAAAAGTACGATGAGGTTATTACCATAGGTCCTCTTATCATGATGAAGTTTGTGTGTGAACTTACAAAGCAGTACGGCATAAAGACGGTTGCAAGCATGAATCCCATTATGATTGACGGAACGGGCATGTGCGGCGGTTGCAGACTTACGGTTGGCGGCAAGGTGAAATTTGCTTGCGTTGACGGCCCTGAGTTTGACGGTCATGAAATTGATTTTGACGAGGCAATGGACAGAGGCAGAATGTATGCCGACTTTGAACGTCATGCCTTTGAAGAAACCTGTAATTTATTAAAGAAGGGGACGGAAAAGTAAAATGGCAAATATGTCCTTGAAGAAGAATGAAATGCCTTCTCAGAATCCTGAAATCAGAAAGAGAAATTTTGAAGAGGTTGCTCTGGGTTACACCCCTGAGCAGGCAATAGATGAGGCGAAACGCTGCCTTAATTGTAAGAATAAGCCGTGTATTGGCGGCTGTCCCGTAAAAATACATATTCCCGAGTTTATCGCACACGTGGCACAGGGCGAGTTTGAAGAAGCTTATAAGGTGATTACCGAGCAAAGCTCGCTTCCTGCAGTTTGCGGACGTGTTTGCCCTCAGGAAAGCCAGTGCGAAAGCAAGTGCGTAAGAGGTATCAAGGGTGAGCCTGTGGCAATCGGCAGACTTGAACGCTTTGTTGCGGATTACCATAATGCAAACTGTACCGAAAAGGCACAAAAGCCCGAGAGTAACGGCATTAAGGTTGCGGTAATAGGTGCAGGTCCTGCGGGACTTACATGTGCAGGCGACCTTGCAAAAAAAGGCTATGAGGTGACGGTTTTTGAAGCACTTCATGTGGCGGGAGGAGTGCTGGTTTACGGTATTCCCGAGTTCCGACTTCCCAAGAAAATCGTTGAGAGGGAAGTAGAAACCTTACGTGAGCTTGGCGTGAAAATTGAAACAAATATGGTAATCGGAAAGATTCTGTCTATTGATGAGCTTGTGGAAGAATACGGCTTTAAGGCTGTGTTTATCGGCTCTGGTGCAGGACTTCCCAAATTTATGAATATCCCCGGTGAACAGCTCAAGGGTGTTTACAGTGCAAATGAGTTTTTGACAAGAGTAAACCTTATGAAGGCTTACCGTGACGGCAGCGATACGCCTATTATGAAGGCAAAGAAGGTCGCAGTTGTAGGCGGAGGAAACGTTGCAATGGATGCGGCAAGATGTGCAATGCGTCTTGGTGCAGACGAGGTTTATATCGTGTACCGCCGTTCTATGGAGGAATTGCCTGCAAGACACGAAGAGGTTGAGCATGCAATGGAAGAAGGAATTGAGTTCAGACTTCTCAATAATCCTGTTGAAATTCTTGGATATCACAATCCCGAGGATAAGAAAGACCCCAAAAACGGCTTTGTTACGGGTATAAAGTGCGTAAAGATGACTCTCGGCGAGCCTGACGAAAAGGGTAGAAGACGACCTGTTGTTATTCCCGACAGTGAGTATACCATTGATGTTGACTGCGTTATTATGGCAATCGGAACTTCACCCAATCCCCTCATTAAGTCTACAACCAAGGGACTTGACACCCATGAATGGGGCGGCATTATTGCCGAGGAGGAAACGGGACTTACCAGCCGTGAAGGCGTATATGCAGGAGGCGATGCCGTAACAGGTGCGGCAACGGTTATTCTTGCAATGGGCGCAGGAAAGAATGCGGCAACGGCAATTGATGAAAAGCTGATGGGCAATAAATAAGTTAAAATGTTTTAAAGGAGTGACGGTCATGGAAATCAAATTTACATGCGACTATCTTGATAACATCTGCGGCAGTGCAAATCTTAAATTCACCGTGGAAATTCCTCAGGCAATACTTGCAACCTTTTACTGGGCTGACGAGGATGGCAACGAGCTTGAAAATTATCTTCCCATAAAGTCAATTCCTCTTTTTGAGGGTAAGGGAGAATATACCGTGAATAAGAACCTGCTTATTCCCGAAAATGCAAAGAAAATCCGCTGCCGTGTATTTAAGGACACCATGAAGGAAATAGAGCTTCCCGAGCTTGTTATTGACATTCCCGTGGAAAAGCAGTGGAAGCCAAAGGGAAAGCTGCTTAAAAAGTATGTAGCTGCAAGTGACATTCACGGCGGTGGAAACTATTTCAATAATAAAGCAAACAGACAGACGGCAATCGAAAGAATCCGTGACTTAAAGCCTGACGGCGTGTTTATTTCAGGGGATATTGCAAATAATGCAGGCAGTGCGGAATACGATGCAACGTATGATATGGTTGATACATATCTTAAAGACGTGCCTGTTTATATTTCCGCAGGTAATCATGACTACCATCCTTATGAAAACGGTGCTGTTGCAAACATCGAAAAGATGGAAGAATTCTTTGGTGCGATATCCGAAAGAAACACAAGGCTTGGCGAGAAAAGCTCAAAGCCTTCACCCCGCAATGAGTATGACGGAACGGTAAGCGGTGCACAGGTGCTTGTGCTTAACCCCTGCAGAGAGGATGACCGCCCGTTTTACGGCGAAGAACAGCTTAAATGGATTGACCAAAAGCTGACGGAAACAGACGGGGAGAGGTATAGATTTTTGGTGACTCACTTCCACCAGAAGAATACCGTCGGTCTTTCTCCCGAAAGAATGGGACAAGGCTTTGTTCAGGATGACGGGGCACTTCAGGAAATTCTCGATAAGCATAAAAATATAATACATATGTCGGGACATACCCATTATGACTTTGACAGCGAGGGCATAAATACCAAGTTTGATGCAAATAATAACAATCTTTACATCAACGGCGGTTGCCTTGTGTGGTGCGGTGTTGAGTTCAACCAAAGACGTGAGTATTACGTCAAGGACAGATGCACCTGCCAGGTTATTGAGGTATATGAGGACTGCATGGTAATCAGAGGTCTTGAGTGCGTAAGCGGCAAATACGTTGCAAGATGTATTCATAGAGCTGATTTTTAAGTAAATAAAAACGGAGGCATTGACTTGCTTGAGTCTTTGCCTCTGTTTTTTTATTAACTATGTTAAAAGAAGTGATTTAAGAAGTGAAATAATCCTCTTTTCGGCACGTGAAATGCTTACCTGTGAAGTTCCCAGAAGCTTTGCTGTCTGAACCTGTGTGAGATTTCTGTAAAACCTGAGAGCTATAAGCTGTCTGTCAAATTCGTCAAGACTGTTTACAGTTTCACTCAGAGCCATTTTGTCAATAAGATGGGATATTTCGTCCTCCCCCGATGCCGTGTCGCCTATTGTCAGCTCGGAGTCCTCGGATACCGGCTCTGACAATGAGCGAACGGGACTTAATGCTTCAAGACATTCCGTTATTTCTTCCTCGGAAAGTGAGCATAAAGCGCAAAGCTCGCTTATTCTCGGATCCTTGCCATTCTTTAACAGATATTCTTCCTTTGCCGCCATTACAAGTGCGGCGTTTTTCTTTAGCTTGCGTGAAACCCTGATTATGCCGTCGTCCCTCAAAAAACGCTTTATTTCTCCCGATATCAGCGAAAAGGCATAGGTGGAAAAGGCGTACCCGAGGCTTTCGTCAAAGCCATCGATTGCCTTTAAGAGTCCTATTGTGCCAACGCTGATAAGGTCGTCAAAGCAGGCATATCTTGAGCCGTACCTCACGGCAATGCTTTTTACAAGTGCCATGTTGTTTTCTACAAGCTCGCTTTTGGCATCAATGTCCCCGCTTTTGTATTTTGTAAGAAGAATTCCGTTTCTGCTTCTGTCATACTCCATAACCGTTTTTGCCTATGTACTTTTTGAGAATTACGGTTGTGCCTCTGCCGGGGATTGATTTTACACACAGCTTGTCCGTAAAGCTTTCCATAATTGAAAAGCCCATGCCGCTTCTCTCGTCGTTTCCCGTGGTATAAAGCGGCTCCATTGCTCTTTTTATGTCCTCGATGCCGCAGCCGAAATCTCTTATCTTAATTGTCAACAAATGCTCGCTGTCATAGCAGCCTTCAATTCTGATTATACGCTTTGAGTCGGGATAGCTGTCGTCATAGGCGTGTACAATGCAGTTTGTAACAGCCTCGGAAACGGCGGTTTTGATGTCGCAAAGCTCCTCTATCGTTGGGTCAAGAAGTGCGGTAAAGGCACTTGTTACGGCTCTTGAAAAGCTTTCGTTTGCACTTTTTGCGGGAAGCTGTATTTTAAACCTGTTGAGTACCGTGTTTTTTTTCATTGTTTTTCTCTCCTGTATTTTTTTCATCCTTCAAAGCTGTTGCCCTGCAGATTTTCGTCTGTGCCGCTGCCTGAATTGCCTCTGTCAAAGCTTTTGTCGTCTATGCTTTGTATAAGCTTGTCAACTCCTGCCATTTTCAGGATTTTTAAGGTTCTTTCACTTGTGTTGCAAAGAAACATTTCTCCGCCGCTTTCCCGCATTTTGCGGTATCTGCCAAGTACAAGTCCAAGACCCGATGAATCCATAAATGCAATGTTTTCAAGGTCAAGCACAAGTACCTTCGGTCTGTTTTGTGCAATAAGCCTGTCTATTCCGTCACGTATCGTTCTTGATGAATGGTGGTCGATTTCACCCGAAAGACAGCAAATCATTTTTCCGTCCTTGTTTAGGGATGTCATTTCCATGTTTTTACCTTCCTTGCAGTTATTGTAAGATAAGAATACTATGCCTGCCGTGAAAAAATCGTCGAAACGGGGAGCTAATCTTCTTTTTTTCGCAAAAGAATAAAAATAACGAAAATCAGCGACAGGATAATTACACAAGGGTATATGAGGCTCTGAAATTTTCCGTAGCTGTCGGATGCTCCAAAAATGATAAACGGCAGATAAATAGCGGGAACTGCTGCAAATATAGCGGGGATTATTACCTTTAGTGCATGTTTTTTTGAAGCAAAATAAGCATTTTTTATGCAAAGCGATGCCGAGTAAACGTAAACCGAGCTTTTGATTATAAATGAGAAGATTCTGAGAGCCGACAGCAGCTCCGTTATGTCAAAGCCGCCAAATGCCTTTGTGAGGGCGTAAAGCGGGTCATGGAGGGCGGCGGCAAGATTCCTGCCGAAAATGATAAGGGTGCTGAATATGGGTATACACCACAGAATAAATGCTGTTATAACAGAATATCCCGTCAGCCTTGAATAACTCTTGTCAAAGCAAAAGCAGTCCTTGAAGCAGTACAAAAACACGGAAATGTCGCAGGAAAGAAACAGACCTGCTTTTATGCCGTCCAAAACTGTGCTTTTGACAGATGAGTCTGTGGCTTTGTAAAAATCAAACACAGCCTGCTTCACGGTGAATACGGGAAAAACGCTTACTATGGTAAATATTAATACCGATGCAATTCCGATAAAGGTGAACCTGTAAATTCCTTTTTCGCTGTTAAAGCAAAGATACAGGCTTGATGCCAAAAGCATAGCCGAGAGCATCAGGTAGTATTCACTGCTGATACCTCTGCCTGCAATAAAGCAGGTGTCCTTTACTACCTCCGTCATAAGAAGAAGTACCGCTGCTACGGAAAATACTGCTGCGATAACACACAAAAGCTTGTGAATAATGCAGTTTTCTTTTTTTAAACACGGCTTTTTTAAAAATGCTTTTGATACTATATACGAGAATACAACTGCGGTCGCAAAGCAGGTAATAAGACTTGCCGTAAAGTTCTTTGCTGTAAATACAGGGCAAAAAATACCAAAGCTTAAAAAGCTGTAGCAGGTGAGGGTAATATAAAACTGCATTCTTTTCGATGAACCTGTCAATTCAATTCTCCTTTTTGCGCGGCATTTTTTTATCGCCATGGAAATACGCCCGTTTGTCCAAAGCCTTTGGCTTTCCCTCGTTGTCAAGTGTAATAATAGGCAGCTCTATGCTTTTGCCGTAAGACATGCATCCTGCGAGAAGGTGTACCATGCTTACTTTGTGCCCCGAGGCTTGTTTTAGCAGCTTTTTCAGATGCTTTTCTTCCTTGATGCTTTCGAGTATTATTTGTTCGTCCCCGTCCTTTACGCAAATAACATGCGGGGAGGAGGGAAGATGAGGATTTTCGCAGATTTTCGTAAGCATACGTAGAAAATCACTGTCTGCGTTTTCGGGAATAATATAAATTTCGTTTGTAGCAAAATAGCACTCGTGGTATTTGTCTGTCATTTTCTCGACAGCCTCATCAAGGTCTTTGCCCTCTGCATTTCCTACAAAGTATTTTTCATCCTTACCTGTGCTTTGTTTTTCCATAACTGCACTTAGTGTGATGCCATCATTGCCGTTTTCCGAGAAAGACAGGGTGTGGATAAAATATACATCCTTTGAATGATTGGATGAGCAGGAGCATAGAAAAAGCAGGTTAAATAAGCAGAGAAAAAATGCTTTTTTCAAGCTAATCCTCCTTTTGTGAGTCGTAAATAGAGCTTGTTACATGCTTTAAAGCTTTTTTGGGCAGTGATATAACGGTATCACCAAGCCCCGAAGGCTTCAAAGGAACAATCGGCATTAAAAACGGAACACCGAAGGATTCCTTTCTGCATATTGCACTCAGGATAAAGCACAGGGACAGTATAATTCCGGGAAAGCCGAAAATACGTGCAAGAAAAATATTTATAAAACGCACCAGCACAAGGCTGTTCATAAACGGCGGAACGATAAAGGTGCACACGGCGGTAAGGGAGGCTACCATTATCACGGGAGCACTTGCAAGACCTGCACTTATTGCCGCATCCCCAAGTATAAGACCTGCAACAATGCCCACGGCACTTCCCACGGCTCTGGGCATTCGTATGCCCACCTCTCGGATAAGCTCAAAAATTATGAGTATGACACACAGCTCGCCAAGCACGCCGAAGGGGACATCCTGGCGAAGGTCAATTACGGTTTTATACAGCTTGTAGGGCAAAACAGATGTGTGATGCTCCACGGTTGAAAGGTAAAATGCCGGCAGGTATAAGGCAATTAATACACTCAATAACCGCAAAAAACGCATAAATGTGGAATAATACGGAGTTTTAAGATAATCCTCGGCGGATTGCAAGGCTTCCACAAACAGATACGGTGCTGTGAGTACCGTGGGACTTCCTTCACATATAACGGCAACTCTGCCTTCAAGAAGCTTTGCCGCAACAACATCGGGCTTTTCGGAGTTTCCCACGTTGGGAAGCAGGGAAGGAGTCTGTTTTTTAAGATAATGCTCAATATATCCCGAGTCGAGAACAGATGGCAGCTTCATATTTTCAACGCAGCCCTTGATTCGGCTGACAGTATCGTTGCTTGCAACGCCCTGAATGTAGCAAATGTAAACGGTGGTGCTTGTAAGCTCGCCCACAGATAAGCGCAAAGCCTTGAAGGAGGTGGTTTTAAGCCGTTTGCGAAGAAGTGCAAGGTTGTCCTCCGAGTTTTCAATAAAGCCTTCACGGGGTCCCTTAACAACCACCTCGCTGTCAGGCTCTTGTACACTTCGCTGTCCCGTTCGCTTAACCATGCAGCCGAACATTTCAAAGCCTTCTTTAAGCTCAAGAAACAGCACAGCAAAGCCTAACAGAAGCTTGTCTATAGCATCCTTTGTGCCTGTCAGCGTCATTAGCTCGCTTGAGCATATAAAACCGAAAACATCCTGTGCACATTCGGGAACGGTTTTCAACCTCATTATCGGAAGCATAATGCTGTCGGAAATATAGCCTCTGTCGGTGTAGCTTCCTATATTAAAAAGCACGCCCCGTTTTGTGCCGCAGTACAGAATATCACGGCTATTGAAATCGGCGCAGTCACGAAATGCATCCTTTACGGTTTTTACCGCACTTTCAAAAGTGAGCTTATCCAAAACAATCACCTCGGTTACAGTATTTCCAAAACAAACAAAAAAATCCCCGATTTTCGGTCGGAGAAATTGTTAACAAATATTGTGTTGACAGGGTGTATGTTTTTTGCTATAATAAAAAAGCTGTCCGAGGACAGTTTAATATGCAGAGGTATCGAAGTGGTCATAACGGGGCACACTCGAAATCCCCTCGGTTACACTGTAACTGTACCCCTACAAATGGCTTAACCGTGCGGGTTTAAGCGAGGTTCAAACCTTGTTTTTACACCCTTATCTAGCGGTTTTTCTAGCCATTTCTAACATTTTTCTAACAAAATTTTATAATTTGCTCGTTTTTTCTCCGTCAAATCGGAGTTCAAACATATCTGGAGATGTACCCAAGTGGTTGAAGGGTCTGCACTCGAAATGCAGTAGGTCGGCTCAAACCGGCGCCAGAGTTCAAATCTCTGCATCTCCGCCAAAAAGCGTGATGATTTTA
>JAZNIM010000154.1:0-3892 GCA_045577475.1 Eubacteriales bacterium | reverse complement strand
GTTTACCGATGCTTTTTTAACTAATAACGGCACTGCCGACAGAATTGCTTCTCTGCTTACCGGCTGTGAGAATGTAAGCATATATTCCGAGGTAAAGCCAGACCCGCCTATTGAGCTTGTTGCAAGCGGCATGGCGTTTCTTCTTGAAAAGGAAGCCGACCTTGTGGTTGCCGTTGGCGGCGGAAGTGCTATAGATGCGGCAAAAAGTACGGTGTATGTAGCAAGAAAGCATACAGGCAAAAATATCCGCCTTGTTGCTGTTCCCACCACCAGCGGGACAGGAAGCGAGGTTACTCAGTTTGCGGTAATTTCCGACATTCAGGCTGAAAAGAAGATTCCTCTTATTGATGAATCCCTTCTTCCCGAAATGGCAATTCTCTCCTGTGAGCTTACTGCGAGTGTACCGCCTGCTGTTACTGCAGATACAGGCTTTGATGTGCTCACACATGCACTTGAAGCGTATATTTCCACAAATTCCAATGAAATTTCCGATGCACTTGCGGAAAAAGCAGTTGAGCTTTTCGCAGACTACATCGTTCCTGCCTATAAAAACGGTAACGACCTTGTGGCACGTGAAAAGATGCATACCGCTTCCTGCCTTGCAGGTATTGCCTTCAATGAAGCAGGTCTTGGTGTGAACCACAGTATTGCTCATGCACTGGGTGCTAACTTCCACATTCCCCACGGCAGAGCAAACGCAATGCTGCTTCCTCATGTGCTCAGATACAATACCGAGCTTGACATAAAATTCTGCGTTAAAAATGCAAATCCTACCGCAGATAAGCTTGAGAGCCTTGCAAGACGTCTCGGCTATCCTGCAAACAGCCCTGACATCGGTGTAAGAAACATGATTGTAAAAATCAAGGAGTATCAGCGCTGGCTTAATATTCCTACAACCCTTGGTGAAGCGGGAGTTACCAAGGCAGATTATCTTGATTCCAAGCAGCACATTATTGAAAGTGCTCTTGCGGATGCCTGCACTGCAACAAATCCCAGAAAAGTGGATGCGGCGGGCGTTGCGGAAATTCTTGATAAGATTGATGTTTTTATTTAAAAGTAAACCCGAAGGACACGGCGAAATGCTGTGTCTTTTTTTGCGGTTTAAAGAATATGTGAAAAGTACGAAAATAAAGCAATAAGTAAATTGTCCTTTACAAAATGACATGGTTCTTTAAGGAAAAACTACTGATTTTCCATATAATTTCAAAATAGAAAAATCAAAATAATCAGGGGTAAAACCCTGAGAAATAAGATGGTTTTTGTTGCAAATGACGAAAAGGCGAGCCGAGTTTTGACATAATATCCAAAATGCTCAAAAGGAGGCGGTTGTTCACAAAAACACATTTCACTCAAAGCTAATGTGTGATATAATTTACCTGTAATGAAAAGGAGGTTTATACCTATGAGAAAACACACAAAACTACTTGTTCTATGTCTTAGCATTCTTATGTCGGCTCTTGCCGTAACAGCTATGGCAGACGGCTTTAAGAAGACTCAGGAATATCCCGGTACATTTGCGGATGTTCCCGAAAACGCTTGGTACGCAAAGGAAGTACAAAGTGCATATGAGCTTGGATTTGTCAACGGCAAGTCCGATACATCCTTTGACCCTGACGGAACAATGACGGTTGCCGAGGGTATTACCATTGCCAGCCGTGTGCATGCAAGCTATAACGGCAAGACAATCCCTGCACTTCAGGGCGGAAAATGGTACGACATGTATGTTCAGTACGCATTAGAAAACGGATTGTTTAAGGCAAATTACTTTAACAGCCTTGACAGAACTATCAGAAGATACGAAATGGCAGTTCTTTTTGCCGCTGCCGTTCCCGACAGCTATCTTCCTGCGAAAAACGATATTACTTCAATTCCCGACGTAAACGAGAATGAAGAATATGCGGACACCCTTTTAAAGCTGTATAAGGCGGGCGTGGTTTTAGGTTCTGACGACTACGGTACATTCCTTGCCACAAATCCCGTTAAGAGAAGCGAGGCGGCAGCTATTGTCAACCGTACCGCACTTCCCGAAAACAGATTGACGGGAACGCTTGCACCTATGCCCGAAATGAACGAGGCTTACTACCTCATGGACCACTACAGCCTCGTTTACAGCACAAGAAGCATACCGAGACTTGCTTCGAGCTGGAACTATGAGAACAGATATGCTACAGGTATCAACACAAAAGGCGATACCACAAATGCTCTCAGCGATACCTCCGAAACAGGTTATGCCGCAATCAACAGAGATTTTGAGCCTCAGACAAGGGGTGTTATGACCTTTGAAGGTGAATTTTCCCTGCTTACAAATATGAACGGTGCAAGAATTTACTTCACAAACCTCAAGGGTGAAAATGTGCTTGAAGTTTATACCCGGAACGGTGTATTCAATGTAAAGACACAGAAGATGGATAAGGCAAGCGAAGTTAAACCCGCTGCATCAAATACCTTCAGAATTGTATCAGATCTTGATAACAAAAAGGGTTATTACATTGTAAACGGAGTCAAGGCAGGCGAATTTGAGCTTGGCGCTTTTGGCGAGTTTGCAAGACTTTATTTTTCAACAAGCGTTGAAGAAAAGACAGCTATGACTCCCACCGAGGCTCATATTTATATGAACTATGCCGTAAATGAAAGCTTTTATTTCGATAAATACCCCGTTGATTGGGAAAACGGAGAAAAGGCAGTTATTGAACAAAGCGCAAATGACAGATACGGTACACACGTACTTAAGTTTGCAGAAAACGGCAAGGCAACAAAGAAGTTTGATGCACTCAAAGACAAGACTGTATTTGAAAGCTACTTCTATATGCCAAAGGGTGCTGATACCGCTTACGTAAGCCTTGACGGTGCACTGAAGCTTAAAATTAACGGTAACACCATCACAACCGATGGCTTTACACATACCTTCAAGAATAACGTATGGCAGTGTATCCACATTGAAGCTGACCCTGTAAATAATAAGGCGGTTATCTTCATCAACGGTAAGAACAGAGGCACTGTTCCCATGAACGCCGACACCTTCTCGTCTGTTTCCTTTGAGTACGAAAAGAAGGCAAATGACGGCTATATCATGTTTGATGACGTAAAGGTTTACAACATTTACGATTATGCAGACTACTGTCCCGTTCCCAATAAGGTTGAAAGTGACGACTATACACTTATCATGTCTGTTTGCTCTCTCTGGAGAGAAGGTACACATTCAGGCTGGGACTTTGCAGCTCCCTATGACGAATGCTCACCTCTTTGGGGATACTACGACGAAGGTGTTCCCGAAACTGCAGACTGGGAAACCAAGATGATGGTTGAACACGGTATTGATGCACTTCAGTACTGCTGGTACGCAACAACCGGCACAAGATACGATACGCCTGCAAAAACTCCCGGTCTTGCATGGAGCCAGCATGACGGTTACTTCTATTCCAAGTATTCCGATATGATTGACTACTGCTTTATGTGGGAAAATGCAAACTTTGCAAGTGCAAAGATGACCCTTGACCAGTTTAAGGATTATCTGTGGGACTACTGGGTAGAATGGTACTTCAGAGATGACAGATACCTTTGCATTGACAATAAGCCTGTATTCCATATTTATTCTTGCGATAACTTCTTTAATACCTTCGGCGACGATGTTGCAAAGCAGGTTATCGACTTCATGAATGAGGACATCAAGAACTACGGCTATGACGGCATGATAGTTCTTTGGCAGACAAGCGGAAGCGATGTAAATAAGCTTAAGCAATATGCGGCTGCCGGCGGCGACGGTATCATGACATATGCATACGGTCAGCCCTCATATGACCCTCAGTATCTTATCAATGCAAACGAAAAGGGACTCAGTAACATTAAGGCAGTCGGCTCAGACTTCTTCTTTGTTCCCACCGTTGCAACGGGA
>JAZNIM010000153.1:0-3789 GCA_045577475.1 Eubacteriales bacterium | reverse complement strand
AACAAAAAAACAGCCGTCCTGCTGGCACAGGTACGACTGAAACGTGCAAAGCTTGCAAAAAGCAAACCAAACAACACAGGTATTATAACACAGATTTGCCGAAAAATCAAGCGTTTTTTGCATCCGTACTGTGTGTTACTGCTCTTACGGTATGCATAACAGCTTTTTCAAGACAAAATATAACGCTTGAAAAACGAATTCACAGAGTAAAAAGCGGCGAAACCTTGTGGACTATTGCAAAACAGTACAAACCCGATGAAATGACGATGGATAAATATATGGAGTTCATTTACGAAAACAACCTCAGTGCTGATATTTTTCCCGGTGACATTGTAACGATAGGAGTGTGGGAAAATGAGTAAAGCGAACTATCAAAGAGAACTCCTTATAAAATACCTGGCACAGTCCGCATCCTGCAGTGAAAGAAAGAGCTGCGAAGAATGTCCGTACAGCAATGAAACAAACTGCATCCATGCACAGACTGCAGATAAGCTTCTCAGCAAAAATGTAATTGCGCTGCCTTGCAAAATCGGCGGTCAGCTGTGGTGTGTCGTACGACGTAAAGACCCCGGAGACAAAGAAAAACGTGTTATTACCATTACCAAAACAAGATTGTCGGAACATAACATTCTTGATGTTATCAAAGGATTTGGAACAAAGTATTTCCGTACAAAAGAACAGGCTCAGAAGGCTTGCGGCGTAAAATGCAAAACTCAGGATAATAGACAAAGCAAAAAGAGAAGGATTCACATCTGCAACGAATGCAATGTCAGCGCAGGTGAATGTCCGTGGAAGTCCTCACTGACACCCGTCGAAGGATGGACGGCTCGCAAAATCAAATTCAATGTGGGTAATAAAAAGGTTGATACATACAAAGTGACGGCGTGTCCGTTGTACAAAGAAACTAAGGAGTGATGAAAAAATGGCAAAAAACAAGAACTGTCCGCTTCAGGACGAATGTGAAAGAAAATGTCAGCACATCGGTGATGAAAATAATTGTGATTATTACAGGAACAACAATGTAGAACAAAGCTCAAACCTTTCGGACATATTAAACCCTTCCTTTGATGACTATGAAGATGTCGAGGACATTGATGACGTTGATGAAAGTATCTTTGTATACACCGAAAAAGTCACAGGCGAAATCGTACACATACCTGTTGAACTGCTTCATAATCATCATTCAAATCCAAGAAAAGACCTCGGTGACATATCGGAGCTTACCGAAAGCATTAAGGCAAAAGGCATACTTCAGAACCTGACAGTTGTTCCATTTTGGTTTGAATTGACAGGTGTCGGCGAAGACCGTCCCGAAGAACAGGCAAAGCTCGGATACCTTGTTGTTATAGGCAACAGAAGACTTGCAGCAGCAAAGAAAGCCGGTTTGACACATCTTCCCTGTATTATTTCGGATATGACTCCCGAAGAACAGTTTCAGACAATGCTTATTGAGAATATGCAACGTCAGGACCTTACCGTATATGAGCAGGCAAAAGGTTTTCAGACAATGCTTGACTTCGGATTTTCTGCACAGAGTATTGCAGAAAAAACAGGTTTCTCTGAGTCTACGGTGCGCCGCCGTCTGAAGATGGCAGAGCTTGATGCAGACACTTTGAAGAAGGTATCTGACCGTCAGCTGAGTCTCGGCGACTTCGACAGGCTGTCGGAAATTCAAGACATAAAACTTCGTGACAAGGTACTTAATCACATCGGCACCAACAACTTTGACAGCGAGCTGCTGAAAGCAATAACCTCGGAGAAAAGGCAAAATAACGAGTGCCGTTGGCGTGAAGCCTTTGAAAGACTCGGCGTAAAAGAAGTATCGTACAATGAAATATACGGCAGCAGGTATGATTATGTGTCACCCGGATATTTCGCACTTGCCGATGATGAATCGAATTTTGAAAAAATAATGGTTGAAGGTGCTGAGTATTGCTTTGCAATATTAAGCAGCTTTATATACTTCAGAAAGCTCAGAGAAGAAAACACAGACGAAGGAAATGAAGGCGGCAACGATTCCTTTGATAGAGAAGAAAATGAGAGAGAAGAACGTTATAATGCCTTGAAAGAAGCCTTCGGCAGAGCCGGCGAGCTGAGAAAAGCATTTGTAAAAAATGCAACTGAGTCGGTGTGCAAAAAGAACGTTGCTTTAATACTGACATTTATAGTACAAAGAGAAGTGAAATCTTATTCTTCATTAAATGCTGTCAAAACCGTCGAACTGCTTGACCTGCAGGATACTACCAAGATGTCATACGAAGAATGTGTTGAGTGCCTTAAGGAAAATGCATCTACTCACCCTTACACGACTCTGCTTGCAATGGCATTTATCCGAGGTAATCCTACATCGGACGTAGGCTGTTTCGATTACAGAGGTGCATTTGATGATGACGATATAAGTTATAAACCCCTGAAAGAATTTTACAAGCTGCTTTGTGCTCTCGGTTATGAGATGTCAGACGAGGAATGTCAGCTGATGGACGGTACAAGCGATTTATATTTAAAGGAGGATTAAGTATGATACATGCATTGCTGATTGAACAAAAACACTTTGAGGCAGTTATCAAAGGCGAAAAGACATTTGAAATAAGAAAGAACGACAGAGGTTATCAAGTTGGCGACATTCTTGCCCTTAATGAATTTGATAATAACAGCAACAAGTATACTGACCGTTCAGCGCTTGTATCTGTTGACTACATACTTGATGATGAAAAGTATCTTGCAGAAGAACACATAGTTATGGGCATTAAGCCCTGTGTTCTTTGCCGCTATGATTCTGACCCTATGAGACGTCATCACGGTCAATACTGCGTTCAGCTCGTACCTGAAAGGAGAGAAAACAATGAAAAACACAACTCTTGACCTTGATACATACTGCGACGGTTGCCCCGACATTTCGCCAAAGGTTGATACACTTCAGGAAAACAGTGTGTTTTCCGCTTCCTACATAGTAAGCGTTAAGTGTAAGAACGCCGAAAAGTGCAAAAGGATGCGTGACTTCTTAGAAGCAAGCTTTTCAAAAGACGAAGAACAGCCTTCTGATGAAGCACGTAAACCAAACTCAAATGACATATAACAGTCGAAACTCCCTCACCGAGAGGGAGTCTGCAGGAATTTGCCTCCCTGCACTGATGATGACAGGCTTAATTTCTTGATTTATGTATTATTGCCGCTGCAAAACGTGGACGGTACTTTCGGTTCTCGGACGTTCCCTGGGAGAAGTCTGAGCTTGTGACCTACAAAGGTGCTTTATACGTTCCCGAAAAGTTAATGATTGGCTTTGGTCGGGACGGCTGTGCTATTTACTCGGCGAGAATCAGGGACGTGAAGGCTAAGTACAGTTATGTTGAAGTGAGGTTGGAGGAATTATTTGCGGCGGTGGAGGAGGAAATATGAAAACGATTCTTAAATATCCCGGTGGAAAATGGAGGATAGCCGACTGGATATTATCATTCTTTCCCGAACACAAGGTTTACTGTGAACCGTTCTTCGGAAGCGGTGCTTTATTTTTCAAAAAAGAACCGTCATACATAGAAACCATTAACGACATTGACGGCGACATTGTAAAACTTTTTTTGTGAATAAAATCGCAATTCCATAAAAGAACAATTTTAAGGAGGAAAATGTGGACATTGAACATACAGCCATTGAAAGGCTAAAGATTGCAAGCGATTTATCATTGAGCTATTATGACAAGCCGCTTGATATTTGCTATTCGGGAGGCAAGGACAGCGAAGTATTGATAATTCTTGCCAAACGAGCAGGTATACCGTATGCAGTACAGCACAG
>JAZNIM010000152.1:0-3797 GCA_045577475.1 Eubacteriales bacterium | reverse complement strand
GACCGCTTGGCCTCCGACTTTGTCCATAGGTCCAGGACGGTAAAGAGAAATAGCAACCGTTATATCCTCAACATTTTTAGGTGCCATCCTTACAAGAAGGCTTCTCATACCGGGGGACTCAAGCTGGAACACGCCGTCGGTATCACCACTTGACAGCAGCTTATAGCTCACTTCATCATCCATTGGAATATCTTTTACGGAAATACCTGCTCTTTCGGCAGCTTCATATATTACCGTCAGGTATCTGAGTCCCAGAAAGTCAATCTTCAACAGGCCCAGATCCGCAACATCGTTCATTGTATACTGAGTAACAATACAGTCGCCGTTTACGGCAAGGGGAACGTAGTGCATTACAGGCTCGTCCGTTACCACAACGCCTGCCGCATGTGTTGAGGTATTTCTCGGCATACCCTCAATCTGCTTTGCTATATTAACTATGGATTTTACCGTAAAATCCTCATTATACATCTGACGAAGCTCGGCACTTTCCTCCAAGGCTTTCTCAATGGTAACATTAATACCCCCGGGGATACACTTTGCAATTTTATCCGCATCTGAATACGGCACGCCCATTACTCTTGCAACGTCACGGATTGCCATTTTCGCCGCAAGCGTACCGAAGGTTACAATCTGTGCAACATGGTCCTTACCGTACTTATCCGAAACGTAGTCAATAACCTCCGGACGTCTGTTATAGCAGAAATCTACGTCAAAGTCAGGCATGCTTACTCTTTCGGGATTGAGAAAACGCTCAAAGAGAAGGTCATGCTTCATCGGGTCTATATCCGTAATTCCAAGGCAGTACGCCGCAAGGCTTCCTGCACCCGAGCCTCTGCCGGGACCTACGGGTATACCCTTATTTTTAGCATATGAAATAAAGTCATTTACAATGAGATAATACTCATCATACCCCATTTTATTTACTACATCAAGCTCATATTCAAGGCGGCTGTCATACACGCTTCTATCGGCGTTTTCAGTAACAGACAGTCGTTTTTCAAGTCCTTCACGGCACAGCTTTTCAAGGTACTGCTTTGATGTTAGGTTCTCAGGCGGATAGAATGCGGGAAGGTAGATTTTATCAAATCGGAAGTCGAAATTACACATCTCTGCTATTCTTTCCGTATTCACAACCGCTTCGGGAATATCAGAAAACAATGCTGACATTTCCTCATTGCTTTTCATATAAAATTCGTCCTGCTCAAAGCCCTTATGTCTGCCCTCGGCAAGAGTGGTTGATGTCTGGATGCACATAAGCACGCTTTGTGTCTGTGCGTCCTTCTTTTCAAGGTAATGCACGTCATTTGTGGCAACAAGAGGTATATCAAGCTCTTTTGACATCCTTACAAGCTCATCATTGACAACAGTCTGTTCTTCAATGCCGTGTCTTTGCACTTCAAGATAGTAATTATCCCTGCCGAAAAGCTCCTTCATGAATTTAGCATGATTATATGCTTCATCAAGGTTTCCGTCCATAACCATCTGCGGAACATATCCGCCAAGGCATGCGGACAGTGCCACAAGACCTTCCGAGTTTTCCTTCAGCAGCTCAAGGTCTATTCTCGGCTTTGAATAAAAGCCTTCCGTAAAGGCAAGGGAAACCATTTTTATGAGATTTTTATAGCCTGTTTCATTCTTACAAAGCAGGACAAGGTGATAATATTTACCGTCTGCGTTTTTATCTCTGCCAAAGCGTGAGCCGTGTGCAACATAAACTTCACAGCCTATAATGGGTTTAATCCCTTCATTTTTACAAGCCTTATAAAACTCCACGCTGCCGTACATTACGCCATGGTCTGTTATGGCAAGAGAGGTCTGTCCAAGGCTCTTTGCCTGTTTCGCCGCTTCCTTTATTCGGCATGCGCCGTCAAGAAGGCTGTATTCACTATGAAAATGCAAATGAACGAAGGACATGTTATCACCTCTTTTGTTTTCCCATTATTCAACATTAAAGTTAGTTTTATGCATCTCAGGAGTGTTTCGCTTCTGCTGAAGCGACCTGTAAGCCTCGGAAAGTCCTCGCTTACGCTCGATGGGCTTAATGCGAACATAAAGGAAGTGCTCAAACCATCGCTAAGGCAATAGGGACACATTTTTAAGCAGATTTTTCTGTACAAATTGTTTTCTCTATTCCCCAAATGCAAGCTTCACTATTTTTTCAAGCCTATGGTTTGCGCAGGATTTTGTAATTGGCGGCTCATGGATTGCAGCAAGCTCCGACAGAGAAAGGTCGGGGTTATCACGTCTGAGACTTGCGGTATAATGCAGTTTGTCCTGAATGGAATCAAAGCTTCCTTCCTTCTCAAGCACCTTTATCGCTTCAAGCACACGTTTTGTGGCACTTGCGGTTTTCTGCATATTGGCAAGCTCACAGTTCTGAACCCTGTTTACATCGTTTCTTATCTGCTTTTCGATAATGGTATTAAGAAAATCAAAGGCATACTTCTGTGCGCCTATTATCGACAAAAGCTGGAATATTGTTTCTCCGTCCTTGAAATAAACAATATATGTATTTCTTCTTTTTGAAACCTTTGCCTCAAAGCCGCACTCCTTAAGAAGAATTGTAAGCTCATCCGCATCAGGCTCATTTGACAGCTTAAACTCAAGATGGTTACTTTTATTCGGTGCATTTACGCTGGCACATCTTATGAACACGCCTCTGAGAAATGCATTTCTGCACTCATTGCATTTAAAAAGACTTCTGTCAAGGACAATATCCTCATCAAGGAAAACCTGTGAGAACTCCCCTGCCTTCTTGCAGCATTTCTTTTCCTTTATCCCCGACAAGAGCTGTTTAACCTCGGCGGTAAAGGTCTGTTTTTTATTATCCGTCATAGTTCAAAGGCTTCTCCGTTTTTGTCAAGAAGTTTTATTTCGGCTTCCAGCATTACCCCGTCTTTTTCAAGGATTGTCTTACGGATATGGCGCATGAGTTCCAGAACATCCTCGGTTGTGGCACCGCCTTTATTAATAACAAAGCCTGCGTGCTTTTCGGAAACCTGTGCTCCGCCGATGCTATAGCCCATAAGTCCCGCATCCTGAATAAGCTTACCTGCAAAATAGCCTTCGGGACGCTTGAAGGTACTGCCGCAGGACGGGTATTCAAGAGGCTGTTTATCAATTCTCTTTTGCATTATTTCCTTAGCATCACTAACGCATTTTTCGGCATCAGCCTTTGTGAGAACAAACTCTGCACCGAGAATTACCATTCCGTTATCCGCAAACACGCTGTGTCTGTAACCGAAATTACATTCTTCATTTGTAAATTCCTTTACATTGCCATTATCATCCAAGGCTTTCACCTTTGTAATTACATCCTTTGCCTCACCGCCGTAAGCACCAGCATTCATAAACGCAGCACCGCCCACAGTTCCGGGTATACCGTATGCAAATTCAAGACCGCTATAGCCTTTTTTGCACATTTCAAAGGCAAGCTTTGTAAAGGACACACCGCTTTCGGCGTAAACGGTTACTGTTTCATCCGTTTCATCCAAAATTTCCACCTGCTTCATCTCGGTTGTGACAATTACGGGTATTTCAATGCCTTCATCGGGTATAAGCACGTTTGACATATTGCCGAGGACAGCATACTTTTTATTTTCACCCATGAGAAATTTTATTATTTCACAAAGCTCTGATGCGTTTTTGGGGAAATACACTTCTTTTGCATTTCCTCCCGTTTTCATGCCGGACATTTCCTTCAGGCTTTTATTCAAGGTTGGTTTTGTCATAAAATCATTCCTTAAAAAGTATTAAATCAATATTTTACAGCCTATGTGCAAGCAAAAGCATTGCAA
>JAZNIM010000151.1:0-5472 GCA_045577475.1 Eubacteriales bacterium | reverse complement strand
CGGTCTTCCTTGTACCTGCGGAAGAAAAGGCTGTTGGGAAGCATATTCCTCCGCAACAGGTCTTATCAACATGACAAAGAGAAAGCTTGACAAGACAGCCAAGGATGCCACAAAGATGTGGGAAATGGTTGAAAAGGAAGGAAAGGTAAGCGGAAGAACTGCATTTGATGCAATGCGTCTTGGAGATGCGGCAGGTAAAGAGGTTGTTGATGAATATATCAAGTACCTTGCAGTTGGTATCAGCAATATGATTAACATTTTCCAGCCTGAAGTATTCGTAATTGGCGGCGGTGTATGTAACGAAAAGGACTACCTTGTAAAGCCTCTTATTGATATCGTTATGAAGGAACAGTACTACAAGGGAGATAAGAAGACACAGATAAAGGTTGCAGAGCTTGGCAACGATGCAGGTATCATCGGTGCGGCTATGTTGGGTGCATAAAACTCAAAACTTGCAATTTTTGCAGAGCAAATCTCGGTTTTTCGGGGTTTGCTCTTTTTGTTTTGCATATTTTTGATGTAAATTATGCAAAATGATTGTAAACAAATGTAAAATACTATTGCATAAGTGAATTGTTTTGAGTATAATGTATCAGTATTATCCTGCGAGGAAAATGCAGGAATGAAAGGACAGTCCCCGACATGAATTATTCTTCAATGAGCAAAGAACAGCTCCTTGCCGAAAAGCAACAGCTTGAAAAGGAATATGACGGCTTTTTAAAGAGCGGTCTTGATATCAATATGACACGAGGCAAACCCTGCGTTGAACAGCTTGACCTTGCAGAGGATATGTTAAAGGAAATATCCTGCAATGATGACTGCTTTACACGTAAAGGCTTTGATTGCAGAAACTACGGACTTGTTGACGGACTTGACGATGCAAAGCGTCTGTTTTCTCCCATCATCGGTGTGCCGTGGAATCAGATAATTGTGGGCGGCAACTCCAGCCTTAACCTTATGTACGATGCAATGGCAAGATGCATGCTTTACGGCGTTGCAGGCGGTAACGGTCCTTGGATAAAGCAGGAAAAGGTAAAGTTCCTCTGTCCCGTTCCCGGCTATGACAGACATTTTGCAATCTGTGAAAGCCTCGGCATTGAAATGATAAACGTACCCTTGCTGGGTGACGGTCCCGATATGGATGTTGTGGAAGAACTTATTAAAGACGAAGCGGTAAAGGGTATCTGGTGCGTTCCGAAGTACAGTAATCCTACGGGTACAACCTATAGCGATGAAGTGGTAATAAGACTTGCAAATATGAAGCCTGCATCAAAGGATTTCAGAATTTTCTGGGACAATGCCTATGCGGTTCATGACCTGTATGAGGATAAAAAGGACAGCCTTATCCATATTCTTCCCGAATGTGAAAAGGCGGGTAATCCAAACCTTGTGTTTATCTTCGCTTCTACCTCAAAGATTTCTTATCCCGGTTCAGGCGTTTCCTGCCTTGGTGCTTCTGCCGAGAATATTGAGCAGATTAAGAGCATCATGCAGATGCAGACCATCGGACACGATAAGATGAATATGCTGCGTCATGTCAAGTATTTCGGCGATGCTCACGGCATAAGAATGTTTATGAAAAAGCACGCTGAGATTTTAAGACCTAAGTTTGATATCTGCCTTGAAAAGCTTGAAGCAGCTCTCGGTGAATACGGTGCTGCAAGCTGGACAAAGCCTCTCGGCGGATACTTTATAAGCCTTGATGTTCCCGAAGGCTGTGCAAAGGATACCGTTGCCATGGCTAAGAAGGCAGGCGTTGTGCTTACGGATGCAGGTGCAACCTTCCCTTACCATAAAGACCCCAAAGACAGCAATATCAGAATTGCACCCTCATTCCCGCCTGTTGAAGAATTGGCAAAGGGCATGGACGTTCTGTGTGTGTGCGTTAAACTTTGTGCGGTGAATAAGCTGCTGGAAAATAAATAATTAATTCTGCATTAATATGCAATTCACATTAGAAGGTTATACTTTATTAAAATTGTAAATGAAAGGTTGACAGCAATGAATAATATGTTACTTGAAGCAGCACCCGAAGCACAGGGCGGCGGAATGGGAATAATGATAGTTTATATCGTGCTTATAATCGCATTCTTCTATTTCTTTATGATAAGACCCCAGAAGAAGCAGGAAAAAGAAACAGCCGCAATGAGAAACAGCATCGAAATCGGCGATGAGGTTACAACAATCGGCGGTATAGTGGGCAGAGTTTCCCACATCAAGGAAGATATCGTAACCATCGAAACAGGTGCTGACAGAGTGAGAATCCGCTTTAAGAAGACTGCAATTGCTTCCGTTGATAAGAAGAACGGCGAAGAAAAGTCAGCTCCCAAGGGCGGTTATAAGGCTACAAAGAAGACTGAGAGCGTTATTAAGGAAGCTCCCGAGCTTAAGGACGGCAATGACAATAAATAAAAAAGCATAACTCCCGCACATCTTTCATATATATTAGTAAATATGTGAAGGAGTGTTGACCGTGAGTAATGTTAAAAAAAGAAAATCAAAGGCTTTGAAGAACGATGGTAATAACCCGAACTGCTTTTTCAAAGCCTTTTTGCTTGGAGTTGTTGTGAGCTGGGTGTGCCTTGGGGTGCTGTGTCTTGCGGTAAGCGCATTTATGGTTTCCAAAGAGGACAGTACGGCAAATGCAGACTTGATATCACCTGTCATAACGGCACTCAGCCTTGTAATAGGCGGCGTTGTGTGCGCAAAAGCAGGAAAGGGAAAGGCGGGCGGCGCTTCGTTTCTTTGCGGCTGTGCCTGTCTTGGAATTTGCTATGCTTTGTCGGCAGTATTTGAGCTTGGCGGTAATATGGGTGTCGTTTATAAAACGGTTACGGTTGCTCTGATGCTGATAAGTCCCGTGGTTGGTGCAAAAATCGGGGCAGGCTCGGGTAAATCCGCAAGGGAAAGACGCAGGGGTAAGGTGTAATTGTAAAAAAAATGTAAATATATAAAAAAGTGCTTTTATTAATTATAAGTATGTGATATAATAAACTCCGTCGGTGCGCATAAATGCGTGTCGGCGGAAATTTTAATTTATTACACACACAATGGCACCACGGCTTGGTTCACGCATTTCGCGTGTTGCCGACAAAGCTGCCTTGTGGTGGAAAAAACCAAAGGAGGACATAACAATGTCAGTAGTATCAATGAAGCAGCTGCTTGAAGCAGGCGTCCATTTCGGACATCACACAAGAAGATGGAACCCTAAGATGGCTGAGTACATCTTCACAGAAAGAAACGGTGTATACATCATCGACCTTCAGAAGACAGTTAAGAAGCTGGAAGAAGCGTACATGTTCATCCGTGAAATCGCTATGGAAGGCGGCGACGTACTTTTCGTAGGTACAAAGAAGCAGGCTTCCGACGCAATTAAGGAAGAAGCAGACAGAGCAGGCTGCTACTATGTAAACATGAGATGGCTCGGCGGTATGCTTACAAACTTCAAGACAATCAAGAAGAGCATCGCACGTCTTAACGCACTTCACAGAATGGAAGATGACGGAACATTTGAACTTCTTCCCAAGAAGGAAGTTATTTCTCTCGTTAAGGAAATCAACGACCTTGAAAGAAACCTCGGCGGTATCAAGAACATGAAGGGACTTCCTTCCGCAATGTTCGTTGTTGACCCCAAGAAGTAAAAGAACGCAGTTGCAGAAGCTAAGAAGCTGGGTATTCCCGTTGTAGCTATCGTTGACACAAACTGCGACCCCGATGAAGTTGACTACGTAATCCCCGGTAACGATGACGCTATCCGCGGCATCAAGCTCATCCTTTCCGTAATGGCTGACGCTATTCTCGAAGGCAACCAGGGCGAACAGCTCACAGATGCTTCCGCTGAAAAGGCAGAAGAAGCTGTTGAAGAAGTAGCTGAATAATTTTAATTACGTAATACTTTATTACAGGAGGAAACAAAAATGAATTTTACAGCTAAAGACGTATCCGATCTCAGAGCAGCTACCGGTATCGGTATGATGGAATGTAAAAAGGCTCTTACAGAAGCTAACGGCGATAAGGAAGAAGCAATCAAGATTCTTCGTGAAAAGGGTCTTGCAGTAGCAGCAAAGAAGGCATCCAGAATTGCTGCTGAAGGTAAGGTTGCAATTAAGACAACAGCTGACAGCAAGAAGGCTGCAGTTATCGAAGTAAACTGCGAAACAGACTTCGCAGCAAAGACAGACAAGTTCACAGCATTCGTAGACAAGCTTCTTGACATTGTTCTCGAAGCAAACCCTGCTGACGTTGATGCACTTCTCGCAGCAAAGTACGATGCAGAAAACACAGTTGACGATTACCTCAAGAAGGAAGTTATCAACTCCATCGGTGAAAACATCTCTATCAGAAGATTCCAGATCGTTGAAGGTCTTCTTTCCACCTACGTACATGGCGGCGGTACAATCGGCGTTATCGTAACAGGTGAAACAACAGGCGACGAAGAAGTTGCTAAGGAAGTTCTCAAGAACCTTGCACTTCAGGCAGCAGCTATGGAGCCTAAGTATCTTGATAAGGAATCTGTTCCTGCAGAAGCTGTTGAAGCAGAAAAGGAAATCATCCTTGCTCAGATTAAGAATGATGAAAAGAACGCTAACAAGCCTGAGGCAGTTCTGGAAAAGATGGTTCTCGGTAAGATTGGCAAGTTCTATGAAAACAACTGCCTTATGGAGCAGGAATACGTTAAGGGTGACAAGGAAAGCGTTGCTAAGTACGTAGCAAACACTGCTAAGGACCTTAAGGTTACAGGCTTCGTAAGACTCGCTAAGGGCGAAGGTATCGAAAAGAAGGAAGAAGATTACGCTGCAGAAGTTGCAAAGCTCGCAGGCGGTAACAACTAATTCCGTAATACTGAGTATTAAATTGAACTGCTTCGTAGGAGGCAGTTCTTTTTTGCGTTTTTTTAATTAACTTTTGCGTTTTTACGCTTAAAAACATTGACTTTGAAGGTCAAAAGGTGTATACTGTACTGTATACAAATATAAATGGAGAAGTGTGCAATGTTTGAAATTGTAAGAAAAAAAGAACTTAATCCCACGGTTACGCTTATTGACGTAAAAGCACCGCTTGTTGCAAAAAAAGCGGAGCCGGGTCAGTTTATTATACTCAGAACAGATAAGGACGGCGAGAGAATTCCTCTTACCGTTGCAGATTTTGACAGAGAAAATGGCACAGTTACCGTAATTTTCCAGAAGGTGGGCGCAACCACAGAAAAGCTGGGAGCAATGAAGGAAGGGGACACACTAAGCGATTTTGTAGGACCTCTCGGACGTGCAACACACACAGAAGGACTTAAAAAGGTTGCCGTTGTCGGAGGCGGTGTTGGTTGTGCAATTGCGCTTCCCGTTGCAAAAAAGCTCTTTTCTCTCGGTTGCGAGGTTCATTCCGTAATAGGCTTCAGAAGTGCCGACCTTGTGATTCTTGAAGAAGAATTTGAAAACAACAGTACTCTTGTAAAAAAGATGAGCGATGACGGAAGCT
>JAZNIM010000150.1:0-15706 GCA_045577475.1 Eubacteriales bacterium | reverse complement strand
TAATTAAGGCAACTCCTTGGCTCACAGAACGACATGGCTACGATCCGACTTCATGATGCGGCACACGGGGGGTGCGGAGTTGGGAGAGATTTCAACGAGGTCAAGTCCTTTTTCGTAAGCCTTTGCAAGTGCTGCGCTTGTTGCAACAACTCCAATCTGCTCACCGTTTTCGTCAATTACTCTGACTTCCTTTGCACTTATTTCTTCGTTGATAGAAAGTTCCTTGGTTGCTATAGAGAACACCTCCAAAAAAATTACCTTTCGGCAGGACAAAAAAACGAAGGTCATACAACCTTCGCAAAACAACACACACCCATAATCAGCCCTCCGATAACCGAAGTGCCGTCGGATATTAACCTTACGCCGCATTTAGCGCCGGGTGAGATTGCTCTGCTTCTTTGTCCCAAGTATAATAACACACTTTTATCTGCTTGTCAAGAGTTTTTTTGAAATTTTCCAAAAAAAGTTCAGGCAGCCGCCATTAAACGGCAGCCGCCCTGTTTTATAAGCTTTATTACATATTATTTGAGAGCATTTTCACGCTTTTTCCCAAAAAGCTGGATTGCAACAATCAGTGCAATAATCGCAAAGCCCACGATATCCGACACAACACCGGGATAAATCATAAGCAGACCGCCCACAAGAAGCGGAATAACCTCATAGAATTTCAACTTTCTGAACATATATCCCTCAAGTCCCGAAGCAATTGCGAAGATACCAATAACGCTTGTTACAATAATGAGGACAATTTCATGCACTGCCGCATTAACAAACAGCATTTTAGGGTTGAGTGCGAATATATAAGGAATAATAAACGCAGCCACCGCAAGTCTTGTTGCGGTAACACCCGTCTTAAGAGGATTGGAGCCTGCAATCGCACTTCCCGCATATGCCGCCAGAGCAACGGGAGGAGTAATATCAGCAACAATACCGAAGTAGAACACGAACATATGCGCCGCAATCGGTTCAAATCCCAGCTCAACAAGAATGGGAGCTGTAGTTGTCGCCATGATTACGTAGTTTGCCGTTGTAGGAACACCCATACCGAGAACAATACATGCAAGCATTGTCATAAGCAGTGCAAGAATCGGCACGCCGTTTGATGCAGACTTAATAAGCTCAAGGAGTGTTTTTGCAAGACCCGTTGTTGAAACAACGCCCGCAACGATACCCGCAATGGAACATGCCGCTATAACGCCCATGGAGTTTTTCATACCTGTTTCCACAGCTTCAACCGCGAGCTTGCCCGAATGTTCTGTATTCTTATTGCCAAGAGCAACAAGGATATAGAATATACCGGAAATAAGACCTGCATTTTCTATTTCCATTCCCAGATAGAAGTACAGGAAAGCAAAAGCAACAAGAGGAAGAAAGACTTCAAGATCCGCAAGCTTTTTGATTTTGCCGTTCTTCAATACATCCACCACATTCAGGATGAACATAATCGCAAGAGTAGTAACGATTGCCATACATGCCGCCTGTGCAGGAGTGCTTCCGCCGGACATCATTGCAACAAGCACAACGATGGGAAGAAGAAGGTATCCCTTGCTGAAAAGGAGCTTGAAGAAATTAGGAATACTTTCCTTAGGAAGACCCTCAAGACCAAGCTTCTTTGCTTCAAAGTGAATCATAAGGAAAATACCCGCAAAATACAGCACGGCGGGAAGAATTGCCGCAACTGCTATCATGGGATAGGTATAACCCTTTACATACTCCGTCATAAGGAATGCCGCAGCACCCATAATGGGAGGCATAATCTGACCGCCCGTGGAAGCCGCCGCTTCAACAGCCGCCGCAAACTCTGGCTTGTAGCCGATTTTCTTCATGGTAGGAATTGTAATAGAGCCGCTTCCCACGGTGTTTGCAACAGATGAACCCGAGTACATACCTTCAAGTGCCGAGGAAATAACCGCAACCTTTGCAGGACCGCCGCTTGCCCAACCTGCCACCGAGTTTGCAAGGTCAACAAAGAAGTTACCAATTCCCGTTTTTTCAAGGAATGCACCGAGGACTATAAAGAACACAATAAAAGTAGAGCAGACATTCAAAGGAGCACTGAAAATACCGTTTGTTGTATAGAAAAGATTATATACAACAAGGTCAACCGACTGTTCCTTTACAACAAGAGCGTAGAAAAGGAATGCACCTGCAACAAACAGAATCGGAATTCCCACAGCACGTCTGCAAAGCTCAAAAATCGCAACCAAAGCAAGAATACCCATGAATATTGCCACTTGGTCTTTTCTTATCATCAATGCCTTTGATGCAATTTCCTCAAAGTTCATTGCATAGTAGAAAAACGGAGTTGCCGCCGCAACTGCAAAAATATAATCAAACCACGGAATTCTGTTAACAAGCTTTGACTGCTTCTTATATGTAGGATAAATCAAAAATCCCACGAACATTGCAATTCCCAGAAACGCAGACATTCTAACCTGCTCGGGGAATGTAACAAATCTCGTAAGAAAAGCAAACCCCGCAAACACCAGAAACAGCATTTTTATAACTGCCGCCGCTTCACCCGTAAACCTTCTTGTGTTGGATTCACGGTCAAACTCCGCCATCAGCTCGTCTGCGCTTTTCACGGGCAACTGTTCGTTTTCCGTTTCAAGTCTTGTTTTATCAGACATATGTAGTCCTCCTTCTTTAATACATTAACACCGTCTATCCCTTGCGGATTTCAAAATAAACCTTTTCGCCTTTTCCGCAAAGCTCTGTCAGGCTTATAGACTCGCCCGAAATTTCAAGTATGTGGTCATATACGCTTCCCACAACAAATTTCAGCTTTGGAAATTCCATATCAAATCCCGAAACTATCATGCTTCCGTCCTCACCGTAGCTAAGAGTCTGTCCCTCTTCAAGCTCGGTCTGAACACCTGCACCAAAAGCATAATACTCGGTGCTGTCGGCAAAAATTTTAGAATCTTTTATGACATAAATTTCCTTTACCGGACTTTTATTTACCGAATGTATAAACTCGACAGAAAATACAGTCCCTTCCTCAACCTCGAAAAGCTCAATCACTTCTCCCGTTTCGGAACGGCAGAGGGCAAGTACATCTCCCTTGTCCTCACAGGAGTTCAAACAAAACAACACAGCCGTAATCATTGACACAATTACGGCTGCGATTGTGCATTTTCTCATTTATAGCCGAGAATTATTCAGCAGCTTCCTCTGCAGGAGCTTCTTCTGTTTCAGCCTCTGCTGCTTCTTCAGCGGGAGCTTCTTCTGTTTCAGCTTCTACTGCTTCTTCAGCAGGAGCCTCTTCTGTTTCAGCTTCTACTGCTTCTTCTTCAGCAACTTCCTTTTCAACGGGAGCACCGTTTTCATCGAGTACGCCTGCTTCCTTGAAGTACTTAACAGCACCTGCATGCATGGGAACTTCTGCAGGAATACCCTGAACTGCTGCATATGCATCAAGCTCTTCGCCCTTTACATGAACAGCTGCGATAGCATCCTTGTTTTCAAAGATTGCCTTTGTTACATCATAAACTGTATCTTCGGAAAGGTCTGCATCTACGATGTATGTAGCCATAACAGCAACTGTCTTAACATCCTCGTCAACACCGTTGTATGTGCCTGCGGGAACTGTCTGCTGTGTATAGAAGCCGTACTGAGCACTAAGCTCTTCAAACTTTTCATCTTCAACTGCAACAACTGTGATATCCTTACTGATTGCAAGGTCTGTGATAGCTGTTGTAGGAATACCTGCTACGCAGAAGAATGCGTCAATCTTGCCGTCCTTGAGTGCATCAGCGGAAGGACCGAAGCCGAGGTTCTGCTTTTCGATGTCCTTATCCATATCAATGCCGTATACGCCGAGAATCTGCTTTGCGTTAAATTCAACGCCGCTTCCTGCGTCACCAACGGATACACGCTTACCCTTAAGGTCTGCTACTGTCTTGATACCGCTGTCCTTTGTAGCGATAATCTGGCAAAGCTCGGGATAAAGAACTGCCATTGCTGCAAAGTCCTGTGTCTGTTCGCCTGTGAAAAGGTCTGTACCTGTGTATGCATAGTACATAACGTCGTTCTGAACAACTGCCATGTTTGCATCACCAAGCTGGATAGCCTGAATGTTAGCCTTGGATGCACCTGAAGGCTGAACGTCAAATGCCACACCTGTCTTTTCGGAAAGAATAGTGCTCATAGCCATACCGTAGCCATAGTAAGTACCGGTATTTCCGCCTGTGTAAAGAGTGATGTCTTCGAGAACTGCTTCCACTTCGTTCTCGCCGCCGTTTTCTGTTACTGTTGTCTTCTCGCCGCAGCCTGTAAGAACAACGCTGAGAGCCATGAGAAGAGCAAGAACAATGCTGAGTGTCTTTTTCATTTGAAAATCCTCCAAAAATTTTGTTTTTGAATAATGTAAACAGAAATTATTCATTTTGCATTATAACAGGAAATTTCGCAATTGTCAATACCATTTGGAAAAATTGAGCATTTTGACATATATTTTACACATCGTTTTCAAAATTATTTGCAGAACGTGTCCCTGATTGCTTCAAGATATCCATATCCGTACTTATCGTCAGGCTCAAGATAGCTGGTTTCCGTCCACTCATTCCAACTGTTGACGGTAATAAGGGGTGCTTTGAGATTTTCATGGTTATCAACATATTCCTTTGCTGCCTCGAAAGCCTTCTTGACATTTTCGGGAGTGTTATTTTTAACCACTGCAGCCTTGAACACGTTATATCTGGGGCTTGAGTCCCAGCCCACGGAAATATGGGGATAATACGGAATGTTGAACTGTTTTTCAAGTCTTGCCCACTCCTTCTTGACATCCTCCATGATTTCATTATAATCACGGTCAACATTGCAAAAATGCACAAACTGATAATGAGTAAGGCTGTCAAAGCCGAGAGCATTTACTGCATCCACAAGATTTCCGTCAAACGCAGCATCAAAGCCTGTGGCATTCATGCCGCCCTCGCTTCTGAGTGTAAGCTGAAGCTCAAGTCCCGGAAAGCCTGCCTTAACGGTTTCGGCTCTGAAATAATCAAGTGCTTGCCTTGTCTTTTCCACGCCGCCAAGACCCTTAATAAGGTTTGTCAGGTCATAAATCATATAAACAGGCTTGCCGTCAATCTTATAGTACGAAGGATGGCTGAAATAATTTTCGATTGTACGTTTTACAACAATATCAAAGTTCTTTCTGTCAACACAGCCGTTCCATATGGGATAATTCATTTCCGCCGTTCTCTTATCCCAGATGCTTGTTGCAGTGTGGTTTGCCCACATAATATAGAATTTCACCTTGTCATTATTTCTCGCCTTGAGATAACCGTTATCAAGGCACTGTTCAAGGAAGGGTCTTGAGTCATACCAATACCAGTCGTATATAAACACATTTACGCCGTGACTTGCCGCCGCCTCAATTTCCATTTCCATAACATACGGGTCAGCCTCATTAACATATCCCCACAAAGGCTTTCGCGGCCATTCGTGTCCCTGATAGAAAGGCTTCATAGCCTTGACAGTCTGCCATTCGCCGTAGCCTTCCGGCCAGAATATTCTGCTTCTCGGTTCATCTCCCGTATAGCTCGGCCAGATAAATGCCGCAACGTCGTACTTCTTTGACATAATAGCTCTCCTCACTTTTTTAATATTGTAGCCGTCTTTCATTGTATACTTCAAGCAAATAAAAGTCAAGGTTAAATTTCGACTTGTTATTTGTTACAGCTTTAATGCAAAAAAACAAAACGGGCAAATATCAAATCCGCCCGTTCAGCTGTTATATTTTAAGACAGTGCGTACTTAGCCTTATATTCCTCGTAAAGCTTCTTGAACTCTGCATCATCACCCTCCTTGAGGTTATGAAGATACTCATGAGTTTCAAAGGAGTCATGGGAAATTTCAATAAAGCATACCGCAATATTTGAGCAGTGGTCGGCAACTCTCTCGTAGTTTGTAAGAAGGTCTGAGAGGATAAAGCCAAGCTCCATTGTACAGTCGCCCTGACGGAGTCTGTCAATATGGCCTGCCTTGATTTTTCTCTTGAGACGGTCAACAACCTGTTCAAGAGGCTCAACCATGCTTGCAAGCTTCAAGTCGTCCTTGATAAGAGAATTTACCGCAAGATTGAGTACGTCATGAACGGCAGATGTAATAACGTGAAGGTCTTTGACTGCACTTTCGGAGAATGCCAGCTTCTTGTCGAACATTTCCTTTGCAACCTCGGCAACATTAAGTGCATGGTCAGAGATTCTTTCAATATCACCAACGCAGTGAAGCAGCTCGGTGACAATCTTACTGTCCTTGGAGGATAAATCCGTTGCCGCAACTCTCACAAGATATGTGCTGATTTTATCCTCATACTTATCAACAGTTCCTTCAAGCTCTGCAATCTTGTTAAAGCCTTCATCGCTGTAATTGTCAAACAGCTTTACTGCCATGTCAAAGGATTCCGAAGCAATTATTGCCATATCACAAACAAGCTCGCGGCTCTTTTCAACGGCAAACGAAGGCATGCTGAGAAATCTTTCGTCGAGAACCGCAAACACTTCATCCCTGTTTTCTTCCTTCTTGCCCTTGATTGTCACAACAGCGAGCTTTTCGATAAGCTTGTCGAAGGGGATAAGGATGATTGTAGAAATAATATTAAACACCGTATGTGCCACGGCAATATTGAGCGGATTTGCAAGAACATTGCTTTCCATAAATCCAAAGGAAACAACACCGTTGAGTATATAGAATGCAGTTGTTACCACAACAACGCCTATCATCTTGATGTAAAGACAGGTAAAGGCAACACGCTTTGAATCTGTATTACCCGTGGCAGATGAAATAATAGGTGTAATTGTTGTACCGATATTCATACCCAGAAGAAGGGGCAATGATGCTGAAAAGCTCAGAACGCCTGTCAGGGACAGTGCCTGCAAAATACCGATAGATGCCGAGGACGACTGAATAATTACAGTAAAAATTGTACCCACAATAATACCAAGTATGGGATTACTGAACATAGTAAGGATATCAACAAACGCCTCGTTTTCTCTGAGAGAACTTACAGCACCCGACATCGTATCCATACCAAACATGAGTATTGCAAAGCCAAGAAGAATTGCACCGAGATTTTTTCTCCTGTCGTTCTTTGCAAACATTGTAAAGATTACACCGACAACTGCAAGTACGGGAGTAAAGGTTGAGGGCTTGAAAAGCTGAAGTATTGTCGCCGCCGTATCACCGATAGCCGACGTACTCAAAAGCCACGAAGTAACGGTAGTACCTATATTTGCACCCATAATAATGCTGATTGTCTGTCCGAACTTCATAATACCCGAGTTTACAAAGCCTACCAGCATTACAGTTGTTGCCGAGGATGACTGAATAACAGCCGTTACGCCGAAGCCCAACAGCAAGCCTTTAATTTTGTTTGATGACAGCTTTGCAAGAATAGATTCAAGCTTTCCGCCGGCAAGCTTTTTCAGGCTGTCGCCCATCAAATCCATACCGTACAGGAAAAGAACCAGACCCATTGCAAGTCCCAGAATCATCTCCAATGCTTTTTCCATACTAAATCTCCACACTCCTTCATACAGAAAAACCAATCGTTTATTTACTTTCTATGAATTGCAGATTAAAATCCACAATCGAAGTTATTATATCATATCTTTGATATTTTGTCAATATTCGTCAAGCATCGTCATCAGTTTTAAAACGTTATTTTTTCAGTTTTTTTCTGAATTCCGACGGAGTCATTCCCGTTTCCTTTTTAAACACCGTAGAAAAGTAGAACTGGTTGGAATATCCAAGATACTCACTTACAAATGACACGGATTTACCGTATGCAAGTTTTTTACGAGCTTCGGTCATTTTCAATGCCGTAAAGTATTCCATAACTCCGCAGCTTACATACTTTGAAAAAACCTTTTTTATCTTTGAAGCACTTACAAAGCACTTTGCCGCAATTTCATCCACCGTCATTTTTTTACCGATGTTTTTTCTGAGGAGTGTTACTGCACTTCCGAACAAAAGAGCGTCCCTGTCATCCGTTGCTTGTATAAATGACGTAAAATCCATGGCATGACATATAAACAGCTCAAGCTTTTTTACGCATTCAAATGCTTTTTGCTTATCCAGTATTTTATTTACAACCATTTCGTTCTTAATGTCAAAGCATACCTTTCTCAGCTCTACAGCCTGTTCCATAAGGCTTTTTGTATATTCATCGCCCTTTACCACTCTGTTTTCCAGTTCTTTGATGTCATCACCGTCAGCTTCAAAGGACAACACCACATAATATGGACATGTTCCCTCCTCCGCCCAAATTCTGTGGAACTCCATGGGCTTATGGAATATAATATCCCCCGCACCCAGCTTATATATTCTGTCGTCTGCCGCGACACCCACAGTTCCCTCCATTACGCATACCATCTCCCAGAACGGGTGGCTTTCCCCTGCAAAATAAAACTCGCTTTCTGCTCTTTTTGTAATAAAGGTATACAACGATTTCAGGCTTATCATGTTTGGCATTTTGAGAAATTCGCTCATGCTTTCGCCCCCTTCCTTTGCATTATAACATATGTTTTTCGTCTTTTCAACAATTTTATATAAAAACAGCTTTGATTAATGTTCAAAGCTTATTTGTAACGTTCATTTCAAGCCGCCGTAAAACAAAAAAGTTGCCTCAAAAGAAGCAACTTAACTCAATTATGATTTTCTCAAAGCCTTGCCAAGCACGTAGAACACTCCGAACATCACAATATTCACAAGCACAATGCTCGCACCCGCAGGCAAATCAAACAACACTGAAGATGCAATACCGAGAATAAAGCAGATTACCGAAACCGTTCCCGAGCATATTACTACGCTTTTGAAGGTTGTGCAAATTCTCATGGAGGTAAGTGCAGGGAAAATTATAAGTCCCGAAATAAGCATTGCACCCATCAGCCTCATACCAAGTACAATTATTAGTGCCGTAAGCACCGCCACAATTCCGTTATACAGCTTTGCCCTGACTCCCGTCGCCTTACAGAAGGTTTCATCAAAGGTAACAGCAAAAATTTTGTTATAGAACAGCAAAAACAAAACCAGCACGGGAATTGAAACAAATATACTCAGCTTTACATCGCTGTCAGAAAGCCCCAGGATTGTACCGAACATATAGCTGTTAAAATCCTGATTCATTCCTCCGCTGAGAGAGGATGCCGTAACACCCACCGCAAGTGCTCCCGTTGAAACAAGAGCCACCGCTGAATCGCCCTTTACCGAGCTGTTTTCACCGAGCCTTAAAAGCAAAAACGCCCACACCACAACTACGGGAATTGCCACCGCAAGGGGGGCAAAATTTAGTGCCGATGCCACTACCACCGCTCCAAAGCCCACATGGCTGAGTCCGTCACCTATCATGGAATAACGCTTGAGAACAAGGCTGACACCCAGCAACGATGCACACAGTGAAATAACAACGCCTCCCACAAGTGCTCTTTGCATAAACGGTTGTGAAAACACAATCAAAAGCGTATCAAGCATTATCATCACCGCCTTTGGCAAACTGTTTTCCCGCATCACTTGCAAGATACCCGTTTTTGTCACCGAAGTACACATCATTTTTGCGTATATGAAGAATATGCGTTGCATACTTCAATGCCGCATTTATGTCATGTGACACCATTATAACCGTGATTTTATGGTCAAGGTTAAGGTGATACAGCAGGTCGTACATTTCCTGTGCCGCAACAGGGTCAAGACCCGTAGCAGGCTCATCCAGAAGAAGCAGTTCTCTTGTTGCACAAAGTGCTCTTGCAAGCAGAACTCTCTGCTGCTGACCGCCCGGAAGCGTTCTGTAGCACTTGTTTTTAAGTTCAGAAATACCTAAAATCGCCAGATTATCAAGTGCCTGTCTTTTATCCTTACGCGAATACACACCGAAAACATTCTTTCGTCCAAGGCATCCCGTAAGCACAACCTCATACACACTTGCGGGGAAATCCTTCTGAGCAGGTGTCTGCTGCGGCAGATATCCGATTTTATTCTTGGAAAGTCCGTCACCGAAACAAAGCTCGCCGTTATTCACCTTTTTAAGTCCGAGCAACGCCTTCATAAGCGTGGATTTACCCGAGCCGTTTTCACCGAGAATGCACAGATAGTCCCCTCGGTTTACTTCAAAATTCAGGTTTTCTATTACATTTTCACCGTCATATCCAAGGCACAAGCCTTGTGCTTTAATCAACGACATCAGTTCAGTGCCTTTCTCAGATTCTCGGCATTTTGTGTCATAAGCTCAACATAGGTTATATTGCTGAGAAATCCGTCATTCGTTACACTATGGCAGGAATGGAAGGTTAGAATTTCAGCTTCCGTTCCCTCGGTTATGCTTTTTGCCACTTTTTTATTGGAAAACTCTATCGTAAACACCACGGGAATGTTTTCGTTCTTTACTTTTTCATGAAGCTTTGCTACCGTTGCTGCACTCGGTTCCGATTCCGATGAGCATCCCGGAAAAGCAGCTTCATACTCAATTCCGTATTCATTTACAAGGTGCGTAAATGGGAATCTGTCACCGAACACAACCTCATTTCGCACACCCTGTGAAACCACGCTTCTGAAAAGCTCATCAAGAGATGCAAGCTCACCATAAAATCTATTATAGTTTTCGCTATAGCTATCTGCATTTTCGGGGTCTGCCTCACACAGCGTGTCATAAATTTCCTTTGCAAGCCTCATTGCATTGACGGGACTCGTCCACACATGCTCGTCATACGTATGGTTATGACCGTCATCGGCAGAATGTTCTTGTCCGTCGTTCTCATACAGTATCGGCTCACATATTTCCGAAAACGCAACGGTTTTCATGTTTTTATTATCAGCCGATGCAAGCATCCCCTTAACCCAGCCGTCACTCTCTGCACCTGTGTATACAAACACATCACAGGAGGATATCTTTGCCATATCCGAGGGTGTTGGGTCATAGCTGTGCATTTCCGCACCCGGCTTTAACAGCATTGTAAGCTCAACGTTGTCGTCTGCTATCTGTCTTACAAAATCGTAGTGCACAAACGCCGTAACCACAACCTTCAGTTTTCCTTCGTCCTCATCCCCCGTCACCTTTGTACAGGAGCAAAGCATACATAAAATTAATATAACAAACACGGTCATTGCCGCAAGCAGTTTTTTCATATTTGCCTCTCAAATTCATCAAATTGAAAATGAAAACCGTTTTCAAATTCGATACAGTATAGCACAATAATTATATTTTGTCAAGATAAACGTTCAAAATTTAATTGACAATTGCTTGGCTTATGCTATAATAGGCATATAATACCAAATAAGACGGAGGGATTTTTCATGGACATGACACGGTACATAAAGAATGAAGGCGAAAAGCCTCTTGACAGAGTAATTACTGACGGCGGCTATTGCTGTGTATTCAGAACACTCGCATGTGTTGGTGACAGTCTTGCCTCGGGTGAGCTTGAAAGCCTTGACGAAAATGGAAACAAAGGCTATCACGACTACTTTGAGTATTCATGGATTCAGTTTCTTGCAAGAAGTGCAGGTATCGGAAAGGCATACAACTTTACAAGAGGCGGCATGACGGCAAAGGAATACATGACAAGCTTTGCCGAAAGCAAAGGCTTCTGGAATCCCGAGCTTGCATCACAAGGCTATGTTATCGCACTCGGAGCCAACGACTTAAAGCGAACAGATTGCGGAAGCGTGGAAGACATAAACATGGATGACTACACCAAAAACGCCGACACCTTTGCAGGTCATTACGGTGCTATCATTCAAAGATACAAGGAAATTCAGCCAAAAGCACGCTTCTTCCTTGTAACTATGCCCGGCAGGGGCGAAATAGGTGATGCTCACGCAAAGCTTCTTCACGATATTGCTAAAAAATTTGAATACACCTACGTAATTGACCTTCACAAATACGCCCCCGAATACAATGAAGAATTCCAAAAGAACTTCTATCTCGGCGGACATCTCAACGTCATGGGATACAAGTTCACCGCCGACATGATTGGCTCTTACATTGACTACATCATCAGAAACAACATGGAAGACTTCAAACAAATCGGATTTGTAGGCACCCCCTTCCACAACACCTCCGCAAAATGGTAGCTTACTTCTTCTTTTCCAAAAAAGAAGAAGTAAGCAAGAAGAAAAGAGATTAGCACCAACGGAATAAAATAAAAAAATCCAAGCTTCAAGTGCTCGATTATCCAAAACGTCCACCAAACCACGGCGGACGTTTTTACTTTTGGGAACGCAGAGAGCCAACTATTTCTGTTCTATCCTTAGCAGATAGAAAAAACAACGCAGTACCGAATCCCCTTCCCTGCATTAAACCACCCCTTAAAAGCAAAAATCCCCCGTAAAAACGGGGGACTGTCAAACCTTGACTAAATAAATTAGATTTCAGGAATAACGATTTCGATTTCCTTGCCTGCAGCATCGGACTTAGCGATACCGTCGATAATAGCCTGATTGTAGAGAATCTGGCTGGAAGGAACGGGAGCACCCTTGGAAGGATCGATGATAGCATCGAGGAAGGAACGGATCTTCTTGTCAAAGAGAGTCATTCCGCTGTTGTCCTTAATAATCGGAATCTTTGTTTCAACAGGCTGACCTGCTACGTGCTTGTAGATGGTCATTTCGCCGCCAACTGTACCGTTCCAGCAGTCTGTGGAAGGAATTCTCAGACCACCCTTGTCACCGAGAATGATGGTGTCGCCGGGTGTATTGATGTTCATAGCCCAAGCAATTCTAAAGTCGAGGAAGATACCGCCTTCAAGACGAACGAAAGCTGCCGCGAAGTCGTCAACACCGAAGATATCAGCGTATTCAGCAGGTCTGCCGCTGTCAATGTAAGTCTGGGGATTCTTGCCGAAGAAGTCGGACTTGAAGCCTGTTACTGTCAAAGGCTTGGGATAGCCGATAGCGTTGAGAACCATATCGAGAGAATAGCATCCGATATCGCCAAGAGCACCGATACCGCCCTTATCCTTTTCTATAAATGTTGTACCGAAGGGTGTAGGAATACCGCGTCTTCTTCCGCCGCCGGTCTGGATGTAGTAAATCTTACCGAGTTCGCCTGATTCAACAATCTTCTTGATCATCTGCATATTGAGGTCAAGTCTGGGCTGGAAGCCGATGGTAAGAATCTTACCGCTCTTCTTTTCAGCTCTCATAACTTCAACAGCTTCTTCGGTTGTAACCGTGAAGGGCTTTTCAAGCATTACGTTGATACCTGCTTCAAGTGCATGGATAGCACAGGGAGCGTGCTGGCAGTTGTATGTACAAATGCTTACGCCGTCAAGGTCCTTTTCAGCTGCAATCATTTCAACATCGCTGTTGTAGCATCTTACGCCTTCAACGCCGTGCTTCTTGAAGAATGCTTCAGCCTTGCCGGGGATAAGGTCTGCACCTGCAACGATTTCTACGTCAGGCATCTTCTTGTATGCAGCCATGTGAGAGTCTGCAATCCAGCCTGTACCGATAATACCGATTTTGAGCTTTCTGTCGCCGCCCTTAATGCCTTCAGCAGCAACCTGATTGGGGTCGAGGTTTGTGGATGATGTTGCCATTTTCTTTTCCTCCTGAAAATGAATTTATTTTAGGATTAAAACCTATAGTTATACATTTCTATTCTAATGTTATGGTAAAACATTTTTATTACTTTGGTGTAAATATCGTGTTAACAATGGTTTAATACACGCATCTGTTAACATTCAGGCAGAACAATATCAATTTCTCTGCCCAGCCTTGATGATTTTACGATAGCATCAATGATAGCCTGATTGTAAAAAATTTGACCTGAAGGAACGGGAGATGTACCGCCCTCCTGAATAGCAGTCATAAATGAACGGATTTTTCTGTCAACAATTGTATAGTTGTCAGGATCCTTAACTATGGGAATTTTTGTTTCGGTAGGCTGACCTGCAATATGCTTATAAATTGTCATCTCACCGCCCACCGTGCCGTTCCAGCAGTTTGTTGAGGGTATTCTGAGACCACCCTTGTCACCGAGAATAATGGTGTCACCCGGAGTGTCAACATTGATTGCCCAGGAAATTCTGAAGTCAAGCATAACACCGCCTTCAAGACGGATAAAGCCGCCGCCGAAATCGTCAACGCTGAACTTTGATGCAAGAAATTCCTGTCCTTCACGGTTAACATAGGTTTCAGGCTGTTTGCCAAGAATGTCGGTAACAAAACCCGATGCCGTAAGAGGCTTGGGGTATCCGATTGCATTAAGCACCATGTCAAGGCTGTAGCAGCCGATATCTCCCAGTGCACCGATACCGGCAGTTTCGTCAGTTATGAATGTTGTTTTGTTAACGTTTGCGGGAATACCTCTCTGTCTTCCGCCGCCTGTCTGTATGTAATAAATCTTACCAAGCTCGCCGCTCTCTACGATTTTCTTAATCATCTGCATATTTACATCAAATCTGGGCTGGAATCCAAGTGACAGAATCTTGCCGCTTTTCTTTTCAGCCTTGATAACCTCTGCCGCTTCCTCAATTGTTACGGTAAAAGGCTTTTCAAGCAGCACATGAACTCCTGCTTCAAGTGCATCGATTGTGCAGGGAGCATGCTGTCTGTTGTAGGTACAAATACTTACTGCATCAAGCTCTTCCTTTTCAAGCATCTCCTTGTGGTTTGTGTAGCAGCGAACGTTTTCAAGTCCGAATTCCTTAAAGAAAGCCTCAGCCTTACCCGGAACCAAATCCGCACCGCATACAACCTCGGCATCGGGAAACTTAAGGTATGCGTTCATGTGAGAATGAGCAATACCGCCCGTACCGATAAAGCCGATTCGCAGTTTTCTTCCGCTTGTTTTAACTTCGGAGTCTGCAGTCTGGTTAGGGTCAAGATTTGTCTGTGACAGTGCCATTATATTTTCCTCCAAAAAAGTTTTTACTCTAAGTTATATATTATTTACTTCAAAATTATTTTTACCTGAATAAAGCTCCTTTTCAAAACCTTCAAGCACAAAGTGTACCTTCGCATTTTCGGGAACTGTTATTTCAAAGCTTATGCCTCCTTGTGTCTTTTCGTATGACACGGAAAACTCGCCTTTGACCGTCATAAAGCTGCCCTTACAGAAGGTAAGTTTATCGGTGATTACAGGACTTATTACAACCTTTTCATAGCCGTAGGAGTCCTCGGTTTGTCTTACGCCCAAAAGATACTTGAAGAAGCAAGCAACGGGAGAACAAAACATCGGGTGATTATGGCTTGCTGCACCTGTCATGTATTCCCACAGACTTGTTGCGCCCATATCCATCATATAGCCGTAGGACGCTTTTTCCTTATGGCTTGTTAGCAGGGAAACCGCAAGGTCGCCCTCGCCCTTTTCAAAGAGGGTGCGTACAAGCAAATCCGTTGCGAAAATTCCCGTATCAAAGCCATCGTATTCAGTGTACTTTTTAACGGTTTGGTCAAGCGTTTTTTGTGTACCGATACCAATGGCAAGTGCAAAGGCATTTGCACCCGATAGGTTTGCACAAAAGGAGTCTGTCATGGGTGATTTATATGCTGCAATCATTGCCTCTTTGCTGTAGTCTGCTTTTGCAAGATATGCGGCTTCGTCCTTATATTTCCCGATAGCCTTACACATTTGCGATGCCTGAAGCAGGCATTTTACGTAAAAGTAGGTATTGACATAGTTCTGAGGCAGAATTTCAAGATTGCCTTCATAAGGAAATCCCCAGTCACCAAGCACCCAGCCTGTTTCCTCGTGTGTTATAAA
>JAZNIM010000149.1:0-14587 GCA_045577475.1 Eubacteriales bacterium | reverse complement strand
ATCCGACTTAGTCCCAAAGCGCCGATAATTGAGTCAATTATTGCATGTACGAGTACGTCTGCATCAGAATGACCGTCAAGTCCTTTTTCGTGCGGTATATTAACTCCACCAAGAATAAGCTTTCTTCCTTCGACCAGTCTGTGTACGTCATATCCGTGTCCTATTCGCATTTATTCTTTCCCGTCCTCTCATAGTTTATTATGGCATTTGCAAGATACGTATCCTCGGGATATGTAATCTTTATATTTGATGAAGGGGTATCGCACAAATGCACCTTTTCTCCGAGATTTATAACAAGTGAGCTGTCATCCGTTGCAGTAAATCCGCTTTTCTCGGCATAATCCACAGCTCTTTTGTAAAGCTCTTTTTTAAAAACCTGAGGAGTCTGCATCAGCCACAGTCCCTCTCTGTCAACGCCTGAAACAACATATCCCTCATCATCAGTTTTTTTGATGGTATCTCTTACCTTACATGCACACACCGCAGTACCGAGCAATTTCACCTCATCGAAAACCTTCTTTGCCATACTGAGGTTAAAGAGAGGTCTTGCCGCATCGTGTATTGCAACGTATTCCACGTTTTCGTCATCAAACAAGCCGCACCGAAAGGCATTTACTACGCTGCACTGTCTGTCAATACCGCCCTGCACGACTTTTTTCACCTTGGTACAGCAATTATCACGGCACAGCTTCTCTATTTCTTGTATCTTTTCTTCCTTTGCAGAAATAACCACAAATTCAACGTCACAACACTTTTCAAAGGTTTCAAGGCTGTAAAGAAGCATTTCTTTTCCGCACAGCTTTTCCAACGGCTTATAAACGCCGCCCATTCTGCTTCCGCTTCCTCCTGCAGGTATGATTACTCCGATTTTTCCGTTACTCAAAGCCGCACCTCCTTATTTTTATAATTATAACACACCTGAAGTGATTATTGTAGCAATTTAGTGTGAATTCATTGTGAATATGCAAAAACGCCTTTTCAGTTAAGTTAATTAACCGTCAGTTAATTCAACGTACACAAAAAATCCGATTTTTCTGATTTTTATTCATAAATACTTGTTGAATTAAAAAATAAATGAGTATAAAATATAATGGATTGTAGACTGAAGTATTATGCCTAATTATATGCAAAATTCTTACAATAATATTAGGAGTGAATTTACGCACATGGAATACGGGTATATTTCTTCCCGAAAAAACGACAAGATAATATATGCCTCAAAGCTCCGTGACAAAAAATTCAGGGACAAGGAAGGAGTTTTTGCCGCAGAAGGCTCAAAGCTTCTTGAAGAAGGTATCCATGAAGGACTGAGTTTTGTATGTATTTATTTTACGAAGAATGCTCTGGACAGATATTCTTCACTGCTTGAAAAAGCAAACGCCGATGAATACATTCTTATAACCGATGAGGTTTATGAAAAGCTGACGGAGGAAACTTCGCCTCAGGGGATATTCTCTGTTATATTGAAACCGAGTGAAAAATGCTTTTCTGACAAAGAGCTTAGTGAAGGAAATTTTCTTATTCTCGAGGATGTTCAGAATCCATTGAACATCGGTGCGCTTTTCAGATGTGCCTATTCTCTCGGCATGAGCAAAATAGTCCTTTCACACAAGTGTGCCGACGTTTACAACTCAAAGGTTTTAAGAAGTGCGATGGGCAGTGTATTCAAGGCTGATTTTATTTACTGCGATAACCTGCACTTATTTATACAAAAACAGCTTGACTTAAACAACAGGGTCATTTGCACAACTCTCAGCGAAAAATCCCATATTTTGGGCGACTTTACTTTTCAAAGCGGCGACAGCATCATTATAGGTAATGAAGGAAACGGGATAAGCGAGGACACTGTAAATCTGTGCAAAAACAGTATTATAATTCCAATGCTTCCCTCTGCCGAGTCTCTTAATGCCGCAACTGCGTGTTCGGTTGTGCTTTGGGAAATGAACAAAGACAAGCTTTTAAGAATTCACAAGGAAGGAGAAAACGCCGATGGATGAAAAAATTCTATACTATATCTGGCTGTCAAACACATTCCGTGCCGGCTCTGCCGTTCCAAAGCTTCTTCTTTCACATTTTAATTCAATATTTGACATTTACAAAGCATCAAAAGAGGATTATGAAGCTCTGTCTTTATCAAAAGCAGATTGCATTAAGCTTTGCAACAAGGATCTGACCCTTGCAAAAAATCATTTTGGATACTGCAAGGCTGCAAATATCGGCTTTATCTGCTACGACGAGCCGTACTACCCCGAAAGGCTTAAAATAATCGACTCACCTCCTCCGCTGTTTTACTACAGGGGCAGGCTTAACAATCTTGACGACCTTCCATGCATTACCATGGTTGGCACACGCTCTTGCTCGGAAAGAGGCTTCAGGCATGCTTATAAAATTGCCTTTGATGCCGCAAGCAAGGGAGCTGTAATTGTCAACGGACTTGCTGCAGGCATTGACGGTGCGTGCATCTCGGGTGCACTTGATGCAAACGGCTATGCCGTGGGTGTCTTAGGCTGCGGCATTGACAGAATATATCCCGACGAGAACAAGGAATTATTTCACAGGCTCAGTGCAAGCGGTTTGATTATTACAGAATTTGCACCCTTCACACCGCCCGAAGGTAAAAACTTTCCCGTTCGCAACAGAGTTATAAGCGGTTTATCCTGTGCAACCTGCATTTTTGAGGCGAACGCAAAGGGAAGCGGTGCAATGATTACCGCAGAGCATGCTGAAAATCAGGGACGTCCCATTTTCGCTGTTCCCGGCAAGCCTTATGACAAGACCTATTCAGGTGCATTGGAGCTAATTAAAAACGGTGCTACAGTATTTACCGAGGCTGACGATGTTCTTTCGGAATACTCCATGAATTTTCCGCACAGAATAAACCTCGCAAACAAAAATCCCGTCCCCAACGACAAACTGGATTTACTCGTTTCAAAATATTTCAAAAAGGGCACAGACCCCGATGTTCCCGTAAACAGACGGCACATTCCGCAAAAAAGAAAAACAAACGAAGACTCGGACGGTGCTTTGAACGGTACACCCCACGACAGTTACTCTCAAAACAGGCGTTTAATTGAAGCGGTAACTCCCTACAAAGAGTCTGAAATATCCGAGCAAAAAAGCGATGTCCCGAAGACTTCTCCAGAAAAGCCCGAGAGTAAAACGAAAATCAAGGAAAGTCCTGCATCATCCACCGACAACAACATAAAACCCGTTGACCTTTCGGTGCTCAGTTCCGAGGAAATGCAAATATACGAAATTTTCCGCAAGGAAGGTAAAAGTCTTACCGCCAACGAAATTGCCTCTCGGGGATTAAAAATCGAGCAGGTGCTTTCGGTGCTCACCCTTCTTGAAATCTACGACATTATTGAAGCTTGTCCCGGCGGACGGTACAAAATAAAAGCTCGTTGAAACTCAAGACACTTTGCATACATATATTAAATGACGTTATACGTCGGAAAGAGGAAGAATTTTGGCAAATTTAGTAATAGTTGAGTCCCCTGCCAAGGCTAAAACAATTAAAGGCTATTTAGGAAAGAATTATAAAGTAACAGCCTCCAAGGGTCATGTAAGAGATCTTCCCAAGAGCACCTTAGGTGTTAACATTGAAGATAACTTTACCCCAAAATACATCAACATCCGAGGAAAAGGCGATTTAATCAAGGAACTGAAAACCGATGCAAAAAACGCAGACACGGTTTTCCTTGCAACGGACCCTGACCGTGAGGGGGAGGCTATCGCATGGCATCTTGCAACAGTTCTCGGAATACCCGAAGAAAAAATCAAAAGGGTTAAATTCAACGAAATTACAAAGCCCTGTGTTAAGGACGCCATCAAGAATTCAAGCAAGATTGACATGAATCTTGTTGATGCACAGCAGGCAAGAAGAATTTTGGACAGAATTGTGGGCTACAAGCTCAGTCCCGTTCTGTGGAAAAACATCAAGAGCGGTCTTTCGGCAGGTCGTGTTCAGTCTGTTGCAACAAAAATGATTGTTGACAGAGAAAACGAAATACGAGCTTTCAAGCCTAAGGAATACTGGTCAATTGACGCAACTCTTGAAACTACCGACGGCAAGCAATTCAGTGCATACTATTACGGAACTCCGGAAAAAAAGCAGGAGCTCAAAAACGAAGCTGATACAAACAAGGTTCTCACTGCCATTGAAGGCAAGGACTTTATTGTAAAAAGCATGAAAAAATCCCAGCGTACAAAAAATCCCGCTCCTCCCTTCACCACCTCCACACTTCAACAGGAGGCTTACAAGCGTCTTGGCTTTGCCTCGGCTAAAACCATGAAGACAGCACAGGAGCTTTATGAAGGTATTCAGCTTGGCGACAAGGGTACTCACGGTATTATTACTTACATGAGAACAGACTCACTGAGAATTTCGGATATTGCTGCTGAAAGTGCAAAGCAGTTTATAACCGAAAACTACGGCAGCGAATTCTATCCCAAGCAGCGAAGAATATACAAGTCAAGAAATGATGCTCAGGATGCACATGAAGCTATTCGTCCGTCTTATCTTGAATACTCACCAAAATCAATACGTGCATATCTTTCAAACGACCAGTACAAGCTTTACAAGCTCATCTGGGACAGATTTATTGCAAGCCAGATGGCTTCTGCGATTATTGATACGGTTACCATTGATTCGGTTTGTGAAAATGCACTTTTCCGTTCAACGGGAAGCGTTATAAAGTTTGCAGGCTTCATGTCTGTTTACGAAGAAACAAACGATGAGGAAACAAACGACAAAACCGTAAATTCCTATCTTCCCTACACATATGAAGGCGAACACCTCAAAGGAAGTAATATAGTTACGGAACAACACTTTACTCAGCCTCCCGCAAGATTCACCGAAGCAACGCTCATAAAAGCTCTTGAAGAAAAGGGAATCGGACGACCCAGCACCTATACGCCTACCATTACGACAATTGTTCAGAGAGGCTACGTTGAAAGAGCTGCAAAGGCACTTGCACCAACGGCTCTGGGTGAAGCAACAAACAGCCTTATGGTTGACAATTTCCCTGACATCACCGATTTCAACTTTACAGCCAACATGGAAACAAGTCTTGACGAAATTGAAAGCGGCGACAAAATTCTCGTAGATGTTCTGAAGGATTTTTACGATGACTTTGAAAAGGAACTGGAAAAGGCTGAAGAATCCGTCAAGGACAAGAGCTACAAGCTTCCCGTAATTGAAACAGACATTGTCTGCGAAAAGTGCGGAAGAACTATGGTTGTAAAAAGCGGACGCTTCGGAAAGTTCGCAGCTTGTCCCGGTTATCCCGAATGCAAGAACACAAAGCCTCTTGACAAGGACGGCAACGCAATTACAAAGGATTCCGAAGAAAACGCTCCTACTCCTGCACCCGATGATGTAAAGTGCGACAAATGCGGCGGTCCAATGGTTATAAAAAAGAGCAGATTCGGCTCTTTCTATGCTTGTGCAAAGTATCCCGAATGCAAGGGTACAAAGCCTATAAACATTGAGCTTGATGTAAGTTGTCCCTTATGCTCATCAAAAATAGTTGTAAGACGCGGCAGAAACAGAACCGTATTCTACAGCTGTTCTTCATATCCCGACTGCAAATTCACCTCCTGCGACACGCCCACAAACGACAAGTGTCCTCAGTGCGGCGGCATGCTTCTCAAAAAGAGAGGCAAGAATTTATGCGTATGCTACAACAAATCCTGCTCTTACAAAGGTGAGTGTGAGGATGTCAGCGAAAGCTGAAGCAACAAACACATATTCTGAAAGAGGTTAAATAAATGAAAATTATAGTTGACTGCATGAGCGGTGACAACGCTCCCGACGAAATAGTTAAAGGTGCTCTTGAAGGTGCAAAAAAGGAAAACGTATCACTTATACTCGTAGGCACAAAGACTGAAATCGAAAAGTCTGCAGAGAAGTGTTCCATGAGTCTTGATGGTCACGAAATAGTTGAAAACACAGGTGAAAACATTCTTATGACGGATGACCCGAGTGTTGTTACTAAGGAAAAGAGCGAGTCCTCAATGGCTGTTGCCTTAAAGCTTCTTAAGGAAGGAGCAGGCGATGCTGTTGTATGCGCCGGAAGCACAGGTGCTCTCTTTACAGGCTCAACTCTGATTATTCGCAGAATCAAGGGTGTAAGACGTCCGGCTCTCGGTGCTATCATTCCCGTCGGCTCTCCTGCTCTTATCGCAGACTCGGGTGCAAACGTTGACTGCTCACCCGACGACCTTGTTATGTTTGCAAGAATGGGCAGTATTTACATGAACAAGGTTATGGGAATTGACAACCCGAAGGTCGGTCTTATAAACAACGGCGAGGAAGAATGTAAGGGTACAGAGCTTCAGAAACAGGTTTACAGCCGTCTTAAAGCGATGGAAGAAATAAACTTCAGAGGCAACGTTGAAGGCAGAGAAATCTTTGAAGGTCCTTGTGATGTGCTTGTATGCGATGGATTTACGGGCAACATAGTTCTCAAAATGGTCGAGGGCGGCGGCAAGTTTGTAAAAACCTGTCTTAAAAAGATTTTCTACCGCAACATATTCTCTAAAATTGCGTACCTGTTTGCAAAAGGAAGCGTTAAGGCGCTTCAGCGTGAAATGGACTACTCCATTTACGGCGGTGCTCCCTTCCTCGGCATTGCAAAGCCCGTTATCAAGGCTCACGGAAGTGCAAATCACGTAAGTGTTGCCGTTTGCATCGGACAGGCTAAAAGATATGCCGAGTCAGGCATGATTGACTACATTGCTTCCCTGTCTGCAAAAAGCACAGATAAGGAATAATTACATTAAAGAAAGGTGCATTATCAGATGCAGCAAAACGTTTCTTTACTTGAAGAAAAAATAGGCTATGAGTTCAGCGACAAGTGTCTGCTTGACACGGCACTTACTCATTCATCATACGCCAACGAGCTTAAAGCCAAGGGCGTTGAAATAATGTACAACGAGCGTCTTGAATTTTTAGGCGACTCGGTGTTATCACTTATTGCAAGCGTTTATCTTTTTAAGGGAAACAGTACATTATTTGAAGGCGACCTTACTAAAATCAGAGCAGGCATTGTTTGCGAAAACGCACTCTATGAATATGCTCAGAAAATTGATTTGGGTAGTTTCTTAAAGCTCGGCCACGGAGAAGAAGTGACGGGCGGAAGAACGAGAAAGTCCATACTTTCCGATGCCTTTGAAGCACTGCTTGCAGCAATTTATCTTGACAGTGGCTTTGCAAGTGCAAGAAAATTTGTACTTCCATATCTTGCGGAAGCTGCCGAAAAGCTTATAAAATCAGGCGGCGGCGAGGATTACAAAACCTTACTTCAGAAGTTTGTTCAGCAAAACCGCGGCGACATTCTCGAATACATAATGGTAGGCGAAAGCGGTCCTTCTCATGCAAAAATGTTTGACTACCATGTACTGCTCAACAACAACGTCATCGGCAAGGGACGCGGAAAATCCAAGCGTGATGCCGAGCAGGCGGCAGCGAGAGAAGCCCTTATTCTCTTTGGCAAAATCAGTGACAAATAATGGCAAGACACGTCAACATTCCGATTTTTATTCCCCATGAAGGCTGCAAAAACGACTGTGTATTCTGCAATCAGAGAACCATTACAGGCGTTCACAATCAGGACGACAGCAAGGTAAAAGAGCAGATTGACATAGCTTTATCCACAATTGAAGATGATGCTGAGGTTGAGATTGCCTTTTTCGGCGGTTCTTTTACGGGTATCGGCATAGACAGAATGACATATCTTTGTTCTATTGCTCATGAATACATAAAAACGGGCAGAGTGACTTCAATCCGTCTGTCTACACGTCCCGATTATATTGATGAGAAAATACTGTCTATTCTCAAAAGATACGGAGTTACCCACATTGAGCTTGGTATTCAGTCAATGCGACAGCATGTTCTTGATGCCTGCAAGCGTGGTCACACTGTTGAAGATACACAAAGGGCGTGCAGGCTTATCAACGACTACGGCTTTATATTAGGCGGTCAGATGATGGTGGGACTACCCTACTCTACCGTGGATGATGAAGTCTACACAGCACAGAAAATCGGTGAGCTTGGCTGCAAGGAGTCAAGAATTTATCCTTGCGTAGTCTTTCACAAAACAGAGCTTTGCGAAATGGCAAAGAATAACGAGTACACTCCTCTGACAGTTGACGAGGCAGTGGAAAGAAGCTGTGCGGTTTACTCTGAGCTTATAAAGGCAAAAGTAAAGGTTTTAAGAATCGGGCTTCAGGCAAGCGAATCACTTTCCGACGAAAACGAGGTTTATGCAGGTGCAAATCACCCTGCCATGGGTGAGCTTGTTATGAACCGTTGGTTTTACGGGAATATTTCAAGTGTAATCAACCATTACAAAAATCAATCAGTATCAGATTATCAAGGCAACACCCTTTTAATTGAGTGCAGTCCAAGTGACTTATCAAAGGTTATAGGACAAAACAAAAGCAACAAGGAAAAGCTATCGGCTGATGTAACACAAGCAGGCTTTTCAGGCATTAAAATCGTGCCAAACAAGGATATTAAAGCAAACAATTTATACATTCATTTTGATTAAACACAGGCAAAAACAAAACAACGGAGGAAAACACATTGTACTTAAAAGCTCTTGAAGTAAGAGGCTTCAAATCATTCCCCGATAAAACAAGACTTGACTTCCAGAAGGGTGTTACGGCGGTTGTTGGTCCTAACGGAAGCGGAAAGAGTAACGTTTCGGATGCCGTAAGGTGGGTGCTTGGTGAAATGTCACCAAAATCCCTTCGAGGCTCTAAAATGGAGGACGTTATTTTCGCAGGTACTGCAAAGCGTACACAGACCGGTTTCTGCGAGGTTTCCATTATCGTTGACAACTCCGACCACATACTTCCAAGTGATACGGACGAGGTTAAAATTACCCGTAAGTATTACAGAAGCGGTGACAGTGAATACAAAATCAACGACAAGCCTTCAAGACTGAAGGATATCTACGAATTATTCCTCAACACGGGTATCGGTCGTGAGGGTTATTCTGTTGTCGGTCAGGGTAAAATTGCCGAGGTTCTTTCTCAGAAAAGCGACGAAAGACGTCACATTTTTGAGGAGGCGGCAGGTATTTCAAAATTCCGCTACAGAAAGAACGAAACAGAAAAGAAGCTTAACGAAACGGATACTAACCTTATCCGTCTTAACGACATAGCAAGCGAAATTGAAACACGCCTTGGTCCTTTGGAAAAGGATGCGGAAAATGCCAAGAAGTATCTTGTTCTTTCCGACAGAAAAAAGGAGCTTGAGGTTTCAATATGGCTTGACAGAATTGTTACGGCATCCGACAAGTCGAAGAATCTTGAAAATAAGCACGAGGTTGCCAAGAAGAATTACGAGGACACCGACAACGAAATTACCCTTCTTGATTCTGCCATTGAAGGTCTATTCAACAAGAAGATGTTTGCTTCTCAAAAGGCAGAAAGCAAGCGTGAGGAAATTTCAGAAATTGAAGGTGAAAAGAACAGACTTGAAAATCTGCGTTCTCTTGCAGGCAACGACATTTCTCACCACAACGAAAGAAAAACTCAGATTGGTGCTGAAATAAATCTGCTTTCGGGAGAAGAAATGAATTCTCTCAAGGGCAAAATCCTTGATGCAGAAAAATCGGTTAAGGATGCCGAGGCTTCCCTTGAAAAAGCTAAGACCGAGCTTATTAACGCACAGACTGCACACGAAAAGAGTGTTGAAAACGTTTCTCTTGCGGAAGATGCTCTGGCAGCAAAGCAGGAGGAAATAAGAAAATCAAGCGAGGCTCTTACCACTTTAAAGATTGAAGAAGCGGCAGAGCTTACCAGCGAAAAATCCGAAGCCGAGAGAAAAGAATTCCTTTCGGGCGAAATTAAAAAGGCTGACGAAGAGCTTGAAGCTGCTTACAAGGCTCTTGAAAACGCTCAGCAGAGAAAGCAGGATTTCAAGTCCGAAAAGGAACAGCTTCTTAACGATATAAAGGAAGAACAGGAGTCCTTAAAGCTTCTTGCATCAAAGCGTGAGGAATATCTTGCTCTCAAAAATCAGCTTGAAGCACAGTACGCCGCAGACAGCCACAGACGTGAAGTTCTTGACAGAATGGACAAAATGCTTGAAGGCTATCCCGGAAGCGTCAAGGCTGTCATGAACGAAAAGAGTCTTAGCGGAATTTGCGGTCCCGTTTCAAGAATTCTGGGTGTTTCGGGCGAGTATGTTACTGCCATCGAAACGGCTCTCGGTGCATCTGTTTCCAACATCGTTGTGGAAAACGAAGAAAGTGCAAAGGATGCCATCCGTTTCTTAAAGAGGACAAATGCCGGACGTGCCACCTTCCTTCCCCTTACTTCAATGAGCGGCAAGGTGGTAAACGAGCACGGACTGACCCGTGAAAACGGTTACATCGGCATCGCCTGCGACCTTGTTACCTTTGAGGAAAAATACAGAGTTATTGCAGAAAACCTTCTTGGCAGAACTGTTGTTGTTGACGACATTGACAACGGCTCGGTTATTGCCAAAAAGTATTCATACAGATTCAGAATTGTCACCCTTGACGGTCAGCTAATCAACTCAGGCGGTTCATACACAGGCGGTTCAACCGCTTCAAGAACGGGCGTCATGTCAAGAAATGCGGATATTGCCGCACTTGACGAGTCCATAAGTGCCCTTGGTGCAAAAATGAAGCAATTAAAGGCTGACATGAAGGAAAATGAGGAAGAATGTCAGTCTGCCATTGACTACATTGAAGGTTTAAAAAACGACCTTTCCAATGCAGACAGCGGTCTATACCGAAGCGAAAACGATATCAAGCTTCACACAGAGCACATCGAAGCATGCAGCGAACGACTCAAAAACATGCATCTTCAGCTTGATGAGTTTGACAGCGACAAGATTAAGGAGCGACTCAGCCTTCTTACTGCAAAGCGTCAGGCAGAGGAAGCACATCTTGAAGCATTGAACAAGGAAGAAGCAGACCTTACAGCCGCACTTGACAAGGCTGATGAGGACGAGAGAAATGCCAAGGAATACGTTAACACAATACAGCTTTCAATTCTTTCCTTTGAAAAGGACGTTCAGTCTGCAAATGCCGCTGTTGCTTCTCTCAGGCTTCAGATTGCCGACAACGTAAGAAGAACCGAGGCTTTAAAGGCTGAGCTTGTACAGATTGATGAAATCCTGAGGGGCATCAGCGTTGACATTGAGCAGAGTGAAGAAAACATAAAGGCGGCAGACGAAAAGCTCTCTGTTTGCAGAAAAGAGCTTGAAGAATTTATTCAGCTTACTCAAAATGTTGAAGCTGACATGAACCGCAAGCGTGAAAATCAGAAGGGGCTTCAGAAGGACAAGGAAATCTTCTTTGAAGAAATGACAAAGCTTGCTTCCACATTGGAAAACTGCAGAGCCGAGTACGACAACCTTACTGCAAAGTTGTGGGAAGAATACACCCTCACCTTCTCCGAGGCGGCAGCACTCAATTACCCTGCACCCACAAAGGAAAGCAGTCAGGAATTATCAAGCATCAAGGGCAAGATAAAGGCTCTGGGTCACATCAACGTAAATGCAGTTGAAGAATTCAAGGAAACAAAAGAACGGTACGACTTCATGTCAAAGCAAATACAGGACCTTGAGGACTCAAAAAAGAGTCTTGAATCTATCATCAAGCGTCTTGAAAGCGACATGAAGACAATGTTTGTAAAGGCTGTCAACGACATAAACGCACAGTTCAAGATTGTGTTTGCAGACCTGTTTGGCGGCGGTAATGCAGACATTGTTATAACAGACCCCGAAAACGTCCTTGAATCGGGCATTGAAATAAACATTCAGCCTCCCGGAAAAATGGTTAAGAACCTGTCACTTCTTTCCGGCGGTGAGCAGGCATTTACCGCTATTGCACTTTACTTCGCAATTCTCAAGGTAAATCCTGCACCCTTCTACATCTTCGACGAAATTGAAGCGGCGCTTGACGACGTTAACGTTAACCGTTTTGCTTCATACTTAAAGAAAAACAACGATACTCAGTTTATTGTCATCACCCACAGACGCGGTACAATGGAGGTTGCTGACACAATGTACGGTGTTACAATGCAGGAAAAGGGTGTTTCCAGTTTCTTGAAGGTTAACATCGACGACGTTGAAAAGAAAACGGGTATCAAGCTGTAAAAAGCAGCTGAAAGGACTGATTTCATGTCATTTTTTGACAGACTTAAAGAGGGTCTTAAAAAGACCAAGGACACCATTTTCGGTCAGGTAAACGACATCTTCAAGCACTTTCGCAAGGTTGACGAGGAAATGCTTGAGGAGCTTGAGGAAATCCTCATAGCTTCGGACGTAGGTTACGCAATTACCGAAGAAATCATTGAAAAGCTTACAGATGTTCTCAAAACAAAGAACATTTCCGAGCCTGAACAAGCACGTCAGGAGCTTATTGCAATTATTGAAGAAACCATCGGCGAAAATGAAGGTTTAAAGCTTGACACAAAGCCTGCTGTTATTCTCGTTATCGGCGTTAACGGCGTTGGAAAAACCACTTCAATTGCCAAGATTGCAAACTGCTTAAAGCAGGAAGGAAAAAGCGTTGTTCTGGCTGCTGCCGACACATTCAGAGCTGCCGCTATTGACCAGCTTGAAATATGGTCACAAAGAGCAGGCGTTCCTATAGTTAAGCACAGCGAAGGAAGCGACCCTGCGGCGGTTGTATTTGATGCTTGCAGCTATGCTAAAGGTCACGGCACGGATGTGCTTATAATTGACACGGCAGGTCGTCTTCACAACAAGAAAAACCTCATGGACGAGCTTAGCAAAATCAGCAGAGTCATTGACAGAGAGCTGCCGGGCTGCAGCAAGGAAACACTTCTTGTTCTGGATGCAGTAACGGGTCAGAATGCTATCAATCAGGCTAAGGAATTCATAAAGACCAGCGATATTACGGGTATTGTTCTTACTAAGCTTGACGGTACTGCAAAGGGCGGTATTATTATTTCCGTTAAGAAAGAGCTTGGTATTCCCGTTAAATTCATCGGTGTCGGTGAAAAAATGGAGGATTTGCAGAAATTTGACAGTGCTGAGTTTACAAAGGCTCTGTTTGAAGAATAAGGAACTTTTTCAATAATTTTTCGTCTAAATTACGTATAAAGGTGTTATTATGAAAATAGCTATTGCTACAAAAAACGACCACAAAATTAAAGAGCTTTCACGTCTTATAAATCTTGACGGCTTGGAATTTATCAGCCTTCGTGATTTAGGCTTTGACGGTGAAATCGTTGAGGACGGCTCAACCTTTGCCGAAAATGCACTTATCAAGGCAAGGTTTATCAGCGAAAAGTATGGCGTTTATGCTATTGCCGACGACTCGGGGCTTTGTGTTGATGCACTGGGCGGAGAACCCGGTATTTACTCAGCAAGATACGCATCCGAAACAGACGGTAATGCGACGGACGAAGCAAACATCGAAAAGCTTCTTGACAAGTTAAAGTCTATCCCATCGGGTGAAAGAAGCGGAAGATTTGTGTGCTCCATGGCGTTTGCCGCTCCCGACGGTGAAAGCTTTGCCGTTGACGGCATATGTGAGGGTCACATTACAAGCGAGTGCAGAGGTAACGGCGGCTTCGGCTACGACCCGGTATTCTACTGCACAAAGCTGTGTAAAACCTTCGGTGAAGCAAGCGAAGAAGAAAAAAACAACGTGAGTCACAGATTTCATGCATGTGTACTTCTCACGGAAAAATTAAAGGAATACTTTTCAAAACACTAACATGAAAGGCAAGATATCATGTCTATAGAAAATCTTACAAGCAGCGAGCGTGCTTTTTTACGTGCTCAGGCAAACACACTTGATGCTATTTTCCAGCTTGGAAAAGGCGGCATCAATGAAAATTTTATAAAGCAGATTGATGATGTTCTTGAAGTAAGAGAGCTTATAAAAATCAGCCTGCTTGAAACATGCGAGTACTCCGTTAAGGAAGCGGCAGAGGAAATATGCAAATCAACGGGTGCACAGAGTGTTCAGATGATTGGCAGAAAGCTCGTGCTTTACAGAGCTGCCTCCGACAAGGACAAGAGAAAAATTACTTTACCCAAATCAAGAAAATGAAAATCGGATTTATGGGCGGCACCTTCAGTCCTCCTCACAAGGGACACTTAAATGCCGCAAAGGTGTTTTACGAGGAAGAACACTTAGACAAGCTTATTATTATTCCTTCCGCCGTATCCCCATTTAAGGTTTCGGATGAGAAAAACGCTACCGACCGTCAGCGTTTTGAAATGGCACTTCTTTGCTTTTCAACGCTTAAGGATGAGTACGGTTACAATATTGAGGTATCCGACATGGAACAAAGGCGGGAAGGCATAAGCTATACATTTCTTACCGTAAGAGAGCTAAAGGAGCTTTATCCAAAGGACGAGCTTATTATGTACGTCGGCAGCGACATGTTTTTACGCCTTGAAAAATGGAAAAACGCCGAGGAGATTTTCTCCTACTGCAAAATATATACAAGATGCCGTGAAAACGGTGAAATGCAGCAAATGGTACGGGGCAAGAAAAAATATGAACAGCTTTACGGTGCTAATATAGTTCTTTCTGACGACAAGGAAGTTATCGTTTCC
>JAZNIM010000148.1:0-6594 GCA_045577475.1 Eubacteriales bacterium | reverse complement strand
TGTGGTGAAATTGAGGATGAGGTATACAAGGACGGCGGAAGTAAAATATACCTCTTTGACGACTTCAATATTGTGAAATTCCACACCCTTGACGGCAACCGAAATATGTTTATAGGCTCAAAAGAACTGAATGTAAACAGTGCAGCTTCTTCAATGCATATGTTTATCGGTATTCATGACATTTACGGACTTGATATTACTGCAAAGGATGTAACCAATACGGGACTTACCCTTGTTTTTGAAAAGCACGAAGGCGTACAAACGGGAACGCTTCAATTTGGTGAGTATTACAGAATAGAAAAGCTGACAGGTACAAATTGGGAAAGCGTACCGTATGCCGACGGTGTGGACGGAGAAACCGTTGTATGGAACTGTCTGGCGTATTTAATCAATGATTTTGCACCCTATACCGAGCATAAAATAGACTGGAGTTATCTCTACGGAACACTTGATGCAGGCACATACCGAATTTCAAAAGAAATAACGGACTTCAGAGGTACGGGTGATTATGATAAATTCACCGAGTATGCATATTTCAACATTAAGGAGAGATGTAATATTGATTTGGAATGAGCAATAACACAACAATAGCTCACAGCAAAAAAAGGGCGAACCCGTTGGGGTTCGCCCTTGCTGTTCAATATAATTACTTTTGTATTGGCAGTATGTGCTGAAATTAACCGAGATTTTTAACACATCTGAGTGCCATAATAATAGCTTGTTCTCTTGTTGCAATAACCTGCGGGTCGAAAATAAAGCCTGCATCGTCAGTGCCGTTGATTATGCCGTTGGCTGCCATAAAGTAAACCGCTTCCTTTGCGTAAGATGACATATAAACGTCATCCCAGAACAGATAATTTACAGTATACTTCAAGGGATACTTAGCATCATTGTCAAGAGTCCAGTTGGGGTTTGCTTTTTTCTTGTACGCACGGCACATCATCGTGGCAACCTGCTCACGGGTGATAAGTGAATTAGGTGAGAAGGTGTTGTCGCTTGTACCGGCAGTAATTCCAAGGTTGCTTGCCTTGATAATTTCGTTTACAAATCTGTTGGAGGAAATGTCAACAAAGTGGTTCTTGCCAAGCATAACTCTTGAGCCTGTAAGGTTTTCGTAAAGCTCGATGGAAATTGCTGCAAATTCAGCACGGCTGATTTGTTCTCTGAGGTTAAGACCCTTTAAGTAAACGGGGATAAGCTCTTCTTCGTTTGCTGCTTCAATTTCACTCAGTGCCCAAGCAGAAACAATTGAACCGAACGAGGTGATTCTTTCGCCGCTTGAAGGGGGAGTATTGATGTTGAAGTTGTAGTTACCTGTATAATCGTTGCACTGTGCAATCTGAAGATAGTATATACCGTTTGCAAGGGGAAGAGTCTTGGAGTATGAACTGCCGTTGCACACAGCTTCTTCGTTTACAAGTCTTGACCCCTTTGCATCAAGAACTCTTACGGTAAAGCCGGGTACGGTACTGTTAATGGAGATAGTTGTTTCGCCTGCCTTTGCGGTGCTGAAGCAGTAATAGTCACTGATATCATTGACACCTATGTTTCCTGAATATGAAACAAGAGGCTGAATGTCGTGTGCAGCGTCAATAGTGTTGTTGCTGCCGCCCTGTTCTTCGACTATAAACTCGTTTGCGGGAACAAAGTTAAGGAACAGGTTGTAAGCACCGTATAATTCCTTATTCTTTCCGATACGTAAGAAATATTTACCTGCTGTGAAATCAAGAGTTTTGTAATATGTCATGCCATCACATGAGGCAAGCTCATCTCTTGTTAAAAAGTTCTTTTTGCCGTCTGAATCAAGAAATTCGATTTTGAAGGATTCAACAGGACTTGTGAGCTGGATTGTAAGAGTACCGGCATCCGAAAGATTGATTTCGTAGTAGTCATCGGTGTCGTTGTATGCAATGATACCGCCGATATCTCTGTTAACTTCAACGGGTGTAGCCTGAGCTACTCTGTTGTTTGAGCCGCCGTTAGCTTCGGTAACATACTCGTATGCTGATTCAAAGCTGAAATTAAAAGAAAACTTTCCGTAGTTGGCGTTGATTCTCTGAAGATGGAAATAATATGTACCTGCATTAAGGGGAACTTCGGTTGAGTAAGAACCGCCGTTAAACTTAACGTCAGTTGTCCATATTTTGTTGCTGTTTCCATCGTAGAATTCAGCTCTTACAGTTTCAATTTCACTTTGAATGTTGAGTGAAATTGTGCCGGCACCGTCAAGCTGAACTTTGAAATAATCATCATAGTCGTTGAGGGAAATGTGGGATACATATGAGCCGTTAAGAGCGAGAACACTGTTTACAGCATCAACTATTGAATTGTTGTTGCCGCCCTGAGGTTCAGCAAAGGTTTCGCCTGAGCCTTCAAAGCCTACAAGCAAATTGTATGCTCCGTACTGTCTGTTGTAACAGGTAACGGTGAGATAGTAGGAGCCGGAAGAAAGCTGCACAGACTCTTTATAAACCTTGCCGCCGCACTTTGCATCTGCACCCCAAAGCTTTTTGCCGCCTGCATCGTAAATGGTAAGTGTAAAGTAAGAAGCACTGCTGTTAAGGGAAATGTTAAGTTTTCCCGCTTCAGGTAATTCAAACAGATATGAATCTTCCGGATCAATTTCAATAATGTTTGAGGTAACCGGTGCACCTAAGGTAATTGTGGTGCTTGCTTCGTTGAACGAAAGAGCGAACGCACCTAATGTGCACAGAATCACCATCAGAGTAAATGCGAATAACAGTGACAAAGATTTTTTCATGGAGTCATCTTCCTTTCATTTTTGCATAGTCCGGTATGATAAAAAATAACCGAAAAGCTTATTGCTATTTTAACAAAAATTGTTATAAAGGTCAATACAATATTTCGATTTTGCAAAGAGTTTAACATTATATTAACTTTTTATTCATCCAACAAATTCTCTGAGTAAAGAATGCTTTGGCACATCTGAAAGCGGAATTTTATCAGAAAATTTATCAAGATATTCTGAAAGCATGGAAGCATCATAATAATGTCTGCTTTCGTGACTTATGTCATCTAAAAGACTCTTTGCAAACGGGAACAAAACCTGTTCCTCGTATGAGTGATAGGTGTTTATATAGAACTGAGCGGTTTCGGAAAATGGAAAAATATATTTTTCTTCGCCTCTTGTCACATTTTTCCAGAGTGATAAGGTGGTTTCGCAGGAAGCATTTCTAAAATTACTGTCCCGTACCAGTCTTCGTATCAGTCTTGGGTACTTAACGAAGCTTCCTGTCAATTCCTCATTAACGCAATTGAGGAATAAGCTCGTTATACATTCAGCTCTTACAAAGCCGCGGTATATTTCCGGATTGAGAGCATGAAGCCCCTCGATTACGGCAATGGAATTTTCTGACAGCGAAAGCCTTTGACGAACTCCCTTTCTTTTCATTGCTTTGAAGTCAAAATACGGCAGGTCAACGGCTTTTCCCGTAGAAAGGTCGTGAAGGTTGCTTTTCAGTAAATCCAAGTCAATGCTGTCAAGTGCTTCAAAGTCTTTGTCGCCCACCGTTTCACCGTTTGCGAGAATAACATCCTTGTAGTAGTCGTCAATAGAAACGGTAAATGCCTGAATTCCCGTATCTGCGAGAAGAGAACAGATGGTTTGGGAGGTTGTTGTTTTTCCGGAGCAGCTCGGACCTGCTATCAAAAGCATTTTGATTTCAGGATTTGACGAAATATAAGAAGTAACCTTTTTTACCTGTTCGAGGTACTTTTGCTCTTCGCTGTGAATAAGAACGCTGTTGTCCATAATACTCTCCTTGTTGATGTTGCTGCTTACTGTTTGTCATTGTTCTTGAAGTTGAGAAATTTTGTGCGGTTTTTGGAAATTTTGTCAAGCTTGCTTTCCGGTGGATTTTTGTAAAGGTGAATAATGCCACGCTCATTCAGACTTATGACGGTGATGGTTATTATCGGAAATACAATAATTCCCATAAAGCCGAGAGTCTTTAAGCCTGCATACATGGAAATGAGCGACAGAAGGGGAGAAAGTCCGATGTTTGCTCCAACAATTTTGGGCTCGGCAATTTGCCTGAAAATCGTTATAATCGCATATAATACAAGAAGCCCTGCACCCCTTTTTACGTCCGAGGTAAGAAAGCATACTATGCTCCAGGGTACAAGCACAGTTCCCGTACCGAGAATGGGAAAAAGGTCAACAAGGCAAATTATAAGGCTGAGAATAAAGGCATACCTGATTTTCAATACTGCAAAGCCGCAAAAAAGCTGAGTGAAGGTGATAAAGGTAAGAAGAATGTACGCCTTAAAAATTCGCTTCACCGTTAGAATGAAGGTGGTTTTTGCTTCTTCAAAATCGCCTCTTATCTTTTCACTCAACTGAAGCATAAAAAAATCGGAAATCCTGTCAAAGTCATAGCCGATATAAAAAAGGGCAATAAGCATAAAGGTAATAAAAATTACGGCTCCGGGAAAGAATTTCAAAAAAGACATAAGAGCGTTTATAACATAGGGAAGAGAACCTGAGGCAAGTTTTGACAGAAATCCGTCTGCACCCGAAAAAAGTGAATTAAGACGGTCGGCTGCAATTCTAAAAAATTCAAATCTTCCGAAGCTGTCAAAAAAACTGTTTATGCTTTTCAAAATTTCGGCGGATTTATTATTAAAGCTTTCTGATGTGAGGCTTTCGGAAAGTGAAATCAGCTCACCGAAAAGAGAATACAGCAAGCCGTAAATGATAAGTGCAATTGCAGCAATAAGCAAAATTGTGAAAACCGATACGGCTGCTCTTTTTGACAGAAATGTTTTTGAGCAAATAAAACAAACCGCCTTTTGAGATGCCGCCGCAATGAAGAAAGCTATTATAAACGGCAGAAGCGGCTTCAGTAAGTATTTTATTGCAAAAAATATGAGAATGATAATGATAAAAGTATAAACCGAACTGATAATAAAATCAAGCTTTTTCTCTCTGTTTTTCAAAAAATCGTCCTTTCTTCGGTGAAAATCGTAAATTCTGCAAGGAATATGTAAGGAATATTCGGTATTTCAGCAAAAAAATAAAAAAAATGCAGATTAATCTTGATTTATGAATCGGAATGTGATATAATTCCAATAAAATGTGGTATTGTTACCATTTGTATTATATTCAGAACACAGCAGTTTAAACGTAAAGGAGCATAAATTAATGATTAACATAGCAATTATGGGCTTCGGTGTTGTAGGTTCGGGTGTTGCCGAAACAATTACACTTAACTCAAAGGCTTTTGCCGAAAGAACGGAAGGACTTGAGCTTAATGTGAAATATATACTCGACCTTCGTGAATTTCCCGACCATCCTCTCGGGGACAGAGTAGTGCATGAAATTACACCTATTCTTGAGGATGAGGAAGTTTCCATCGTTGTTGAAACAATGGGCGGCACAACACCTGCTTACGACTTTTCAAAAAAGGCACTTTTGGCAGGCAAGAGCGTTGTCACTTCAAATAAAGAGGTTGTAGCAAAGCACGGTGCAGAGCTTCAGGCTATTGCGAGAGAAAAGGGTGTCAGCTACCTGTTTGAAGCAAGCGTAGGCGGCGGTATTCCCATTATCCGTCCCATGTGGCAGTGCCTTGCATCCAATCAGATTAAGTCTGTTACGGGTATTCTTAACGGTACATGTAACTATATTCTCACAAAGATGGAAAGAGATAAGGAAGACTTTGAAACAGCACTCAAGCAGGCACAGGAGCTTGGATATGCTGAAAGAAATCCTGCCGCAGACGTTGAAGGCATGGATACCTGCAGAAAAATCAGCATTCTTTCATCTCTTGCGTACGGCAAAACAGTTTCAACCGATGATATCACCTGCGAGGGCATTACAAAAATCACATATGATGACCTTGTGTTTGCAAGAAGGAACGGTTACAGTATAAAGCTTTTAGGTCGTGCTTCAAAGGAAGAGGACGGAAAGGTATATGTAATTACAGCTCCCTTCCTTGTTCCCGAGGATAACGCACTTTCCTCGGTTAATGACGTTTATAACGGCATTTCCGTAGTAGGTAACGTTGTCGGCGATGTTCTTTTCTGCGGCAGAGGAGCAGGAAGCCTTCCCACAGCAAGTGCAGTTATGGCAGACGTTCTTGACGTTGTAAGAGATTGCAAGAAGTCAATCGGATGGAAGGACGAAAAGGCAGATTTTCTCGGAGATATGACGGGTAATGTCACGGCAAACTTCGTAAGAACAAGAGCATGCGCATGTACCGTAAAGGAAGTTTTCGGAGATGTTGAAGTAACTGAAATGAACGGCTGGAACGTATTCGTGACAGAGAAAATGCAAAACAGCGAGTTGCTTAATAAAATCGAAAAGCTTGGCGATGAAACCGTAAGAATTAGAATAATGAAATAAATTCAGTCCCACGGATATGCCTCCGTGGGATTTTTATGTATATCACATTTTTAAACCGAAAACTAAAAGAAGCATGAAAAAAAGACGGTAGTCAAACTACCGTCTCTTTCATTTTTCCGTGGAAAACCAAGCCCACTGTCAGAAGCTCTTACTTAAACTTGCGCTTACGAGCAGCTTCGGACTTCTTCTTACGCTTAACGCTGGGCTTTTCGTAATGCTCTCTCTTGCGG
>JAZNIM010000147.1:0-12955 GCA_045577475.1 Eubacteriales bacterium | reverse complement strand
CTGTCAAGAAGCAGCGGAGATGTAAAGGTCACGGTTGCCTTAACGCTGTCGTTTTCAAACACATAGGTTGTGGAAAGAGGTGAAACAGAAACAGAGCTGTACGCCATTTTCTGCTTTGAGCCGATAAACACATTATGGAATCTATTACAGCCTGCAAGGATATATTCTTCCTCACCGTTTGAAAGGGACATGAATATGGGAGCAGGTCTGCCTGTCCAGTGTTTTGTAAAATTGGAATCAAGTCTTTCGGAATCTGCCCATATGGAAATATACGGGTCAATTGTTATAAGCGGATATGCCGACGGTCTGAATTTGTTACTCATAATTACACTCCTTTTTCATTACTCAATATTATATTTTACAGCACTTAGCTTTTGAAAACAATGTATATAACAGGCAAAAAATGTATAAAACACGCATTTTTAAACACATTATATTTCACACCCGAAGTAAACGAGTATTACGTATCCAAAACCGCATGCTTTTAAGTTTACACAATTGTGTTGCACCGATTGTTCAATCGTGCTACCGTAGAATAACTATTGCTATGCGTAAGAAAGGTTATGCAATTAACCATAAAACAGTACAAAAGCTAATGAATAGCATTGGTTTGAAAGGCAAACAACATAAAAACGATAAATACCATTCATACAAAGGAACGGTCGACAATTTACTGAAAATTCAACCGACTGAAGGGGCTGAATCAAACCGTTTTGATACAGCCCCTGTATATGTTTGTATAAATTCTCTGTTTAATTTTCCCTGAAATACACTCTCACATTATCAAGATAGTATTCCTCAGGCTTTGATTTTCTGAACGACCAATTGTTTATCACCTGATTGCCCGCCGCAACAGTAATATTTGAAGGGTATTCAAACCATTTTCCGTTTTCCTTTATATATTCAGCAGACTTCCATGAATTTGGGTCTTTTTTAGTGCCATCGGCAAGAGTGACGCCGTATCTCGTCCAACTTGTTGTGTCTGCACCTTCGGGAATCATTACATCCGCAATGAAGGTGTACACGCCATCCTCGGAAAGTGCTTGATTAAATGCAATTTGGAATCCTCCGTGATTGCCGCTTGGCACCACCTTTAATGCCTTGCCGCTACCTACAGGATTGTCGCATACAGAGGTTTCGGCACTTACACCGCCGCAGGCAAAATCAAGTGTTTCATCGGCATATACCGCATCGGTATTGACTGACGTTTCAAAATCGTTATACCAGATAAGCTCGCCAAAGTCCTTGTGTTCCTTATCGACTCCTTCGGGCAGCTTGTACTTTTGCTGTACTGCTTGCTCATAATTTGGGTTTTCGATAAATCTTATGTAGTCAATATCAATATGTCCCGAAGCATTGAACGGGTCAAGGCGGAGCTTTGTTACTGTATCCTGCCACTTTTCATGCTGTGTAAGGTCGTAGCGTAAAATTACCCAGTCGTTTCCGCTTGATGTGTTTTCATAGGGGATTTTTACCGTCTTTGCTTCATTAAGCTTTGTGTCCTTGTCGGTAACAAAGTACATTGCAAGGTACTGTGGCTTTTCGGAAACAAAGCTATATCTTGCCTTTATTTCAAGTGCCGAATACTTCTTGGTATTTAATGAAAGTGTGCTGTCAGACAGATTTATCACAGGGTCATTGATGTTATGGCTGTTTGCAAGGGACTGACATGAAAGATATCCGCCGGAGGCAACAAGACTCATATAGGAGGATGTCCATTTCTGAGTATTGCCCGCAATATCAAACTCCCACCTTCCCTCTTGTGATGGGGTATTCAATAGGTCATAATATGCTTTGTAAGGTGTGGAAATCTCCACGACGCCCTTTGATGTAAGCTCGTATTCATATCCCATTTTTTCGCAGACAATGTTTATCGGAACAAGTATAAGTCCATCGGTTTCTTCGATGACGTAACTCAGCCTTTGCTCTTTTCCATCAAGGGTGTAGGAGTTTTTTCCTACGGTAAATACCATGATATGCTTATCCGATTTGAGAGTCAGCGATTTTGTTTCTCTGTCCCAGATGTGGAAAAGTCCAAGGCGAAAGTCGAGGGCGAGAGATACATCAAAAGCAATAAGAATATCCTCATTTTGTGTCATTGTCGGCATATAATTCTGCTTTAGCTCATCGCCGTCAATTACAATATTTTGCGAAAGCATACCGGGTATCGAGCAAAATCTTATCGACTCGATAACAAAGGTTTCTTGTTTTGCACTGACAGGGTCAAATCTGAATTTTTTGATTAAACCGTTCCAGCCCGAGATGCCTTCTGTCAAAAGCACATATTCCGTCATTTCATCCGACCTTGAAGTAAAACTCTTTTTCTTCTTTTCATCCCAGCCTTGTGAGCTGTCGGTTGTAAAGTAAATGTGTGCCGTTGTGCCTGAAGGAATTTTCGCCTTAATGACAATGGCAGATATATCGTCTGCAACCGCCTTTTCAGAAAGATTTGTGAACATAACAATAGGGTCATCCGTTGCCGCTTTTCCTATGACGCCCTTATCACCTCTTGAAACAACAGTCGTGTTCCAAAATGCGCTGTTTTCAAGCTCGGTAAGAGGCAGTGTGTACACCTCTTTTAAGCTTTCCGCGGGAACTGTTTCTTGTGTGCCGTAAAACTCCAATGCTTTTACTGTAAACTCCGTATCGGCAACACCCACGGGGTCTATTCTTATACGTGTAACCGAGCCTGACCAGTTTTTAAGGGATGAGGTGGAAAACACGTAGTCTGTCATGTCATCCGAAGCACTTGTCAAGGTTTTGCACTTCACTTCGTCCCAACCCTCAGAGTCGGTTGTGGTATACCTGATTTGCATAACGGAGTTTTCAGGCACCTTTGCCGTAAATTTTATTGCCTTTACGTCTTTTGCATTAGCTTCAAACCCAAGCTTTGAAAACATAATAATTGGGTCAGAAGTTGTTCCCTTGCCCGTAACGCCGTTTTCGTCCTGCACCACCGATGCTTTATCCACATTCCACAGATTTGCAACATTCATATGTTCAAAATCAAGAGCTCCCAGCAAATCAAATTTGGAAATATCAACCTCTTCATCGCCGATACCGAAGTTCAGATAACCTTCCCTTCTCAAAAGCCGTCTGTACTGTGGATAAAGGTGATTTATTCTGTAAAGCTGATTTTCCGTGGGAACAACATTTATGCTGTTCTCGGCTTTTTCCTTTGTGTAAACCTCTCTTATTACATCCAAATATCCAAAGCCACCTTCGCCTCTCACGGGCATTATATAAGTACCCTCTCCGTACTCATTCCAGGTAGACAACATTACTAAGTTCTTCTGCCAATCCTCTGTGCCGCTGTTTTTTAGGTATTCATCCCTTATCCATTCGTTTGTTTCCTTGTAGTCGGTTTTACTCATTAACGGGTATCTTTCGCCGTGCCAGGGAATACTGTTAAATCCGACACTTACGGTGGGTACGGTATACACCGATTTATCGGCGGCACTTTGGGTTATTGAAGAAATATTTACCTGCTTCTTGTAGCCGTTTGTACCCCAGTTATAGGCATAACAGCCGTCAAAGCCCATATCGGACAGCTTCTTTTCGGACGAGCCGCAGCAAAGATATATCATGCCGTCAAAGCCCAGCTTTTGTACCTCACCTTCCATATAGTCAAGAGCCTGCTTCATCACGTCGTTTCCGCCGATTTGCTTGCTGAAGGCATCGGGACCGAACATGCACATTAAAGGCTTATTGTCTATAATGACCTGTCTTTCGTGCTTAATGAAATTCTCAATAAGGTAAGGCACCCAGCGTTCCTTCCAATCCTCAAGGGATGAAGGGTTATCGCTGTTCGCAGCTTCAAGTATAACGCAAAATTCCACCATATCACGGTACTTTGCATTCATAAAGCCGTCAAAGAGGTGGTCTGCTCCCATATTAATGGGATTTTTTCCGTACACAAACACGCAGAACGCCTGAAAATCAATGCCGTGCTCCGTCATATATTTGATTTCCCAGTCTGCGGTTTCGGCACTGCCCTCATCATAGTATCCAAGCACCGACTGTCTGTCGTCATAGGGGGTTATGCAGTGCCAGCCGTAGTGAGAGCCGTTTTTCCACAACGAGCATACATTTATACCTATTAAATAATCTTCATCGCCTGCAGGACTTACAGGCTCAGGAACATAGTCCTCATGCTCCTGCAAAGCAAACACCTTGAAATTATCAAAGCTTACCGCCGTTTGGCTGCCGTTATATACAACAAAATTATCCACGTAAGAAGCCTTGTTTACAAAATCAACCACGGCTATATTTCTTCCGTTGATTTTCACGTTTACAAGGCAATTATGAGTGTCAAACTCAAATCTCAGTCTGTACCAGAGATTGCTGACATAATCATATACCTTTGTGCCGTTTACGTAAAAGGATTTGCTGTCAGTTGTAAACCGAACTGTTTCTTTGCCGTTGGAATTCAAGGTATAGCTTACGTTTTCACCTTGCGGCAAAAGCAGGTGGAATTCAGCAACGATATTCCCGCTTATCGGAGCAAAAGACACATTTGCCGATGCATTGTGATTAAGAGAAAGAGCTTCATTTGACAGAGAGCCTTGTACACAAGCTCCCTCACCTAAAATCCAACTGTCGCAGAGGTATACCTTTGCCGAAGAAAAATCCTCATATATGCCATAGTTGGCATGGGCGGCAAATTTTGCAACGTTGAATGCCGCAAGGCTTTCCTCGGTTGTGGCAAAGCGGAAGTTATACAGATTTATGTCCTCTTCGTCTGCCGCAAGGTCAAAAGTCCCGCAATTTTCTCCGTTTATAACTGTTGTGGCAGCTCCGTTATCCAAGTCAAGCTTTATTGCAAAAACATAACCGCCGTCGCATTTTGCCGTGTCGTATATTTCCGTAAAGATGCCGTTCTTTGAGAGAATACACCACTTGCCGTTTTTGATTTCGGCTTTGTAAATACTGTTTCCTTTTGTGTTTTGGAATTCAATATAAAAGCCTTCGGGATTTGTTACGGAAAAGTCGCAAAGCACATCGAAAACGCCTGTGCTTGTTTCGTTAAATTCCCTTATAAGTGCAACACCGGCAGTTGTGCTTATATCTACGTGGGCATTGTAGCCGCCGTCAACGGATTTTCTCGGAACGCCTCCTCTGTTATCAAGTATCCAGCCTGAATTTATCCCTTCTTTTTGGGAATTGAAATCGGTTGTATTTGCCAAGGTATATGCGTCGTCCTCTGATACTGCCTTGAGCTTTCCAGATATTCTGTTCTCGGGCAATGCAACTCTGTTTATAATGGCAGCCGCCTCTGCTCTTGTTATGCTGTCATAGGGACGGAATGTGCCGTATTCATCGCTTCCCATTACAATACCTGCTCTGTAAAGTGTGAGAATGTCATCATAGCTTAACATATCACATGGAACATCATGAAGTTTTTCCACATCGTTTATTTCCGGGAAATATCCGTCAGGCATTGCGTTTTTAAATATCTGTGCAACCTCAGAACGGCTGGCATTTCTTGTATAGCTGTCAAACTGACCGTCCTTGACAAAGCCTTTTTTCATGGCATAGTCAACGTACATTTTATACCATGTGCCCTCTGACGGCTGAATTTCTTCACCGTTATGAATTGCACAACATCTGCTTGCCATGGTTATAGCCTCGGCAAGAGTAACATTGCCTGACGGCTCAAATATTCCGTTGCCTTTGCCGTTCATAAGACCAAGCTCATAGGTGTTTGCCACTTCCTTTGAGTACCATGCAGTGCTTGGGACATCATCAAAGATGTCCTGTGTGTAGGTATTTATTCTTTCAAATGCCGCAAAGCTTGTCAGGCTTAAAGCAAAAGCAGCAGCAAGGCAAGAGAGCACCAAGTTTTTTATTCTCATAAATTATCATCCTTTGTCATTTTGTCAAAAATCGGGCTGTCAACACCACGATGGACAGCCCGTAAAAGGAGAAGTCGTGCGACTTTTTTCACGCACAAAAACCATTACACCCGTTATTCTTTTGTTGCAACTTCGATTACTCTGAGAGCAAATTCGGGAACTTCTGCGCCGTTCTTTTCGCACGCCGCCTTAACAACAAGAGCCGCATCGTAAACGCTGTTTACCTTGGGTGTGCCGTAGTAATAGGCATCTCCAACCTTGACATAGGCTCTTACAACCAGCTTTGCCGTATAAGCCTCCTTTAATTCGGGTATACCCGTTACAACACCCGTAAAGTATATACCGTACTCATCAAGTGCAGCATCTCCGAACACTTCTTTTGCAAGAGTTGTGCCTGTGCGTGCATCAATATAAATCCTGTCTACATCTGAATTTTTGATGTAGCATTCTCCGCTGACCTTTTTAATGCTGTCATTGTCAAAGGTGAGGGATGTATAATCGTTGTCTGCAAAGCTTGTTGCAAGTGCTACAACATATCCGTATTCCTCTGCCTCTTGTCTTACTGCGGAATTTACAAAGCTTGCAACTCTTATACCCTGACTGCTTTCTGTTCTCATTGAGATTTTATCGAGTGTTATCGGACTATACTCAATAGGTCTGTATGTCTTACCGCCAATTGTGCCTGCTTCGTAAGCCGTACCGGATACAAACACGTTTACGCCGTCCGTCCACTTTTCAACAGAGGTGCCGTCTTTTGCTTCGGGGAAGGTGTAGCTTTCACCGCCGAGTTTTACAAATTCACGATTTTCGCCGTTTTCATCTACCAGCCAAAGACCGTCATCGGGAATTACGTATGCGGCAACACTTGTGTAATAAGTGTTGTTCAACGAGCCTTGCTCAGCACTGAATGAAAACTTATTAAAGCCGTCGGCGTCTGCATCCACGGGAAGAGAATATATTGTTGTAAATTCGCTTAACGCCTCGTTTACAGCCACTGCCTTATAGCCGTCGGCATAATTCTTTTCATCCGTTACGTTTTCAAAGGGAACGTTGTAAACGCTGTGAATGTTGAAGCCTTCCGCTTTTGTTGTCACAACCTCGCCTGAGAATGTGATTTTTCCCTTAACGGGTGTGCCGTCTGCGTAGGTGAAGGCTGTGCCGTTTTCGGGAAGGAACAGCATTTCGTAAGACCACTGATTAAAGCAATTTCCGCAAGGGTTATTGCTGTCTCTGTTTGCAAGAACAACATTAGTTCCGTCAAGTACGGTTGCCTGTCCGACGTGGGAAACATCGATATTTACAAGGTTTTCGTGCTTATCAGCAGGATTGAAGGTGTTATAGTAAACAAGCATACCCTTGCCTTCGATGTAATCGGCAGGCTTTGTACCTACTGTTACATCACAAGGCTTAAAGGTCTTACCTGCAACCTCTGAAACTGCAAAGGAAGCTCCTGCCGAATAATAGCCTTCGCCGTCTGTCCACATTGTAACAGGTGTTTCTCCCTTAGCTGAGGGGAATGTATAGCTTTCACCGCCTGCTACAACAAATTCACGGTTACCGTCATTTTCATCTGTAAGCCAGAGGGCGTTTTCGGGGTTCTTTATATAAAGTGAAATAAAGGAATAATAAGTTTCCTTAGCAGAGCCTACTGCACCAGGGTGGAAGCCTATGCGCTTAAGAGTGCCGTCATTGTTGTATACGGTGCTTGCAATATTTGTAAAATCGGGGTTTGTTGCACCGCCTATCCATCTTGCACAGGAAGCATCGTAAAAGCCGTTGCCGATTGCCGTAAGAGCTTCATTGCTTCCCTTAACATCATACATGGGATAAAGCGCAAAGGCAGAGCCGGGATTGTATGCAGAGGCTACAAGCTGAATATCACCCTTGACGGGAGTTCCGTCAGTATAGGTAATGGCATTTTCCGTACCCTTTGCCGAAACAAGCTCAACACCTGTTGTCCAGGGGAAAATGAAATCCTGAAGGTGTGAAGCCTTGGATGCCCACATACCGTGAACGGGAGAAGCCGCCTTTGCTCCGTGAAGCGAAGCATTCAAAAGACTTACCTCATCCTTGAAATTATTGTAATAAAGCATCTGTCCGTAGGTCACGCTGTAATTAAGTCTTGAGGGTGCATAGCTAAAGCAGGAAAATGTCTTTGCCGCAACATCGGAAAGGTTTACTGTCTGACCTGCATTGTAAGTATTTGTGCCGTCAGTCCAGCATGAAACGGAAACGCCGTCCTTTTGTGAAGGGAATGTATAAGTGTCGCCGCTTACAACTGCATATTCACGGTTTTCGCCGTCGCCGTCTACAAGCCAGAGTGCGTTGGTGGGCATTACGTACATTGCCACCGAGCTGTAATAAACCTTATTTGCACTTCCCTGTGCCGCACTGAAGCCTATGCGGTTAAAGTCTGTTATTTCGTTTGTTACATCAACGGCACCCGTAGATACGGTTGCCCAGTCTGAGCCTGAAGCACCGATAGAAGCAACTTTTGCGGCACTTTTATATCCTTTACCGGCGGAATATGCCGATGAAGCATTTGAAAAGCTTGTGTTAAAGCCGTTAAAAATGGAAAATTCCGTTCCCTTATCTGAATACACATCGGCTTCAAGCACTACTTTACCTTTAATGGGAGTGCCGTCTGCATACACAAAGCAATTGCTTTCACCGTCATTGTTTACAACTGCCATATCGAATGCCCAGCCGTTAAAGCAGTATGCACAGCCGGAAGCGGAAGCACATCTCTTTGAAAGCATTGCATATCTTCCGTTTATTTCTGCAAGCTCACCCTGAAAATGGGTTGCAATTACATTTGCAAGGTTTGTATATGTGCTTGCGGTATCAAAGTTTGTAAAATACACAAGCTGTCCCTTTTCGCTGTCGTAGCCTTCAGGCTGTGAGGCAAAAACAGTTTCACCTTCGGCAAGAACAGCTTCCTCGGTTGCAGGATTTTCCTGTACACCTTCCGACAGTGTTTCAACTACATCGGTCATAACAGGAGCAGCACTTGCCGCAAAGCTGCTAACAAGCATGAGCATCGCTGTCAAAGCAAAAAGAATTCTTTGAAGTTTCATGACTTTTTCTCCTTTATTGTGTTTATAATTCTTTCACGCTACGAGAAAGCTTGCTATGCACAATCTTTCCCTTATGAAAACATTATATAAGCCGCTTTTTGAAAAATCAATGCAACGGAAAGGCATATTTGCACTATACTGAACTGCTTTTCAAACAAGCACTTGAATTGTTTTTTGTCCGTGTTATAATACTATAAGGTAAGTAAAACCTTGTTGGGAGTGATGCAGTATGATTATCGACACAAGCAAGCCGATTAGTATTAAACAGTTTGGCAAGGTGAGTCAGCAAAAAGGAAACTGGCACGAGGGAAAGACTATGCCCTTTCACCTGTTTTTGTTTATTGAAAAAGGCTCGTTCAAAATGAAAATAGACAAAAAGACCGTGGTTTGCAATGAAAAGGATTTAATTGCTATTCCCCAAGGCACACACTACCGTCCTCTTGACAGCCAGGGGACTATATACTACTTTTTTCAGTTTTTTGCCGACACTTTGGAAACACCTCAGAACGAAACAAATGTTGTTTTGACTTCAAAGTACACCAAAAAAATAAAGCTCGCTCCCGATTCCGAAGAAACAGACAGCTACAACTTCAATCATTTCAGCATGAACAGAGCCTACAGCATAACCGTCAACACCGTCACTCACTGCATAGACAACATTCCCATACAGAAAATCATTCAGCGCATTGCCTCTCTCAATATGAAAAACAACAGCAACAACATTCTTCTTGCCGAAGCCTTCTTTCGTGAAATACTGATTATTGCAAGCAATGAGCTTAATGAAAACAGGTATCAGAAAAAGCTTAATGACATTCTTGAATATATCAATCACAACTATCATGAAAGCCTCACCCTCAGCACTCTGGCAAAGTTTTTTTCGGTATCTGATTCATACATTGCACGTATGTTTAAAACGGGACTTGGGATGACACCTTCTGAATATATAAACATGGTGCGTATAGAATCTGCCTGCAATCTTTTACTTAACAGTAAAATGAGAATAGGCGACATAGCCTATAAAACAGGCTTTTACAGTCCTTACTATTTTTCAAGAGTATTCAAGAAAATCCACGGCACAACACCCGGACAGTTCAGAAAAAACGAGCAAATTATGAATCCTTGATACATTTTGGAGGGACCAACACATGGCACAGCCTTTTTTCAAAGCAAGCACCGCTTTTTATCTTATAGATGACACCACTCTTTGCGGCACAAAAAGCAGCCCCGTTCAAAGCGGTTGGGATTTTGACAGCCGTGAATGCAAATACATTTCATCGGAAGAATCCAATCTTCTTGCTTTGGCAACGGATTTAACAAGCCGTTATGATGTATTTATCAAAAGAAAAATTCTTCATCAGAATGACGGCACACTCGGCTTTCACTTTGGCGTTACTTTGGAAAAATCCGATGGGTTTTTTCTTAGCTTTTTCAGCACAGAAAGCTCGGAAACAGCACTTGAAATCTCTGTCTGTGACGGCACATATTTCGTAAACGGTGAAAATACGGGTGTTGCGGCAGAAAGCAAAACTACAATTTTTGACGGAGAGCTTTGTCTTGACCAAGGCAAGGCTTGTCTTTACATAGACAACAGCCGCCCCATAGAGATTTTACTTAACGGCACAGATATCGATACCGTGAAAATCGGAGCTAAAGCTAATACCGAAACCGTCATATTTCCCCACCGCTTCCACATGTGGAAAAACCACTTTATCTGCGACAAATATTCCCCGAATTTAAGCCGTAATTGGAGTATTTACAAAAGTAAAAATGCAGTTTTCACCTGCGATGGCGAATACAAAATTTCTTGTTTCAATGACGGAAACGCAAAGCTTTGCAGGAAATTTGACAGCACCTCGGACACCGTAGAATTTGAAATGAAATATCTGCTTTCCGAAGGGAGCGGTGTGTGCAGCATCTCGTTAAATGAAAAAGAAACCCCCGCTTTTGCCGTCACGGATGACGGATATTCTCTGTACCTTGAGGGAAAAGCAATAAAAAAGCATCTGCAAAAGGTTTGGCAGACGCTCAGGATTATTGGTGATTCAGGTGAGAATAAAGCTCTTGTGTTCCTTAACGGAAAAAGATTGGGAGAATATGCCACAAACGGAAATTTCAAAAGCTTTGACGGTATCACCGTAGAATTCTCATCAACAGACGGCGGCGTTCTATGCTTTTGCGACATAACAGCATCTCCTGCCGAAAATTTACCGAAGGACTATGTTTCCGCTCCTGTTCTTCCAAAGAAAAAAGACTACATAATAGGTATAAACACCTGCTCATTATGGCGAAACGGATACCACAGGGGATGGGACGTTATAACCCCATTTGACGAAAACAAAACATATCTCGGCTACTACGATGAGGGAACACCCGAGGTCAGCGACTGGGAAATCAAGTGGATGGCGGAAAGCGGCATTGACTTCCAGTTTTTCTGCTGGTTCAACAGCCGTACACGTCTTCCCATAAAAAAGACGGCGCACTCGGCAGCTCTTCACGACGGCTACTTCAAGGCAAAATACAGCCAAAGTATAAAATTTGCCATTATCTGGGAAGCTGCAAGCGGAGGTCCCACAAGTAAGGAGGATTTTCAAAGCAATATTGTCCCCTACTGGCTGGAATATTTTCTCGGCGATGAAAGATATATGACTGTTGATAACAAGGCTGTTATAGGTGTATACGGAATAAACGCACTTATACGTGATTTCGGAAGTGCCGCTGAAGTTAAGCATCAGTTTGACTATCTTGACAAAAAAGCAAAAAGCAACGGTCTTAACGGTATTATTCTTCTTTGTTGCGGAAAACCGTCACAAGCTATTAAAGATTGCGGCTTTGACGGTGTTTTTGCCTACAACTGGACGGAAATGGGCTTCAGTTCCGAATTTACACACAATATGATTTCAAGACAGCGTAAGAACAATTGCTCGCTTCATATAGTTCCCACCGCCTCCACAGGCTTTAACTGCGTTGCGTGGCATTCTGCCAGATATCCTCAGATGACACCTCAGGATATGGCTTTGTTATTTGACAGCTTTAAATCGGATTTTCTTTTGCAGAAAGTCAATTCTCTTGACCGTCTTGTTATGCTTTCCACCTGGAACGAATACGGTGAAGGCACTTATATGTGTCCCTCAAATCTATACGGCTTCGGATATCTTGATGAAATACATAAGGCTTTTACACATGAAAACACCCTTCAGGAGCACACAATACCGAGCGAAAACATGCTGGCAAGAATGTGCCGTTTATATCCCAGTGACAGAGGTATTCTAAAACCTCTTCGCAAGCTTGACTCTAAAAATCTCGGCAAGCCTGCTTCAAGCCTTAACTCACATGCAAAGGACTGGACGGCAGAAAACTCACTTACGCTTACTGTCAAAGACGGTATTATAACAGGAGTTTCAAAAGATTTTGACCCTCAGATGCTTCTTACAAATCTGAATATTTCTGCGGACAAAATAAAGAGTATCGGTATAACAATCAAGGGAGGTATGCCGCGAGGCTCAGACGACTATGCAACGCTGTATTTCAAAACAGCTTTCTCTACAGCTTGGAGTGAAAACAAAAGCCTGAAATGCCGTATTTCACCGTCAAAAAAGCAAATGTGTCTATTTGACTTTTCACTTCTTCCGACATGGAACGGAAATATAACCGAGCTTCGCCTTGACCCTCTTTCATCTGAAGGAAGCTTTGAAATATACTCCATTGAGCTTTTTGGTGAAAGCGGCAGCCCCTCAATCACCTTTAACGGCATTACGCATTCTCCATCCGTACCCATTTGCCAAAAGAACGGTAAAATATATCTTCCCTTTGAAAGCGAAAAACACTACGGAAATCTTAAACTATATTCTGAATGGAACAAAACAACAAAAGAACTGCTTATTATTTACGAAAGCATCTGTGCGGTTTTCACCGTAGGAAAAAGCAGCTGCATCATCGACGGAAAAATGCGAAAGCTTGATGAGCCGTTATCACTATGTGACGGTCTGCCAATGCTTGACTTAAATTTTCTCTGTGAAGTTTTCA
>JAZNIM010000146.1:0-4674 GCA_045577475.1 Eubacteriales bacterium | reverse complement strand
TTTTCATTAATTTTATTATATAAAAAAAGACTGTAAAAATAGTTTGATTTGCATTCAAATAATTATAAATTTTATTGTTGTCAAAAAATATAAATTTTAATTGCAAGTTCATACTTTATCTGTTGAAAATGCATTTTGTATTTTGTATACTCTCTTTAACGGAGCGAATGAGATGAAAAATAAGTTTAAATTAATTTCCGGACTTTTGCTTATAGCGGCACTGGCAATACTGTTTGTGCTGCTGTTTCCTATGATAAAGTCACTTGATAACCCGAAGGAGTTTAATGAATACCTTGAGTCCTTCGGAGCTATGGGCTTCTTTTTGCTGCTGACGGTTCAGGTTTTCCAGATTATAGTTGCACTTATACCCGGAGAGGTAGTTGAGTTTCTGGCAGGGACTGTGTACGGCTGGTTTGGCGGCATGATGTTTTGTCTGCTTGGAATTACAATCGGGCAGCTTATTGTTTTTTCGGCTGTTCGATTTTTCGGTAAAAGCCTTGTTGAAAAGGCGGCAGGAAGTGTGACAATGCACAAATTCAAGTTTTTGCATAATGAAAAAAGGCTGAAAACCGTAATTTTTCTGTTGTTTTTAATACCCGGTACACCTAAGGATTTGCTGACGTATTTTGTGCCGCTGACAAAGATAAAGCTTTTGGATTTTATGATATTGACGGTTTTTGCCCGTATTCCCTCGGTTGTAACATCAACCTATGCAGGGGATGCCTTTGCCGAAAGTGATATAGGTATGATGATTTGTGCGTATGCAGTTATATTTGTTCTGTTTTTAATAGGCTACAGATATTATTCAAAATGGAGTTCAGGGCAAAAAGAAGAATGATAAGGAGAACTTTATGAAAAAAATACTTTTAGGCACAGATTGGTGGACTGACTGTGATGACTGTATTGCACTTAGAATTCTCACCCGTTTTATAAAAAAAGGTGAAATTGAACTTGTTGGAATAGGCATAAATGCATGTATGGACAAATCTGTGGAATCGGTTGACGGTTTTCTCAGCCACGATGGCGTAAAAAACATTCCCATCGGCATTGATAAATCAGCGACGGATGAATCTATTACTCGCCATACCTATCAGTACAGAATGGCAGAGTATGCAACAGGCATGAAAAGCAATGATGATGCCGAGGACGGCGTACGCCTTTACAGACGTGTGCTCAGTGAGGCTGATGAAAAAATTACAATTGTTGAAATAGGATTTCATAATATAATCGGTGCCGTTCTTGAAAGCGAAGGCGACGATATTTCCGAAAAAACGGGACTTCAACTTTTCAATGAAAAGGTTGAAAAGGTTTACGTTATGGGTGGTGCATATGACAAAAATCCCGGTCATGAATATAACTTTCATTTTTATGAAAGAACAAGAAAGGGAGCACACATCTTTTGTGAGAAATGCCCTGTTCCCGTTGTATTCCTTGGTTTTGAGGTAGGAGAACCCGTTCATACTGGCGGTGAATGTCTGAAGGACGGTGACATTTTGAAGGATGCAATGACAGACTTCTGGGCACATTTTAAAAAGCCGCTTCAGGGAAGAAGCAGCTGGGATCCCATGACAGTTCTTCTTGCAATTCTCGGTGAAGAAAATGCAGGTTATGAGCTTGTTTACGGCAAAAATTACGTAAATCCCGAAAACGGAGAGAATATTTTTACCAAGGACGAAAACGGACCTCATGCATATGTGGTGAAAAGGTTTGAAGATTCGTACTACGAAAAAATGATTAATGACATCATAGCATAAAAGATGGGTGCAGTTCAAATGGCTGCACCCGATTTTTATATTTAATTAAGGCATGTGTAGCAAATATTAAAAGTCTTGTGACAAAGTCAAAGAATGTCATCCAATGCCTGAAGAAACATGTTTTTGTAAATCTTATATCCTTCAGAATTGAAATGAATATTGTCCTCAATGAAAATGTCCTGCTTAACTTTGAAGTAATCACCAATATCCACGCTGTTTTCAAAGAATTCGGGGAATGATGAGTGACAGATGTAAGTGCAATCGTCGTGAGAGTTGCAGTAATCAAGCAAAATTTTGTTAAAACGCAACGCATTGTCACGGGAATCTACATTGCCTATGTTCTTCTTGAACATGGGAGCATCGCAGATGTAAAGCTTTACACCCTTAAAATCGGCTCTTGCCTTGTCAAGTATTTTAATAATCAATTCCAAAATTTCTTCGGGCGTATATCCAAAGCCTCTGTCGTTGGGATAAACTCTTAAAACTATGGCTCTCGGGTCATACGGCTTTATAAGTCTGTCGTAGTAGTACAGAACCTCCTCTGCCGTAGAACCTCCGAAGCCGTGATTAAGAGCGACAACAGAACCGTCTTTTGCTCTGATATCGTCTTCCAACGATGGATTTCCCCAGGATTTTTGCCATCTTGTAAAGCCTGATGAGCCAATGAAAAGAATTCTGCCTTTTTCAACAGGCTTGCTTTCGTAGTCAATTACATAATGCTCAAGTCTTTGAATATCGTCAATTTTTCCTACTTTCATGATGTCCTCACTTCAATCATTAATCATCTTGTATTATGATTATAACACGATAAAAGCTATTTGTATACACATATTTTGAAATATTTTAAAACATTGTATAACATCAGACAGTCCGTTCAATGTTCGGCTTGTTTATACCTCAACCCAACGCTTTTCCTCAGATGAAAGCAAAAGTGCATCAAGACGCTTTTGGGACTTTATGCCGTCCTCAACCGTGGGAAGATATTTAACTTCTCTGCCAAGACAAGTGTCAATAAAGGATTGCTCCTGACCCACCGCATACTTTTCAGGAACTGTGAGAGTGTGCGCACCCTTGCACTCAATGTCAACCTCGCCTGCACAGAGCGTGATTTTGTCAGGAGTATTGAGATTGACGGATAAAGTGCCTTTTGTGCCGAAAATTTCAAAAGCAATGGTGTTGCCGTTGCCGTAAGCACATCTTGTGATGTTGAAAACACCCACAGCACCGCTCTTGAATTCCGATAAGAACATGCAGAAGTCATCCGTTTCAACGTCACCTTCACCGCTTCCGTCAAGAAGCTCTCTTTTCTTTACAACAATGTCCTTTTTTGCACAGACACTTGTAATGTCACCCATCAAAAATTCTGCAAGGTCAATAAGGTGTACACCAAGGTCTCCGAGAACGCCTGTGCCTGCATATTCTTTAATGAAACGCCATTCAAGCTTTCTGCCGGGCATAAATGCACTGTCCTTGAAGTATTCTACCTTTACGTTGATAATGTCACCGAGAATTCCTTTTTCAAGAAGTTCTTTTGCATATCTAACCGCAGGTCTGAAACGGTAAGAAAAGCACATCATGTTGGGAACAGGATTTTCCTTGAGTGCATCCTGCAGCGGCAGAGCATTTTCAATACATGTGGAAATTGGCTTTTCAACATTTATCGGCTTTCCTGCCTTAACTGCATCAACCGCAAAGGGTACATGCAGATGGTTGGGAGTACAAATTTCAACTGCATCAACATCGGGGCAGTTTATCAAATCAAGATGGTTTTCAAATCTGTATTTTTCTTCAATATCGTACTTGTCGCCCACCTTTTTTAGCTGTTCTTTGTCGCAGTCACAGATTGCAATAAGCTTTGCATCGGGACTCTTTAAAATTTCGGGAATATGCACGCCGTTGGCAATTCCGCCCACACCTATAATACCAATTCTTAACATAATGTCACCTTAAACCTTTCCTAAATTCTGATGTGTTCTTACGCTTTCGTCACAGCCTTCAAATTTGTCCTTTACGTTTTCGATCGCTTCATAGTGACCAAGTGTTGGCTTGGGACCTCCTGAAGGAGCCGCCCATTCTATTGCATTGTTGAGAATAAGAGTAATGTCGTCACGGTAGAAGGTGGGGTATTCCTCGTGACCCGGTCTGAAGTAGAATACCTTGCCAAGACCTCTCTTGTAGCAGCAACCGCTTCTGAATACCTCGCCGCCGCTGAACCAGCTGATGAATATAAGCTCGTCGGGTGTTGGAATTTCAAAGCGTTCGCCGTAGGTTTCCTCCATTTCAAGCTCTATGTATTCGGGAAGACCTCGTGTAATCGGGTGGCTTGGCTCGATAACCCAAATTCTTTCCTTCTCGTCATTTTCACGCCACTTGCTGCGGCAGCATGTTCCCATGAGCTTTACAAAGGGCTTTGACAGATGTCCCGAATGTAAAACGATAAGACCCATTCCGTCAAGAACTCTGTTCTTAACCTTTTCCGCAATTTCATCCGGTACTTTTCCGTGAGCAAGGTGACCCCACCAGATAAGTACGTCGGTGTTGTTGAGTACCTCATCGGTCAGTCCGCATTCCTCCATTTCCAAAGTTGCGGTTGTGAGATTGAATTTGCCAAGAGCAGATAGCTTTTCTTTTATTGCGCCGTGAATGCCCTCGGGATATATCTTTGCAATTTTTTCATCCTTTTCATGGATGTATTCATTCCATATCGTAACGTTAAGCAATATAATCGCCTCCTGTGGTTTTATTATAATATGAATAATCGTTCTTTTCAATGGAATATCCGATAAATAATTGTACTTATTGATAAAAAGTGTTGACCTTTGTCGAAAAATGTGATATACTCTTTCGGGAGGCGGTGGCATGAATCTTACAAGCATCGATGAAATGTACGGCAAAAGCTTTGATTTGGAAGATATGTTTG
>JAZNIM010000145.1:0-12210 GCA_045577475.1 Eubacteriales bacterium | reverse complement strand
AAGCGAGCGACTTGCCGAGGTCAACGGGCGGAATCCTCAGCCTCCTGCTGTCAGTAAGCCGCCGCGGCGTAGGGAAACCTGAAATCCGTAAGGATTTAGTTTCCCGATGAGCGGAAGCGCTTTTGCCTTCTTTTGACGCTTTGGTCAAAAGAAGGTCGGAGTCCGCAGACTCCGAAATATCCTGCGATACAAAAATCTATCTTCCATTTTGACGCTTAGGTCAAAAGAAGGTCGACACCGCAGTGTCGAAACACCCCTGCTAAACATAAATGTAACTCGACACCGCAGTGTCGAAACTCCTGCCAAACAAAAAGTAACTTCCTGCCCGCAGTGTAGTAACTCCTGCGTGAAAAAAAGTAACTTCAAAAAAAGAACTGCAACAATTCATTTTGCTGCAGTATCTTTCCCTCAGTATTCAATTATCTCCAAAACCGCACCGTCGGGAAGAATGGTCTTGATAACCGTACCCTTGGGCATTGCAAGAGTGTACTTCTTTTCGCCGCTTATTGTTTCGCACTTTACGGCTATATTGCCGCATTTTGCCGGTATAACTCCGTTAAAATATTCAAAACCGTCATACGGCTCAAAGATTAAAGCATCGCTTGCCTTGCTTTCAGGACGGATGCCAAGGACATACGCACCGAGAAGATATGTACAACCGCTTGACCATGCGTGGGAGGGGATTACCCAGCGGTCTGTAGCGTTGTTGTGGCAGAATTCCCAGAAGGTTTCTGCACCCTTGTCAATCATTGTACCCCAGCACCGCTTTATAAGGTCAATTGCTCCGTCACGGTCGCCGTTAATAAAGCGTGCCTCTGCTTCATAGGTGCACATGAGGGGTGAGATTGTTCTCTTTTCTCCTCTGATAAGGGGAAAATCCTTGTTTATCATGGTTGAACCGTATGGTGTGTGGTTTTCTCTCTTTACCGTGTCAAGTACGGTTTTTGACCGCTCTTTGTCGCAAAGTCCGAATAATACCGCAAGACTGTTGCCGTCCTGAAATACTATATCATTATAATAATCATTGGCAAACGCCTTCATTTCATCATTCCAAAGACAACTGTTAAATGCTTCTTTCACGTCATTTGCAAGCTCTTGCCAGTACGCACCTCTGTTGTCACCCGTGGCAGAGGCAAGCTCACTCATGCAAACAAGGCTCTTATAAAGCAAAGCATTGAAAAGAGGATTTGTGCCTAAATATTTTTCCGAGCTGTTGTATGCAGTAGGTCCAAGACCTGCCGAGTACTGTGCTCCCGTAAATATTGGGTGCTGGAATATGAGGCTCTTGCTGTTCATGCGCTCAATCATCCATTCAAGACAGTTTGCAAGCTCATTAAACAGGAATTTTACAAACGCCGTATCACCGTAATAACAGTAGTAATTGTATACAGTTATGATACGCCATGCAGGATAGTCTGAAAGTGCAATGTCCTTTTGCAGCTTATCAGTTCTTATACCGCCGTCAACAAGACTTTCCGTTAAGGCAAGAGATGCCTTTGTAAGACGTGTATCGCCGAAAAGGTAGTAATCAGACAAAGCGTCAATAATGCCGTCACCCGAAAAATATTTTCTTTCGTTTCTGGGACAGCTTTCGTATTCAAGCTTTTTGTTTACGTGCAGGGTGTATCTGCCCACCTGCCAGATTTTGTTTATCTTCTCATCGCTGCAGTTAAAGTATCCGAGGTTTTCATAGGGCATCATGTCAAGCAGCAATCTGACATTTTTCAGCACAAATTTTCCGCCGCCTTTTACCGAAATTTTCAAATACCTGAACGCACGTCTGCGGAAAAGGAAAAGCGTGTTCTTATTCTTATCAAGTCTTTCGGTTATTGAAAGCCGCTCAATAAATGCGGTTGCACCCGGCTGAAAATCAGACAGCCTTTCGGTATAGTCAAATTCAAATTTGCACTCGGTGTTACTGTCGGACTCATATTCAATTTCAAGAAAGCCTACATGAAGTCTGCCAAGGTCGTAAATAACATAGCCTTCGCCGCCGTCAGCTTGAAGCATACTGCCGTTTTTTTCAAAGGTGGTTTCAACAATTGCCTCGGCTGTCTTGTACTTTTCGGGAAATTCCTTTAACAGCCTTTCATAGCCCTGTCCTGCCACATCAATTACGGCTTTGTCCGCATTTATCGGCTTTTGCTCCTGCCACAGTGCACTGTTTTTCCAGTATCTTTGGTATTCGGCTTTTGTAATTTCCGAGAAAGCACACGGCTTTGTCTGACCGTCGTCCGACTCACAGCACCATTCTTCGTTTGTAACAATACGTATGCTTTCATCACCTGCATTAATCTTAATTTCACATGCAACGCAGGAGAAGAAAGTGCCGGTTACTTCAACATTCTTTTTTGCAGAGCCTTGCAAATAGTTGTTGCCGAGGATGAATTTAATCTCGTTTTCTCCCTGCTTCAAAAGTGAGGTAAACTCAATATATGTAATTCTTGAAGGATAACGTCCGCAGGATACCTTTAAAAATTCGCCGTTGACATATATGGCACAAATGCCTGTAGACTCAAGGCGAAGGGTTGCAAAATCGGGCTTTGACGTAAGGTTTACAGTCTTTGTATACTGTGAATACTCGCTGCCGCTTGTCTTTATAAGACCTATTCTTTGGATGTCGGTAAGATTATCCTTGATAACCATTTTCTTTTCTCCTTTATTTACCCTTATTTATTCTTGTTTTGGCGTAATACTGCTCAATACACCAGTCAAACTGCTCGTGTGTAAAATCAGGCCACAGCACATCAAGGCAGGTCATTTCTGCATAGCAGGTTTCCCAGGGGAAAAAGCCGCTGAGTCTGAAATCGCCGCCTGTTCTTATAACAAGCTCCATTTCACCCGAATGTGAAACATCAAGGTATTTACTGTAGGTTTCCTGTGTAATATCCTCGATTTTAAGCTTTCCCTCGGCAACATCCGAGGCTATTTTTTTTGCAATTCTCACCGTTTCGTCATGTCCGCCGTAGCTGATGGCTACATTTACCGTAAGAGAAGTGCAGTTTTTTGTCATTTCTGCCGCATTAAAAAGGGTTTCCTTGGATTTTTCGCTCATTTTCTCGAAATTTCCGATGGGAACAAGGCGTATACCTCTGTTTATACAGGTCTGCACCTTGCTTCTGAAAAAGCGTTCCATCAAATCCATAAGACCGTCAACTTCTTCGTTGCTTCTGTTCCAGTTATCGTAGGAGAAGGCATAAACCGTCAGGTTCTTGATTCTTGACTCCTGACACCACATGCAAAGCTCCATGAATTTGTCAACGCCCTTTTCATGGCCCTTTATTACCGTTTCAAATTTATGCTGTCTTGCCCAACGTCTGTTTCCGTCCATTATTACGCCAAGGTGATTTATTTGTGTTGCCTTTTCTGCCATACCGATTCTCCTCTCAGTTACTTCTTTTTGTCATGTATTCAAGTAGTCCCGCAAGTTTTTCTTTGCCCTCACGTGTTACCTTCATTTTCTCCATCAGCTCTGAGGCACTTTGAACCATGCTTTCGCATTTGCTCTGTGCATATTTGAGCGAGCCGCTGTGAGTAAGAAGTCTGCGAACCTCATCAAGCTCTTTTTCTCCTGAGCCTTCCTTGCCGTATACAGCAAAGAATTTCTGCTTTTGCTCATTTGAAGCATTATTTATAAAGTGTGCCGTAAGCACCGTCTGCTTACCCTCGCACATATCGGCGGTAACGGATTTTCCCACCTTTGCTTCATCCCCGAACATGCCGAGAATATCGTCACGTATCTGGAATGCAACACCCACAAGATTTCCGAATTCATAAAGTAATTCTATAAGCTCATCATCCGCATCCGCAAGAATTGCACCGAGTACAAGGGGACCCGACACGGTATACTGTGCGGTTTTAAGGCGGTTCATACCGAGAATATCCTGTTCAGGCACATCCATTCTGCCCGAAAACTCAATATCCCTCAGCTCTCCTGCAATTGTGGAAACAAACACCTTGTTCTGGTGGGAAATTGCCTTCAGCTTTATTCTGTCATCAAAATCCGACCTTGAGATTATCTCAATTGCCGCAACGATACCAAAGTCACCTGCACATATAGACTTTGAAACACCCGTATGACCTCCGCCCAAATCCATGTGCATGGATGGCTTGAAGCGGCGTGTTTCGCTGTTATCTATAATATCGTCATGGGCAAGAATACCCGTCTGGAACAGCTCATAGGACAGGGACACGGGCAGTACCTTATCGGCATCCGCCTCACCCTTGCACAGGCTGTAGCCGAGGTATGTAAGATAAGCTCTCACTCTTTTTCCGCCCTCGCACTGGCGAAGGAAGGCATCATAATAGTCCCTCATAACACCGCTTACGCCAAAGGAGTCGAAAAAACTTTTACACTTGTCGGAAGCGAAAAAATCATCGCATTTTTGTTTGTATTCATTTAATGCATTTGCAAATATTTCAATCATTTTCCGTACCTCACCGAATTATCTTATTTCAGTATAACACAAATATTTCATTTTGTCGATAGAATAGTGAAAAAAAGTTAACACTTTACTGTTGTTGGTTTAAACAGAGTGTGGTATAATAGCAAAAAAATAACGAAAGGCGGATTTTTATGTTTGAAAACATCAATTGGGGACACATCATCGAAAATTATTTGCTTCCTTTTGGAAAAACAGTACTCGTTTTAATTATCGGCTGGATACTTGCGGGCATTGCAGCCAAAATTATCGTAAAGGTGCTTGAAAAAGCAGGTGCGGACGTTTCTCTCGAGAAATTTCTTGCCAGTACAGCATCAATTACCGTTAAGGTGGTTACGGTAATAAGTGCTCTCGGACTTCTGGGTATTCCCACAACAGGTCTTGTTGCGGGAGCCGGTGCGGTTGCGGCGGCTGTTGCAATTGCTCTCAAAGACAGTCTTGCAAACGTTTCGGGCGGTATTTTTCTGCTTATCACCCGTCCCTTTGTTACGGGAAACCTGATCACGGTAAACGGAGATACAGGTACAGTAAAGGAAATAAAGCTTGTTCATACCGTTATTCTTACTCCCGATAATAAGGAAATTATCATACCAAACAGTACACTTATGAACTCAACCGTCATCAATCTTTCAAATGAGGACAAAAGGCGTGTTGACCTTGTATTCTCTGTCGGCTATAATGATGATGCAAGACTTGCACGTGAGATTATTCTCAAAGCTCTTACATCTCATGAGCTTACTCTCACCGATGAAATTGAGCCTTTTGCAAGAGTTACCGCCCACAGTGCAAGCTCTATTGATATTACTGCCCGTGTATGGACACTTGCAGGGGATTACTGGACGGTTTATTTTGACATTCTTGAACAGGTTCGTGAAGAATTCAATAAGAAGGGTATTTCCATTCCCTACAATCAGCTTGACGTTCACATTGACGGCAAGGTAATCAACGGTTAGGAGCTATAACCGACTGCTGTAAAAAAGAGCTGCTTTTGCAGCTCTCAGATTAATGACAAACCCGCCTTCAGGAACAAAAAGGCGGGTTTTAAATTTTTGCATATTTTGTATCACCAAAGTAAAAACGTCCGCCGTTGTTTGGTGGACGTTTTGGATAACCGTGCATCTGTGGCACAGTTTTATTCTGTTATTCCGTTGGTGAAGCACTGAGTTTGACCGCTTGCGTTTATGGCGGTCAAACGGGGCTGCATTCGGGTATCGGTGACAGGGCGAAAATCCACGGTGTGGTCACGTCATCTTTTCTTTTTGCTTACTTTTTCTTTTCAGCAAAGAGAAAGTAAGGCGGTCAAACGGGACACAGGTCGGGCATCGGTGACAAGATTTTTCACTGCGATAAGGTCACGTCACCGCTGTCGGGCGTTCCCGACTATCTTTGTACTCTGCCGCTGCCGCCGTTTTTAACGAGAGCTTCAACCTCGGATACGGAAACGAGGTTCATGTCGCCTTCAATGGTGTGCTTGAGAGCGGATGCTGCAACTGCAAATTCGATGATGTCCTGACTTGACTTTCCTGTGAGCATGGAGTAGATAAGACCTGCACCGAAGGAGTCGCCGCCGCCAACTTTGTCAACGATGTGAAGCATATACTTGTTGGAGAAGTAATAGTCTTTGCCGTCGTAAAGCATTGCACCCCAGTTGTTGTCATTTGCACTGATGCTTTCACGAAGGGTAATTGCAACGTACTTGAAGCCGAAGCGGTCAGCAAGCTGCTTTGCAACGCTCTTGTAGCCTTCATGGTTGAGCTTGCCTGCATTTACGTCAGTGCCTTCAGCCTTGATGCCGAATACGTCGTCAGCATCTTCTTCATTGGCAATACATACGTCAACGTAAGGCATGAGTGTTGCCATAACCTCTCTTGCCTTTTCCTTGCTCCAGAGCTTTTTTCTGTAGTTGAGGTCGCAGGAAACGGTGATGCCCTTTTCCTTTGCAGCCTTTACGGCTTCAAGTGTGATTTCAGCTACGTTGTCGCCGAGAGCAGGTGTAATGCCTGTGAAGTGGAACCAGTCTGCACCGTCAAGGATTGCATTCCAGTCAAAATCTTCCTTAGTTGCTGTTGCGATAGAGGAGTGAGCTCTGTCGTAAACAACCTTGGAGCCTCTTACAGAAGCACCCTTTTCAAGATAATAAATACCAACTCTTTCGCCGCCTCTTGAGATGTCGCTTGTGTCAACACCGAATTTGCGAAGGCTGTTAACAGCCATCTGACCGATTTCGTGTGTGGGAAGCTTTGTTACGAAGGAGGAGTCAATGCCGTAGTTCTGGAGAGAAACGGAAACATTGGCTTCGCCGCCGCCAAAGGATGCACAGAACTTCTCGGTCTGAACAAATCTGTCGTAAAGGTTGGGTGTAAGTCTTAACATGATTTCGCCGAAGCATACTGCTTTCATTTTATATCCCTTTCTGCCGTTTTTGGCAATAAATTACATATTCGATACCGGAATGTTGCAATTTACAAATAACTGTGATATTATGATTACTGTAAAAATACAAACTTCCCTGACTATCATACACAGTTTACCACTTTTTTACACCCTTGTCAATACCGCATAATATAAAGATTGAACTATATTGCACCGATTGGAGAGTCAAAAATGATAAGTGTAACCTACATATATTTCGGACAGCAGAAGGACGAACATTTTCGACGCGGCATGGACGAATATATCAAACGTATCGGCAAATATGCAAAATTTTCCGAAAAGGTTTTAAAACCCGAAAATCTTCCCGATAACCCTACACAGAGTGAAATAAATGCGGCACTTGAAAAGGAAGCAAAGGCACTTCTTCCGCTGCTGTCAAAAAGTGCATATAAGGTGGCAATGTGCGTTGAGGGTAAGACCATGTCAAGTGAGCAGTTTGCCTCTGTTTTTGAAAAGGCGGCAAGCTCGGGAAGAAGCGAAATGGTGTTTATAGTCGGCTCATCCCACGGACTTTCGGAAAATGTGAAGAAGGCATGCGATTTAAGACTGTCCTTTTCACCCATGACCTTTGCCCACGGACTTTTCGGAGTTATGCTGTGTGAGCAGATTTACAGAGCGTTTACAATCAATGCAGGAGAAAAGTATCATAAGTAAGGCGGACATTTGCAAGGAATTTGGTAATGCGGAATTTACATAAAGTTGATATTTGTGGGTAAAACTATGAAAAAATAACCGAATTTGGATGAAAAATGTCGAAAATTGGTTGACATTTTAAGAACTGTGTGTTAATATAAATGTAAGCGAAAGCTAAATTTATTCAAAGGAGTTTTGCGTATGTTTATGCAAGCATTTAAGCAGGCGTTCGGCGTCCTTGCTAAAAAACCATTAAGACTTTTGGGTCTTTCCGTTCTTTGTTCGGTAATTTGTGCCATTGCAACATTGGTTACCCTTCCGGTAGGAATTATCGGTACGGCTTTTACCTATGTTTTAACAGCAGGTATGGCTAAGGTTTACCTGGATGGACTTGACGGCAAGCAGGTATATTCCGATCAGCTTTTTGAAGGTACAAAGAAGTTCTTCAGAGTTGCAGGCGGTATGGCTTGGAAGGATCTTTGGACAGTTATCTGGTCACTGGCAGCAGCTCTCGGTACTGCAATCGTAACGGTTATTGTCTATGCACTTCTCGGCTTCATTCCCGTGCTCGGCAAGATTCTTGCAATACTTGTTGCAGTTGTTCTTATCGTTGCTTCCTGTATTGTTATAATTAACAGATCCTATGCATATTCATTTGTTCCCTATATCCTCATGACACAGCCTGAGGTTAATGCAACAGAGGCTCTTCGTGTTTCCGTTAAGCAGACAAAGGGTAAGATTCTTCAGATGTGGCTTGCAGATATTATTTGTTCACTTGCTATAGGTATTGCGGGCGGTATCATAGCCGGTCTTATGGCGGCAACAGCAAGAGTCCCCTTCATTGGCGGTTTGTTCCTTATTATTTACATCGTATACTTTGTTGCTGTTCTTGTATTTGTTCCGATTTTCAAGGGTCTTTACTATGCGGCATTCTATAAGCTTCCCAAGCCCGCTCCCAAACAGAACAATATGTACAATCAGTTTAACAACCAGTTCCAGCAGCCTCAGTATCAGCAGCCTCAGTATCAGGCACAGGGACAGCCTCAGTATCAGCAGCCTCAGTATCAGGCTCCCGCACAGCCTCAGTATCAGGCTCCCGCACAGCCTCAGTATCAGGCTCCCGCACAGCCTCAGTATCAGGCTCCTGCACAGCCTCAGTACCAGCAGCCTCAGCAGACTCAGTATCAGCAGCCTCAGAACTATCAGCAGTAATTGTCTGATATTGAAGCGGTAACTACATAAACAGCATGACCTCTCGTTTTCGGGAGGTCTTTTTTGTATTTTCCGTGTGCATAACACCGAACGTGACAAAATGAGCGGTACGTTCATGGCAAAATTACATCGCAACGGGGCGGATTTATGTACATTTTTGTGCGTAATATATTAATGTGACAAAACAGCAAAAAAACACTTGATTTTTTGATTATTACATGCTATAATGTAAATTGTTGAAAAAATGTCAATCTTTAACATAACTAAATGAGGTGGCAAAAATGGGAAAAACCTACGGTAAGAAAACATGGCTCATACCCGACTGCTTTCTGAACTCCGTTTCCAAGAACGAAAACGTGAGCCACGAAGCAATATGTGTTATTAACACAACGGACGTGGATGCCGAAATCAACCTTACTCTTTTCTATGAGGACAGAGATAAGATTGAAGGCGAGTTTGTAAGTCAGTGCAAGGCGGGAAGAACTCACCACATAAGACTTGACAAAATGGTATCAAAGCACGGTGAAAAGATTGTCCGTGACGTACCTTATGCAATTCTGGTTGAGTCAAATACAGAGCTTGTTGTTCAGTATTCAAGACTTGACACAAGTGCGGTTGAAATGGCACTTATGACAACAATTGCTTACCCTGTTGAATAATAAAAAATTAAATACATATATTAAAGGAGTCTAAAAAAATGGCACAGGTTTTAGTTGAAACATCAGCAAGACACGTACATCTCACAGCCGAGCACATCGAAATCCTTTTCGGTAAGGGACACGAACTTACTCACAAGAAGGATCTTTCACAGCCCGGTCAGTTTGCATGCGAGGAAAGAGTAACAGTTGTCGGTTCCAAGAAGGAGCTGGCAGGTGTAAGCATCCTCGGTCCTGCAAGACCTGCATCTCAGGTTGAGCTTTCTCTTACGGATGCAAGAAGCATCGGCGTAAACGCTCCCATCAGAGAATCAGGAGATATTGCAGGCTCAGGAGCTTGTAAGCTTGTTGGTCCTTGCGGTGAGGTTGAGCTTTCCGAAGGCGTAATCGCTGCTAAGCGTCATATCCACACAACTCCCGATGTTGCTGCAGAATGGGGCGTTGCCGATAAGGAAGTTGTTTCCGTTAAGGTTGAATCCGAGGGCAGAAGCCTTGTATTCGGCGACGTTGTTGTAAGAGTAAGCGAAAAGTTTGCTCCCGCAATGCACATTGATACAGACGAGTCCAACGCTGCTTGCTGCACACCCGGCATGATGGGAGAAATTATTAAATAAATGCAAAATGCAAAATGCAAAGTGCAAAGTGCAAAGTGCAAAACACACGTTTTCAATATAATTGAAATACATGAAAAATATGAAAGGAAGTATACACATGAATTACACATCTGAAGTAAACAATATGTGCTGTGTAGCCAAGGGTCCCAACCACGGTCCCGCTCCCATTCCCGAAGAAGGCAGATGGGTACAGGCTAAAGAAATCGCCGACATTTCCGGTTTTACACACGGTATCGGCTGGTGCGCTCCTCAGCAGGGTGCATGTAAGCTCTCTCTTAACGTTAAGAACGGCGTTATTGAAGAAGCTCTCGTTGAAACAATCGGCTGCTCCGGTATGACACATTCCGCAGCTATGGCAGCAGAAATCCTCCAGGGCAAGACAATCCTTGAAGCTCTCAACACAGACCTCGTTTGCGATGCTATCAATACAGCAATGCGCGAGCTCTTCCTCCAGATTGTTTACGGACGCAGCCAGTCTGCATTCTCCGAAGACGGTCTTACGGTAGGCGCAGGTCTTGAAGACCTGGGTAAGGGTCTCAGAAGCCAGGTTGGTACAATGTACGGCACAAAGGCTAAGGGTGTAAGATACCTTGAAATGGCTGAAGGCTATGTTACAAGAATGGCTCTTGACGAAAACGATCAGGTTATCGGTTACGAATTCGTATCCCTCGGCAAGATGACAGACTTCATCAAGAAGGGCGACGACCCCAACACCGCATACGAAAAGGCTAAGGGCAATTACGGTAGATTCAATGATGCTGCAAAGTACATTGATCCCCGTCATGAATAATAAGTGAAGGAGGAAAATTACAATGGCATTATTTGAAAGCTACGAAAGAAGAATTGACAAAATCAATGCAGTGCTTGCTGAATACGGCATCAAGTCCGTTGAAGAATGTAAGGAAATCACCCTTGCAAAGGGCATCGACTGCGACAAAATCGTAAGAGAAACACAGCCTATCTGCTTTGAAAACGCAGTTTGGGCATACACAGTAGGTGCAGCTATCGCAATCAAGAAGGGTTGCAAGAAGGCTGCTGACGCTGCTACTGCTATCGGTATCGGTCTTCAGGCATTCTGTATTAACGGTTCCGTTGCAGAAAACAGAAAGGTTGGTCTTGGACACGGTAACCTCGGTAAGATGCTTCTTAGCGAAGAAACCGAGTGCTTCTGCTTCCTGGCAGGTCACGAATCCTTTGCTGCTGCTGAAGGTGCTATCAAAATCGCCCTCAACGCAAACAAGGTAAGAACAAAGCCTCTTAAGGTTATCCTTAACGGTCTTGGCAAGGACGCTGCATTCATCATTTCAAGAATCAACGGCTTTACCTATGTACAGACACAGTTTGACCCTGCAACAGAAGAAGTAAAGGTTGTTGCTGAAACACCTTACTCCAAGGGACCCAGAGCTGACGTTAAGTGCTACGGTGCTGACAGCGTTCCCGAAGGCGTTGCAATCATGAGACTTGAAAACGTTGGTGTATCCATCACCGGTAACTCCACTAACCCCACTCGCTTCCAGCATCCCGTTGCAGGTACCTACAAGAAGTGGTGTACAGAAAACGGCAAGCAGTACTTCTCCGTTGCTTCAGGCGGCGGTACAGGACGTACACTTCACCCCGACAACATGGCTGCAGGTCCTGCTTCCTACGGTATGACAGATACTATGGGCAGAATGCACGGCGACGCTCAGTTCGCAGGTTCTTCCTCAGTTCCCGCTCACGTTGAAATGATGGGCCTCATCGGCATGGGCAACAACCCCATGGTTGGTGCTACAGTTGCTGTGGCAGTTGCTGTTGAAGAGGCGAGCAAATAAGGCACTTTTCAAAGGCTTAAACATCTGAAAAATACAATTAGACACATCATTTTGGGTAATTCCAAGTGATGTGTTTTATTTTTTTCTTGACAACATTTTCCGCTTGTGGTACAATGAGTATGCCAAACAAATTTAATAATAGAGTCGGAGTATATTTTTTATCGGGAAAACTATACCCTTTGTTTGTTGTACCTGTTTTTTGATTACGGCAAAAACGTAACTCCTGAAAATGGGTACAGTTAGGGTGTAAGCTCTGATTCTATTTAAATTTGTTTGGCGACAAGTGGAGTTGCGTTTTTCGTGCGGCAGCTTCGGTTGTCGCACTTTTTATTTTTTCGGAGGAAAGGCGGGAAGGGGTTTGTCCGCAAAAATGCGTCAGCCTGACGAGTATGAAAATGCAAATGAATTG
>JAZNIM010000144.1:0-15360 GCA_045577475.1 Eubacteriales bacterium | reverse complement strand
GAAGGTTATGTGCGACAACTCTCCTTCAAATGCAATTTATGCAACAGATGTTGGACAGCATCAGATGTGGGCAGCTCAGTTTATTGAGCACCTTGATGCAAACTGCTTCCTTACAAGCGGCGGTCTTGGTACAATGGGCTACGGCTACGGTGCGGCAATCGGTGCATGTGTTGGTACAGACAAAAAACAGCAGGTTGTACATATTACCAGCGACGGCTCATTCCATATGAACATGAACGAAGCTTGCACTGCTGTATCTTATAATCTTCCCATTATTACGGTTATCTTTAACAACGATGCACTTGGTATGGTTCACCAGTGGCAGGGTGTGTTCTACGGCAAGAGATATTCACAGTCAGAGCCGGGCAGAAAGACAGACTATGTTAAGGTGGCGGAAGGCTTCGGTGCTCTCGGCTTCAGATGTACAAATGTGAAGGAATTTGAAGAAGCCTTCAAGACGGCACAGAAGTCGGGCAGACCTTGCTGGATAGAGTGCTTGATAGACAGAAACGAAAAGGTTCTTCCCATGATTCCCGCAGGCGGAACTGTTAAGGACACCATGATTGTTTAGTTAGTTTTTGCTACGAAGGGATACGGTCGCTTTTTATAAAAGGCTCAGCAAAAACTATCTTTCAAAGAACGAAAGAAAAGGAATGATAAAACAAATGGACGAAAAACAGTATCTTATACTCCTTGTTGAAAATAACACGGGTGTACTTACAAGAATATCCTCGCTTTTCTGTCAGAGAGGCTTTAATATTGACTCGCTGAACGTTTCAACAACGGATAATCCCAACATTTCAAGAATTACCATCGTTACCCACGGTGACGACAGAAAATTCAGACAGATTTTAGGTCAGACGGACAAGCTTATTGAAACAAAGACAATCTTTGCTCTTGAGCCTTCCTTCAGCCTTTTGCGAGAGCTTCTTCTTCTCAAGCTGGATACCACCGTTGACGGCGGTCTTACCGGGGCAGCAGCACTTGCAGAGAAGTACGGAGCATCAATTATCGACCATTCCATCGGTACGGTTGTTCTTGAATACACGGGAACACCCGATGAAATTGATGCACTGCTTGAGGAAGCAAAGCAGCTTAAAATTTCCGAGCTTTGCAGAACAGGTGTCACTGCCATGGAAAGAGGCAAGACAACTCACATTGTTGACTAATTAAATTTACATATTTACAAAGGGGTAAGAAAAATGATTAAGAAGTATTACGACACAGACTGTAATTTAGGTTTACTCGACGGCAAGACAGTAAGCGTTATCGGCTTTGGCAGCCAGGGACATGCTCATTCCATGAACCTTGCCGAAAGCGGCGTTAACGTAGTTGTAGGTCTCAGACCCGGCAGCGGTCACTGGGAAAAGGCTGCGGCATTTGCGGCTACTCACGACAACTTTAAGGTTATGGACATTGAAGATGCTGCAAAGGCAGGCGACATTGTTATGATGCTCGTTCCCGATGAGCTTGCAGCTGATATCTACAACAAGCAGGTTGCTCCCAACATGAAGGAAGGCGACGTTCTCATGTTCGCTCACGGCTTCAACATTCACTTCAATTTCGTTAAGCCCGCAGCTAACATTGACGTTATCATGGTTGCTCCCAAGGGCCCCGGTCATACAGTAAGAAGCCAGTACATGGAAGGTAAGGGTGTTCCCTCACTTATCGCTGTTCATCAGGACTACTCAGGCAGAGCTAAGGACTATGCACTTGCATATGCAAGCGGTATCGGTGCAGGAAGAGCAGGTATTCTTGAAACAAGCTTCAGAGAAGAAACAGAAACCGACCTCTTCGGCGAACAGGCTGTTCTTTGCGGCGGCGTTACAGAGCTTATGAAGGCTGGTTTTGATACTCTCGTTGCTGCAGGCTATGAGCCTGAAATGGCTTACTTTGAATGTATCCATGAAATGAAGCTCATCGTTGACCTTATCAACGAAGGCGGCTTTGCTAAGATGAGATACTCCATTTCCAACACTGCTGAATACGGCGATTACAGAACAGGTACACGCCTTATTACAGAAGAAACACGTAAGGAAATGAAGAAGGTTCTTTCCGAAATTCAGAACGGTACTTTCGCTTCCGAATTTATGCAGGAATTCTCCGCAGGCAGAAAGGCTAAGTTCCTTGCTACAAGAAGAAAGGAAAGCGAACATCCTCTTGAAACTGTAGGTGCAGACCTCAGAAAGATGATGAGCTGGCTCAAGAAATAAGCGGGGTACGCCCCGCGGCGAATGTCGCAGGCAACCGTGGTGAGTACCCAATCATCGGTGCCCGTGAAGGTCGTCTTTGCACCAAGCGGCGGCGCAAAGACTACGAAGGGTTCGGTTTGTGCGTTTATTGTATTGTGGACTGACCTATCCGTTTTGACCGCCATAAACGCAAGCGGTCAAAACTGCTTATTGAATATTCTCCCGTTCGGGGTGAGTTGCACATTGTGCAAATGGGGATGCCCTGTTTTGGGTGTCCCCTTGATTATTTTAGTTACAAGCCTTAAAACTGTGCAGAAAGACGAGATTTTTGTATTAGATTTAATTCAACAACGGCGACAGCCAAAATAAAGTTCTTTGCGGAGCTTTCTTTCAAGAAAGCGACATAAAAAGAAAGGAAAAACTAACTATTATGAGAAGTGATAATGTAATAAAGGGTGCGGAAAGAGCACCCAACAGAAGTTTATTCTATGCGATGGGCTACACGGAGGAGGAGCTTAACCGTCCTCTTATCGGTGTTGTATGTGCCCACAGTGAAATCGTTCCCGGACACATTCACCTTGACAAAATTGCCGAAGCTGTAAAAGCAGGTATCCGCATGGCAGGCGGCACTCCCGTACTCATGCCTGCAATCGGTGTTTGCGACGGAATTGCAATGGGACACATCGGTATGAAGTATTCACTTGCCAGCCGTGAGCTTATTGCAGACAGCGTTGAAACCATGGCAATGGCACACGGCATGGACGGTCTTGTGCTTATACCGAACTGTGACAAAATTGTTCCCGGTATGGTTATGGCGGCAGTAAGAATGGACATCCCTGCGGTTGTTTGCAGCGGCGGTCCGATGCTTCCCGGTACATATGACGGACAGCATGCCAGCCTTTCCAAACTCTTTGAAGCAGTTGGTGCATACAAGGCAGGCATGATTGACGAGTGTAAATTACATGAATGTGAAACAGGTGCATGTCCCGGCTGCGGAAGCTGTGCAGGTATGTACACCGCAAACAGCATGAACTGTCTGTGCGAGGCAATAGGTATTGCACTTCCGGGCAACGGCACAATTCCTGCTGTCAGCAACAAGAGAGTAATGCTTGCAAAGCACGCAGGTATGGCAATTATGAACCTTGTTGAAAAGAATATCACCGCACGTCAGATTGTTAATAAGACCAGTCTTCTCAATGCACTTGCATGCGACATGGCTCTCGGATGTTCTTCCAACAGCGTGCTTCATCTTCTTGCAATTGCCAACGAAGCGGGTGTTGACTTTGACCTTGAGCTGTTCAATAAGACAAGCGACAGAGTGCCCAATCTCTGCCACCTTGCTCCTGCAGGTCACACTCACATTGTTGACCTTGATGCGGCAGGCGGTATTCCTGCGGTACAGGCTGAACTTTTAAAGAAGAACCTAATTGACAAGAACGCGCTCACCGTTACAGGTAAGACTGTAGGCGAAAACATTGAGGGGGCTTATATTAAGGACGAAACAAACATCCGTCCCATCGACAACCCCTACAGTGAAACAGGCGGTATTCAGATTCTCTGGGGCAATATTGCACCAAACGGCTGTGTTGTAAAGAGAAGTGCTGTTGCTCCCGAAATGTTAAAGCACTCAGGCCCTGCAAGAGTGTTCAACAGTGAGGATGAAGCAATTGCGGCAATTTATGCAGGCAAGATTGTTGACGGCGACGTTGTTGTTATAAGATACGAGGGTCCTGTGGGCGGTCCGGGTATGCGTGAAATGCTCAATCCTACAAGTGCACTTGCCGGCATGAAGCTTGACAAGACGGTAGCTCTCATCACAGACGGCCGCTTCTCCGGAGCATCCCGCGGTGCATCCATCGGACACGTAGCTCCCGAAGCTGCTTGCGGCGGTCCTATCGGTCTTATTGAGGAAGGGGATATTATCAATATTGATATTCCCAATGCTTCAATCAATGCTTCTATTACAGATGAGCAGTTTGCGGAAAGAAAAGCAAAGTATGTAAAGCCTGAACCAAACATCAAGACAGGCTGGCTTGCAAGATATGCAAAGCTTGTCGACAGTGCCGATAAAGGTGCTATAATGAAGCAGTAAGGAAAATATAAAAATTAAGAAGTAAAACCCACGATTTATCTTTTGGAGAATTGGAGAATAAGGATGAATATTGGAGTAATAGGCTGCGGAAGATGGGGTACGTGTATTGCTTGGTATTTAGATAAAATCGGCAATGAGGTGACTCTTTACGGACGAAGCAGTTCTGAAAACATGAAAAGGTTGATGGCAGAGCGAAAAAACAGCCACATGGCTCTGCCTGACAGCCTTAGCCTTACCACGAGTCTTGACGAGGTACTTGAAGCAGATGTTGTGATTGTATCAATTTCCTCACAGCAGCTTGACGGACTTTGTAAAACTATTGCCGAAAAAGAAGTTAAGGGCAAAATTTTTGTGCTGTGTATGAAGGGAATTGAAATATCAACCTGCAGACGGCTTTCGGAAATAGTAAGGCAGAATCTTGATGCTTCAAATAAAATTGCTGTATGGCTGGGTCCGGGGCATGTTGAGGAATTCTATAACGGAATTCCCAACTGTATGGTTATTGACAGCGAGGATGACGGGACAAAAAGATTTCTTGTGGACTCGTTCTCAAGCGAGCTTATCCGATTTTACTACGGTAACGATTTGATAGGCAATGAAATTGGTGCTGCGGCAAAAAATGTTATCGGAATTGCTGCGGGAATGCTTGACGGACTCGGACTTTCTACCCTCAAGGGTGCACTTATGTCAAGAGGTACAAGAGAGGTTGCAAGGCTGATAAAGGCGTCGGGCGGAAATGAGCTTTCGGCGTACGGTCTTTGTCATCTGGGTGACTATGAGGCTACAGTTTTCTCCCCTTACAGCAATAACAGAAGGTTCGGCGAGAATTTTATTAAGGGTGTGAAAAGCGACAGTCTTGCAGAAGGGTATTACACGGTTAAGGCTCTTATGGAAATGTCCCAAAGACTGTCGGTTGAGCTACCTATTTGCAGCGCGGTGTACAGAATTCTTTACGAAAATGCGGTTGTAAGCGAACAGCTTGACGGGCTGTTCTCAAGGGCTGTCAAGAATGAGTTTTGACTGAGTGCCGCTATGCATTATCATAATGAACAAAAAAACGGCGAAACTGTGGTTAAATGTATGTAAAAAGCCTGTTTTGACCTTGAAATGATAAATTTTTCAAAAAAACCCTTGACTTTTCACAAAATTATAATACAATATAATAGATATAATTTGTAATTACTTTGTTTCGCTGAAAAGGCGTGACAATTGGAGGAACAACATGAGCTTAAAGAATTTCAAAGAAATCGAAACAAACAAGGTTGAAATGGACATTGTCATTTCAAAGGAAGCTTTTGAAAATGCAGTTAATGCAGTTTTCAAGAAGAACGCAAAGCAGATTTCCATCCCCGGCTTCAGAAAAGGTAAGGCAACAAGAGGTCTTGTAGAAAAGTTCTACGGCAAGACAATCTTCTATGAAGATGCAATCAACGACCTTCTTCCTTCCGCTATTGACGAGGCTGTTAAGGAAACACCCTATAAAATCGCAGGCATGCCTGAAGTTACAGACGTTGACTTTGAAGCAGAGGACGGCATCAACTGCAAGATTACTTTCATCAGAATTCCCGATGTAAAGGTAACTTCCTACAAGGGTCTTGAGGTTGAAAAGGTTACGGTTAAGACTGAGGACGCTGAGGTTGACGCAGAGCTTGAAAGAACAAGAGCACGTTACTCCAGAACAATCAGCGTAACAGACAGAGCTGCTAAGGAAGGCGACACCGCAGACATCAATTATGAAGGCTTCTGCGACGGCGTTGCATTTGAAGGCGGCAAGGCTGAAAACCACAAGTTAAAGCTTGGCAGCGGCACATTCATCCCCGGCTTTGAAAAGCAGGTTGAAGGCAAGAACGTTGGCGAAGAATTTGACGTTGTTGTTACATTCCCCGAAGAATACCATGCTAAGGAGCTTGCAGGTAAGGAAGCAACCTTCAAGTGTAAGCTCAACGGTATCGAATACGAAGAGCTTCCTGAGCTTGATGACGAGTTCGCAAAGGATGCATCCGAATTCGAAACACTTGACGAATACAAGGCAGACATTAAGAAGAACCTTGAAAAAAGACATGATGCAGAGGCTGAAGCAAGACTTGCAGAGGCTCTCACAAAGGCACTTGTTGCAAATGTTGAGGCAGAAATTCCCGCAGTTATGGTTGATAAGGAACAGGATCTTCTCGTTCGTGAATATGACTACAACCTCAGAGCACAGGGTCTCAGTCTTGAAATGCTTGTGAAGTACACAGGTATGAAGATGGAAGAAATCAAGGAAAGATACAAAGAGCAGGCAGAGCTTAATGTTAAGCGTCAGCTGGCACTTGACGAAATCATCAAGGCTGAAAAGGTTGAAGCATCTGAAGAAGACATCGAAAAGAAGTACGAAGAGATGGCAACACAGTTCGGCATGAAGGTTGAAGACGTTAAGGCAAGAATTACTTCCGAAGACCTTGCAAGCGATGTTAAGAGCATCAAAGCATTTGAGCTTGTTAAGAACGAAGCTAAGATTTCCGAAAAAACAGTTACTGCTGAAGAATTTGCTAAGATGAACGCTCCCGCAGAGAAAGCTCCTGCAGAAGAAAAGCCTAAGAAGAAGACTACAACAAGAAAGACTACCAAGAAGGCTGATGCTGCTGAAGGCGAAGAAAAGCCTGCAAAGGCAGTAAAAGCTGCAAAAGCAGAAAAGGCTGAAAAGGCAGAGGCTGAAGAAAAGCCTGCAAAGAAGACTACAACAAGAAAGACCACCAAGAAGGCGGCTGAAAAGAAGGACGAGGAATAATTCCCGCACTTCACAGGATAGTAATAAATTTGTGCGAGCAGTAAAATGTTCGCACATCTTTGCTTAAAGGGATAAAGTCAAAATGCGACATTTTTTGAACTTTGTTTCCGATATAATAAGAATGTGAAAATTCCATTAAACCAAACGAAAACCAAACATCAAAGAAAGGATGAAAAAATTATGGCACTCGTACCAATGGTAGTAGAACAGACAAGTCACGGCGAACGCTCCTATGACATTTATTCAAGACTTTTGAACGACAGAATTATTTTTCTTGCTGACGAGGTTAACGACACCACCGCTTCCCTTGTTGTAGCACAGCTTCTTTTCCTTGAAGCACAGGATCCCGACAAGGATATCAGCCTTTACATCAACAGCCCCGGCGGTTCAATCAGTGCAGGTATGGCAATTTACGACACAATGAACTTTATCAAGTGCGACGTTTCCACCATCTGCATAGGTATGGCGGCAAGCATGGGTGCATTCCTTCTCTCAAGCGGCGCTAAAGGCAAGAGATTTGCACTTCCCAACAGCGAGATTATGATTCACCAGCCTCTTGGCGGTATGCAGGGACAGGCAAGCGATATCAAAATCCATGCTGACCACATTATCCGCATCAAGGAAAAGATGAACAGAATTCTTGCAGAGCAGACGGGCAAGGACTATGAGCAGGTTTGCCTTGATACCGACAGAGATAACTTCCTTACTGCCGAACAGGCACTTGAGTACGGACTTATCGACAAGGTTATTGACAAGAGAAACTAAGGAAGGAAATTCAGCCACATGTCAGGTGAAAACAACAATACAACAAAGCGCTGTTCCTTTTGCGGAAAGAAAGAGATGGATGCGGGACGGCTTATATACGGACCGGGCGGCGTAAACATCTGTGAAAACTGCGTATACCTCTGCGAGGAGCTTCTTGACGGAATGGAGCTTGACGAGGAAATGGGGGGCAGTGCAAGGGACGGTAAAAAAGGCAAGGGCAAGGACGATATTCTTGACTCGCTGACAAAGGAAAGCCTGCCAAAGCCTTCACAGATAAAGGCGGAGCTTGACAAGTATGTTATCGGTCAGGACGAAGCTAAGAAAACTCTTTGTGTTGCGGTGTACAACCACTACAAAAGACTGCTTCATGAAAGCAGTCGAGGCGAGGATGATATTGAGATTCAAAAGAGCAACGTTATGCTTTTAGGTCCTACGGGTGTGGGAAAAACACTGCTTGCACAGACGCTTGCAAAGTTTCTGAAGGTTCCCTTTGCCATTGCGGATGCTACAACTCTCACCGAGGCAGGATATGTGGGTGAGGACGTTGAAAACATTCTTCTGCGTCTTATTCAGGCGGCGGATTTTGATGTAGAAAAGGCTGAAAAGGGCATTATCTACATTGACGAGGTTGATAAAATCTCACGCAAGAGCGAAAACCGCTCCATTACTCGTGATGTATCGGGTGAGGGTGTTCAGCAGGCACTTCTGAAAATCCTTGAAGGAACGGTTGCCAATGTTCCGCCTCAGGGTGGAAGAAAGCATCCAAATCAGGAGTTTATACAGATTAATACAAAGAACATTCTCTTTATTTGCGGCGGTGCTTTTGACGGAATAGAAAAGATTATTGAAAAGCGTCTGAGCGAAGGCTCGACTCTCGGCTTTGGCGGTGATGTCAAAACCAAGAAGGAAAAGGAAAGCATCAATCTTCTTGCAAGTGCAGAGCCACATGACCTTGTAAAGTACGGACTTATTCCCGAGCTTGTGGGACGTGTGCCGCTTATTGTATCCCTTGAGCATCTTGACAGAGATGCACTTGTGAAGATTCTCAAAGAGCCTAAGAACGCACTTACAAAGCAGTATGCAAAGCTGTTTGAAATGGACGGCATCAAGCTGACCTTTGACAAAAAGGCACTTGAAGCTGTGGCAGAAAAGGCAGAGGAGAGAAAGACGGGTGCAAGAGGCTTACGTGCTATTCTTGAGCCTGTTATGACTGAACTTATGTATGAGCTTCCCGATGACACGGATACAATCAATATTACAAAGAGTTATTTTGCTGATAAAAAGGTAAAGAAATAAGGTTTTTGAGCTGCTTCTTTTGAAGCAGTTCTTTGCTTTTATCGGGAAAAATAAGAGCCGCCTCATTACGAAGCGGCTCTGCTTGTGTTATAAAATAATATACTTTAAATTTTAATACCGTACTTACAAGGACTTGACGGGTCAATAAATACTCCGTCAATGGAGATTGCAAAGTATGTCATGGGTGAAGCTTTAGCCTCTGACTTACCCTTGACACATGCAAAGCCTGTTGAACCGGCTTTGCCGATAACGATTGTGTTGTCAACACTGTCGCCCACCTTTGCGGTTATTTCGCTGAGGTTTCCGTAATAGCTGAGAACGCTGCAGCCGTGGTCAACCACAACCGTGTTTCCGTAGATACCCGTGTCGCCTGCGTAAACAACCACGCCGTTGTTGGAAGCCTTGATTTCATCGCCTTCCTCTGCGAGAAGCTGCATGCCTTCATGCAGGTACTTGTTTGTGTAGATGCTGATAACCTCAAGCTCTGTTCCGTATGCAGCACCGCCTTCAGCAAGCTTTGCGGAGCCTGTGGGATACTTGAATTTGCCGCTGTACATATGCTCGTTGCGACTTTCAAGAGTAAGGTCTGTTACAAGCTTCTTGAAGTTGTCAAAGTTTTCCTGTGTAAATGCCTCTGAAAGCTTGTCGTCGGTGAACAGAAGAGTGTATGAATCATGTTCAACAGCTCTGCTTACCTTTACGTCAACGCTGCTCTCGTGACCGCTTTCTGTTTTGAGTGTGAGCGGGTATGTGCCTTTATCAAGATTGCAGCCAAGGGGAATGAATGCAATTTTCAATCCGTCATTGCCGTCATATACATTAACTTCGGAAGGAATTCCGATATCATTGATAACCGTAAGCTTTTCGCCTTCGTTGAAGTCCTTAATTCTGAGAACCGTAAAGTCACCTGCAGGAAGTCCCTTGGCATCAACGACCGTGTATGTGGGTGCAACATCGTACATCAAGGGGATATTGTAAGAAGTTTCGCCGTAGTATTCTGCACCTTCGATTTCATACCACTGTGCGGTAAGTGTCAGGGACAGCTTTGTGTCGGAGGCATAGACAAGTCTGTTTGAAGCAGAAAGATTTTCATATTTGTCATCAAAAACCACGCCGTCTTTATCAGTAATTTTTAACATGATGGAGTCGGGTGTTTTGTCGAAATCTATTGTAAGTGTACCCTTCTGTGAGCTGTCAAACTTTACAAGAGGATTTGTGGAAGAGGGGCTGCCGCTGAGGCTTGGCATTGAGGAGTCAAGCGCAGTATATGTCCAACTGTAGGTGTCCGGCTGAAGAGTAATTTCATTGCCGAAGCTGCTGATTTTAGCAACGGGAAGTGAGCTGAACTCGTTGAGAGAAGTAAATTCCTCTCTTACGATTAGTTTTCCTGCAATAGCTTCATCCATCATAAAGTATTTGCCGTCGGGAGAAACGTAAACACAGTCATCACTGCTTGTTGACATATAAAGCGTGTAGGTGATGGGAGTGTCGTTGTCCTCGGTGAAGGTAACGCTGTAAGGAGTTTCCGAGGCAAAGTCACGGAAGGAAGCATCTATTTCTCTTGCGTTATCGGGAATTGAGGAATACAAATCCAAGGTTTCCTTGTCTTCAAAGCTGAAGTTATATCCTCCGTGTGAAACAGACAGCTTTTTCAGGTTGTTTGCGGCAACGGAGTTGGGGTCAACAAGTATTCCGTAAACCACAGCTATTATTAGGGGAACAAATAAAAAAATGCAAATGATAGTTCTTGCGGTTAGGTTTGTTCTGGTCAATGCTTTCAAATCCTTTCCTTATTTTAGAATTGCAAATCCTGCAAATATACACTATAATTATACATCTTTTTTTCTTTTCCGTCAATACGTTTTTTTCTATTTATTGCGTGATATTGTTAATGAATTATAAAATGTTATTAATTGACGGAGTAGCTATTGATTTTGTGAGAAAAAGATGTTATAATACTAAAATAATATTGTATAGGTGTAGTATCGGGAGAATTGTTTTTCGTATGTATGCCGTATATTCCGCTGAAAGGAGAAGCTATGCAATATATTGTTGATGCGGCACTGGCTGCGATAATCATTATTAACATTGTAAGAGGCTGCAGAAAAGGTCTTGTTAAGACAGTTTTCGGACTTGCTTCGGTGGTGGTTGCGGCAATACTTGCCTATGCTTTCGGTTCATCGGCGGGCAGTCTTATACGCACAACAGATGCATATAATGATATTTGCAGCAGTACGGAAAAACAGCTTTGCGAATACTTTGAAAATCAGGTGAAGCAGGATTCCGACAAGGCTTTTGACAATATCGGAGATATGGCTTTTGTGAAGCAGCTTGAAAGCATGGGCGTTGACACGAAAAAGGTGATTGACGAATATGCATCTTCTCTTGAAGAAGGCGCTGAGGATGCGGCAACTTCTCTTGCTGAAAAGCTGGCACTTCCTGCACTTGAAGCACTGAGTAATATACTCGGTACTGTTGCGGTGTTTCTGGCAAGCCTTCTTGTGTGCTCTGTTTTGTCGGTAATACTCTCGGGGATTTTCAGACTGCCTTTTTTGCGTTCGGTGAACAAGGCGGGCGGTCTTATTCTCGGAATTGTACTGGGTATGTTTTACGCCTTTGTTTTGTGCATGGTAATAAAAAGCATAACGCCTTGTATACCCGATAATCCCGTTATTTATGCGGGAATGGAAAATGACACGGTGCTGTACGGCTTTTTTACACATATAAATCCGCTTTATTTATTGCTTGTAGGTAAATTTTTCGTTTAAAGAACATTATATATTTGGCAGCGAGGAAAAACTAATGAAGAAAAAAGATATTCCAAATATTTTATCGGTGGTGAGAATACTGCTTGTTCCCGTATTTGTTTATTTGTTTATGTCGGGACACGAGGCGGTAGCGGTGGCAGTATTCATTTTTTCGGGATTTACGGATGTGCTTGACGGCTATATTGCAAGAAAGTACAATTATATATCCAATCTCGGCAAGTTTCTTGACCCCTTTGCAGATAAGCTGACGCAGTTTACGGCTTTTATTTGTCTGTATTTGACCAATCTTGTACCGCTCTGGATGCCGGTCGTTTATTTTCTTAAAGAGCTTGGAACGACAATCGGAGCATTGGTGGTTTTCAGAAACAGAAAAAAGGTTGTTAAATCAAATATTTTCGGAAAGCTTGCAACGTTTTTTGTATTTGCTTTTGTGTGCTTTGACATTGTTTTCGGAAAAGCAGTGCCTGAGCTTGTTATTGACGTGCTGTGCGTTGCAATCTGTGTATATTTTGTATTTGCCTGCGTAATGTATATTATCGGAGAAACAAAGCACAAGTCAGTCCCTGAGGCTGACGGCGGTGCGGTTACAAACAGCTGACAGGCATTGTTATTATTGTTGAAAGGAAAATCTCATGGCAACACTTTGCTCAAAATGTAAAAAAAGACCTGCTATGGTGTTTGTTCAGCGTATGGACGGCACAGGAAAGGTTATGAATGAAGGTTACTGCATAATATGCGCAAAAGACCTTGGCATAAAGCCCGTAACCGACATGATAGAAAAAATGGGTATTGACGAAGAACAGCTTGACAGTCTTTCGGAGGAAATGGAAAACATGATGAACGAGGGCGGCTTCTTCGGAATGGATATGGATTCCATGATGCCCGGCGGTGAAACGGACGGAACTGAGGATGATGACGAATCCGAATCCCGTGCTCCTCCACTTAATTTAGGCTCTGTTTTCGGCAATCTCAGAAACTTCCGGAAGGACGGCGGCGAAGACACTTCAAAGGCTGACGCAGGCTCTAAAAAGGACGGCAAGAAAAAGAGCGACAAACACAGGAAAAATCTTGAGAGCTTTTGTCAGGATTTGACGGCAAAGGCAAGAGAGGGAAAGATAGATAAGGTTATCGGCAGAGAAAGAGAGCTTGACAGAGTTATCCAGATTCTTTGCCGCAGACAAAAGAACAATCCTTGTCTTATAGGCGAGCCGGGTGTAGGTAAGACGGCTATTGCCGAAGCACTTGCACTGAAAATCGCAAAGGGTGATGTTCCCTTTAAGCTGAAAAAGTGCGAGGTGCATCTGCTTGACATGACAAGCATGGTGGCAGGCACACAGTTCAGAGGTCAGTTTGAAAACAGAATGAAGTCCCTCATTGAGGAAATAAAACGTCTTGGCAACATTATTCTTGTTATTGACGAGGTTCATTCCATTGCGGCGGCAGGTGATGCGGAGGGCGGCATGAATGCAGCCAACATTTTAAAGCCTGCACTGTCAAGAGGCGAGGTTCAAATTATCGGTGCAACCACCCTTGCAGAGTACCGCAAGCACATTGAAAAGGACTCTGCGCTTGAAAGACGCTTCCAGCCTGTGGTAATTGCAGAGCCGTCGGTTAAGGATTCCATTGAAATCTTAAAGGGTATCAAGGAGTATTACGAAAGCTTCCACGGCATTGTAATTCCCGATGAAACGGTGGAAAAGGCGGTTGTATTTGCAGAGAGATATATTACGGACAGATTTCTGCCCGACAAGGCAATAGACCTTCTTGACGAGGCTTCAAGCTATCTTGCTCTTAACGACAAGACTGTTTTTGAGGCGGACTACTCAAAGGAAAAGCTGGACGAGGCGGTTGCAAACCGTGAAAAGGCTGAGGCTGAAACACCCTCCGAGGAGGAAGGTGCAAACGAGGAGTATTTTGCAAAGCTTGCCGAGGCTAAAAGCGAGGAGCTGAAGTACAGAGAAATGTACGACAAGGCAACGGAGCAGAGGAAAAATGTTATTCTTCTTCCCGAGCATCTTGCAAAGGTCGTGGAAATCTGGACTGGTGTTCCCGCAAGCAACATCAATGAGGACGAATTTGCCAGAATTGACGGTCTTGAAAAGAGATTGAAGCAGCGTATTGTTGGTCAGGACAAGGCAATAAGTGCCGTTACACGTGCAATTAAGCGTTCACGTGCAGGTATTTACACCAAAATCAAGCCTGTATCCTTTATATTTGCAGGTCCTACGGGTGTCGGTAAAACCGAGCTTGTAAAGACGCTGTCAAATGATTTGTTCGACAGTCCCGAGGCACTTATACGCCTTGACATGTCGGAGTTTATGGAAAAGCACTCGGTGTCGAGAATTATCGGTGCTCCTCCCGGATATGTGGGATATGACGAGGCGGGGCAGCTTACAGAAAAGGTGAGAAGACGTCCTTACTGCGTAGTTCTCTTTGACGAAATCGAAAAGGCACACCCCGATGTTCTCAACGTGCTTTTGCAGATTCTTGACGACGGCAAGGTGACGGATGCTCACGGCAAGGAAGTAAACTTCAACAACACCGTCATCATTATGACCACCAACGCAGGCTCTCACGGCACGTCAAACTCCGCAGGCTTCTCCAAGACCATGGACGAGGTTAACGACGACAAGACTCACAAGGCGTTGTCACAGTTTTTACGTCCCGAATTTATCAACAGAATTGACGAGGTTATTACCTTCAATCAGCTGACTGAAGAAAACTTCCACGCCATAGCAAAAATAATGCTTGGCGAGCTGTCCGCATCCTTATCGGCAAAGGGCATCAGCCTTGACTACACCGACGAGGTTGTGAAAAAGCTTGCCGATATGAGCTACAGCGTAAAGTACGGGGCAAGAAATCTTCGCCGTACAATCCAGACGGAAATTGAAGACAAGGCGTCCGAGCTTATCATTTCAAGCTACGACAGCAAAATAAGCGGCATATCAATATACACAGAAAACGACGAAATAAAAGTTATCATTACCAAAAAGTAATTATTGAAAGGCGGTATTTATTATGTCAAACAAACTCACACTTACAGTTATGGCGGCAGGCATGGGAAGCAGATTCGGAGGTTTAAAGCAGATTGAACCCGTAGGACCTCACGGCGAAGTTATTCTTGAATATTCGGTATACGATGCTCTTGAAGCAGGCTTCGACAAGGCGGTATTTATCATTAAGAAGGCAATTGAAAAGGATTTTCGTGATATCATCGGCAAGAGAATAGAAAAGATGATTGACGTTGAATATGCTTTTCAGGAGCTTGACAAGATTCCTGCGCCTTACACAATTCCCGAAGGACGTGTAAAGCCTTGGGGTACAGGTCATGCAATTCTTTGTGCAAGAGAGTTTATTAACAGCCCCTTTGCCGTAATCAATGCCGATGACTTTTACGGCAAGAGCGGATACGTAGAGCTTGCAAAGCACTTTGAAAAGAGCAGCGAAACCTGTCTTGTAGGCTTTAAGCTTAACAACACG
>JAZNIM010000143.1:0-31586 GCA_045577475.1 Eubacteriales bacterium | reverse complement strand
CTTATGTCAAGGAGGTAAATATGAAAATTAAAACATATGGTGAAGCTCAGGTTATTATGAGCAACCCCAATGGCAGACATAACTACTTCGGTTGGCCTACAGCTGCAAGACTTCAGAACGGCAAAATTGCGGTGGTTGCGTCTGGTTTCAGACTGCGTCACGTATGTCCTTTTGGTAAAACAGTTATTTCATACAGCGAGGACGAAGGCGAAACCTATACATCACCTGCACCCATTATTGACACGGTGCTTGACGACCGTGACGGAGGTATTATGACCTTTGGTGAAAGCGGTGTTATTGTAACCTCTTTTAACAACGCTGTGGAATTTCAAAGAAAAATTGCAGGTGAAGAACCTTACAGAAATGCATATCTTGATACTGTAACAGAGGAAGAAGAAAAGGCTGCAGTCGGTTCAACCTTCAGAATCAGTAACGACTGCGGTGTCACTTTCGGTCCCATTCATAAGAGTCCCGTAACAACACCACACGGTCCTATCGAACTCAAGGACGGCACAATTCTTTATGTGGGCAGAAAGTTCACCGATAAAAATGCCCAGACAACTGACGATTGTGTTATGGCTTATACAATCAATCCCGAAGACGGAAGCATGCAGTACCTTTCCACAATCGAAAATGTACTTCCCAATCTTAAACCTCTGTCTTGTGAACCTAATATAATAGAGCTTGACGACGGCAGAATTCTTTGTCATATCCGTGTTGAAAAGAAGGGCGATGACAGAAGATTTACAATTTTCCAGTGTGAATCCGATGATAAGGGTAAGACATGGACAACTCCTCATCAGATAATCGGTGACACAGCAGGTGCTCCGGCACATCTTTTCAAGCACTCAAGCGGTATGCTTATCAGTACCTACGGCTACAGAACAGCACCCTTCGGAATAAGAGCAATGTTCTCGGAAGACGGTGGAAAAACATGGGATGCAGATTATGATGTTTATGTAAATAATGTTTCATTGGACATCGGCTATCCTTCAACTGTCGAACTTTCTGACGGAAGCATGCTGACAATGTTCTATGCACATAAGTCGGAAAGTGAACCTGCGGTTATCATGCAGCAGAAATGGAGATTGGAAGAATGATTAAGTTTGAAGGCGTTATGCCTGCGCTTGTAACACCCTTAAACAGCGACGAAACCATCAATGTACCCGTACTTCGGGAATTGATTGAGCATCTCATAAACCAAGGGGCAGACGGCTTTTATATCGGCGGTGCAACGGGAGAGGGTCTTGCACTGAGAACACGGGAAAGAATGGTTCTTGCCGAACAAGCCGTAAAAGCAATAGGTAAAAAAGTCCCTGCAATTGTACAGATAGCGGCAATGGATTTTAACGATGCCTTAGCGCTCGCAAAGCATGCGGAAAGTATTGGAGCGGATGGGATAAGTGCCACAGCTCCCCTATTCTTTGCATATGACAAGGACGACATTTTCAACTATTATAAGAAGTTAGCAGACAGCGTAAGCATACCTATGATGATGTATTACAATCCCGCTGCAGGCTTTAAGTTCGATGCTGAATTTGCTGCACGTGTATTTGAAATCGACAACGTCACCTCTATCAAATGGACAAGCAGCGATTATTACGGTATGCTTCGTCTTAAAGACCTGACACACGGAGAAATGAACATAATCAACGGTCCCGACGAAATGCTGTTAATGGGGCTTAATGCAGGTGCCGACGGAGGAATTGGCACAACCTACAACTTCCAGCTTCCCCTTATCAAGGGCGTATACGAAAGCTTCAGAAAAGGCGATATTTCTGCCGCACAGGAATATCAGACAAAGGCTGACAGAATCATAAATGCTCTTATAGCCGACTATAAAGCTATTCCCGCAACAAAGGTTATCCTTGAAAAAATGGGATTTGCCGTGGGTAATGCAGTATTTCCGATGAAAAGATACAACGATGAGCAAAAGGCAAAGATTATTTCAGCAATGATTGAGGCGGGACTTGAATTTTAATCGAAACAACCGTGTATATGAATCACCCTTGCCGTCAGGCATGGGTGATTTTTGTAATATTGGAACAACATACTAAATAAACTGTTGACAAACCATTTTGTAAGTGCTAATATATAAACGTATATTTATACACTAAAATGAAGGAAACTTCATTGGAAAAGGAGATTTTTTCATCATGAAAAAGATTTTAAGCATTATTCTTTCACTGGCAATGCTTCTGTCAACGGCAAGCTTTGCGGCTCCGTCCATGGCAGACCCCGTTGCATCCATTGAAGAAGACTTTGAAAGCTCACCCGTCGTTTCCGACGATGACACAAATGCTTCTCTCAATGACGAGGCTGATTACGGAACACTGGTTTATGATATCAACTTCAACAGTGCATCAACCACAACCTTTGGAAGCAGCGTTACCTCTTACGGCAGTGTAAACGCACCTTCTGCATTTCCCGATGCGGCAAAGACAACCCTGTCTTCCACATTTGCCTCATCAACCGTTAAAGACGGCAAGGCTGTGGTTACTACCGCATCTTCCGGCTATCCCCGTCTTTCCATCAACTCCCCTTCAGGTGTCAACTTTCCTTACGGTCAGTACACCATTTTCTGTGACTACACAAAAACCTCTGAGGCTAACAACGGAAGTGATGTAAACATCAGCCTTCGCGGTGCAGCGGATAAGTCAATCAAGGTTCTCAAGCCCACAGACTGCGACACACACACCCTTCAGGTTACCTTCGACCACCTTGATTCAAAGGTTGCCATCAAAGGCGGAAGCACATTGAACTATTCCTTTATAACAGCATTGCAGTTTTATGTAACAGCAAAGGGCACAGATACCTTTGAGATAGACAATATCAAGGTTTATTACAAGGCACCCGTTACTGTTTCCTTTAACGGCGGCGATGTTTCAACAGAAGAAGTTGACGACATTCAGATAATTCTCGGCGATGCTCTCAGCTTTGACAAAACTCCTGCATTTAAATCCGTAGGTGACTATCAGCACATCGGCTGGTCACTTGAAAAAGGCGGCGACCTTATCAAGGGCACGGATATCGTAATTGATGCAGATACAACTCTTTATGCTGTTTGGCAGGACATGACACACGACAAGCACGGCGACCTGCTCTACTCCATTGATTTTGAAAAAGCGGCATCCTTTACAAGCGGCGACCTTATTACATCTCACGGCTTTGTAAACACAAGCTATCCCGACAGCGATAAGTGGACCGTCAGCAACACCCCAAATCAGTCCACAAATCCCCACCTTGTTACCGAGAACGGCAACACATTCCTTCAGATTACATCTCTTACCTCCTCCTACCCCATGATTTGTACAAACTCCTCCGCAGGCGAAACTTTTGTATTCGCTCCCAACGGCGTTTATACAATGGTTCAGGATATTCAGTACCGTGTTGATACGGCAGAAGGCGTTGTTTCAAGCAATCCTTCCTTCCGTTGGACAAACTGCTTTGCAGCTGAAGAAAACCACGATACATCAAAGGTTAAGGGTCAGGGCGGTTCTGTTGGTTCTACATCCCACACATCATACAAGGACGAGTGGTACACCGTGACTGCAGCTCAAAAGCTCACCACTCATCCGGACGGTGCTTCTTACACAAACGAGGGTCTTTACTGCACTCAGGCTATCTATCAGAAGACAAACTCAAGTGCAACCAAGAGCGGCGACCATTTCCTTGCCGACAACATGAAGCTTTACTGGAAGCCCTTCACGGCAAATGTAACATTAAAGGTTGTGGGAAGTGACAAGGTTTCTGAAACCACCGTTACCTGGGATACTACAAAAGCATTGACAAAAGACACTGTTGCTTCTTATTTCTCAGACGAAGCTCTCATATGCGGTATATCCAGAACACAGGATGCCGATGTTGAAAATGAAATATGGGTAACAGGCGACACTACAGTTTACGTACATTTTGTAGATTTGTCAACCAAGCATGAACAGCACGGCGACCTTTTATTCCTCATTGACTTTGACAACATCGACACATCCGCAGCTGCTTATATCGAAAGCGGAGATTACAAAATGCTCAAGGAAGCAACAACACTCGACGGCATGGCTGTTGTAAATCCTGCAATTGCTGACCTTGATATGGCAAACACTGTTATCGAAATGCAGTCCTGCAACTCCTACAGCGGTGCATCAACTCAGCACATGCTTATTGAGAAGGATGAAAGCGGAAACGCTTACGGTTCTGTATACGGCACAAATGCGTATATGCTCGGCGTTATTCGAAACGACGACAACAAGGCAATATACAAGGATGGCACATACACCCTTGTTTACGATGTTGAGGCAACAAAGAAGATTACCATGTTCAAGGATTGGTTTGAATACAATTACACCAATGCAAGCAACAAGCTTGCTAAAACTCAAATGTCCGTAGAAATCAAAGCAAACAATGAAGCAGATGTAACTCATGAGCACACAAGCATACTTTCAAAAGCCTTCGCAGACAGCATGGTTCCAGCTGATGATACAAATGATTACCAAAGCATTTCCGGTATAGCTTTCGGTGTCAACACAGAAGCAAAGGGTGCAACCGTAAAGTTTGATAACATTAAGCTTTACTGGAAGCCTTCCACTGCAACTGTTACAATCAATATGAACGGCAACACAGAAGCTGAAGCCGAAGCATACAAGCACGACACAAGCGAAAAGCTCAGCCTTGCAGCTCTTGCCGAATACGTTGGCGACACCGTAAGCTACACTCTCAAGGGCTTCAGCCAAACAGCTGACGGAGAAGTGCTCACACAGGATATGTGGGTTAACGGCGACATCACACTTTATGCAGTTTGGGAAGAAAAGACAGACGTAACCCCCGAAACGGTTAACGATGTTTCCATCAGAACAGACTCCTACACAGGTATCCGTTTCAAGGGAAGCATTACACAGTCCAAGAAGAATGAAACCGACGAATACGGCTTCATCGTTACTCTTGAATCACTTCTCGGAAGCGGCGAGCTTACACACGAGAGCGGTGTAAAATACGTTGAAGGCAAAAACTACATCAAGGCTGAAGACAAGGATGTAATCTTTGACACGGTTGATGACAACATCTTCTTCACAGCAGTGGTTTACAATGTTCCGGAAACCAAAGCCGCTTACACATCAAACTTTATTGCGAGAGCATTTACAAAGCGTGACGGCTTCTACTACTACGGCAACGCCGTTACAACAAGCATTTGCGATGTAGCAATTACACTTCGTGACGGTGGTTATGAAAATATGAGCGAAGGTGCTATTTCCACAGTTAAGAATATTCTTACAATTTGCGGTGAAAGCACAGACGCTCCTGCCGTATAATAAATGTAAATTCAGTTTACGCAAATATTCACAGAGCTGCTTCAAACGAGGCAGCTCTCTTTTTGTAGCAAAGCAAAAACGGGCTGAGCCAAAGCTCAACCCGTCCCGTTAAAATGATTATTATTTCTTATTATTCTTTGCCTTGGGATTAACCAGATCACGCCAGTCAAGAGTACCCTGGTCAAGTGCAAGAATAAGTGCCTCGGCTGTGGCAATATTCGTTGCAAAGGGTACATTGTAAATATCGCAAAGACGTAAAATGTTGTGTTCAGCCTCACGGTATTCGGGTGCCGCTATTGTGTTTCTGAAAAACAGCAGAAGGTCTATCTCGTTGAAAGCAATTCGGGAGGCGATTTGTTCTATTCCGCCCTGCATACCCGACATAAGACATTCAATATTCAGTCCCGTGGCTTCGGATATGTATTTTCCCGTAGCGTCGGTGGCACAGAGCTGGTGCTTACAGAGAATACCCTGATAGGCTATGCAAAATTCGGTCATCAGTTCTTTTTTTGTGTCAGAGGCTATGATTGCTATTTCCATACAGTAAACCTTTCCTTTCCCAAACGTGCTGAATACACAGCACCTTTACATTATTGTTAATATGTGCTTGATAGTTGCGGTGAACACAGGACTTTTTTACAACACCTTGGATTTAACCACTCCCGTATCAACACCCTTGAACAGCGGTACTTTTCTGCCCTCACATCTTAATGCGATGTTTTCAACGGCTCTTGCAAACGGGTCGTTACCCGAGTGAATCTCGTGGGCAAGCTTTCCCATCTCCTGTGCCTTTGACATGGCACTGCTGAAGGGAATTACGCCGTAAAGCTGAAGCTTAGTTTTTGAAACTATATCGTAAAGCCCAACATTTGCACCGTTCTTTGCGTCCCTTGATTTAAAGCCGTTGACAATAAGCCTTATTTCAAGTCCGTCCTCGGTATTCTTTCCGTCTGTGCCTGTCGTAAGCTCATTAAGAGCAATGGCAGTCTTTTCAGCCGCACGTATTGATGCTGCCGTGTGAAGGGATACCACAAATGCTTCATCGGCAAGATTCACGAGTCTTGCGTAAAGGTTGTCGGGTCTTGCGGGCAGGTCAAATATTACATAGTCAAACCGCTCGCAAAGACTGTTTACAAATCCTTCAACCGCCTCTTTGGTAAAAGCATCCCCCGCCTCACCCGTTTCATGCCTTTCGGGATAAAACGCCGGAGCAGATATGAAATGCAGATTATCATTTCTCGGGTCACGGACAAGAGCATTGTCAATGGTACACGTTCCCTTGATACAGTCGCATATATTGAACAGCGTGGAGTTTTCAAGACCTAACACTATGTCAAGGCATCTCGATTCAAGGTCGCAGTCAACCGCAACCACACTGTGTCCGTGTCTTGCAAGTGTCATGGCAAGATTTGCGGATAAAGTTGTCTTTCCAACCCCGCCCTTAAAGGAGGTTATTATAAAACTTTTTCCCATTTTGTCCGCCTTCCTGCTCAACTTATAGCTTTTTTGCATCCTGAGTCCCTTTTATTATACCAAATATGCCGCAATTTGTCAATCTACATAAATATATTTTTTAATTTTGGTAATTTTAACGTATACAGGCTTCGCTTATTGTGCATTACCTACAAAAGATTGCCGTAATTCGCATCTTTTTTTACACATTATGTCAACCCAAAATAGTGGCTATTCGCACAATATACAAAATATTCATAAAAAAACTTGTCAATACATCTTGAAAATCAACAAAAAGTATAGTATAATGTTCTCAAATATATTTTATGAGGTGAAATACATGAGAAGTTCAGGATGTTTATCATTTATTCTCTGCATTTGTCTTATCATTTGCTCACTTTCAATTTTCGCTCATGCAATTGATATTGAAATCGATCTTAGCGACCTGTTTGCGCCTTCCATAGGCGGTGATACAGGCGACACAGGCGACACAGGTGACAATGGTGATGACACAGGTGATACAGGCAACAACGGGGATGAAGGCAAAGACGATTCAGACACCGACAAGAAGCCAAGCAAGCCAAGTAAGCCAAGCAGCAGCAGACCCGGCAGAGACGACGATGATGATGCTGACAAGAAGGAAGAAGAAAAGGAAGAAATTGTATACAATTCAACTTTCACAGACGTTACCGAGGACAAGTGGTTCTACAGCTACGTAACAGAGCTTGCTTCCAAGGGTATCATTGAGGGTTATCCCGACGAATCCTTCAAGCCTCAGAACAACGTAACAAGAGCGGAATTTATTAAGCTCCTTGTTGTTTGCATGGGTTATCAGACAAGCGCAATGCCTTCGTTTGATGATGTTACCGATGGTGACTGGTTCTATACATACGTTTCCACCGCTGTAAAGAACGGCATTATTTCCAAGGAAGAATACGGTGCAAAGCTCAGACCCAACGAGGTTATTTCAAGAGCCGAGGCTGCAAAGCTTCTTGTAAGAGCTGCAAAGCTTGAAACAGGTAAGTATCAGACTCCTTACAAGGACAGCGAAGACGAGTATGTTATAGCACTTTACACTATCTGTCTTATGCAGGGTGAATTTGATCCTACAACAGGCGACCGCTACTTCAAGCCTGAAGCAGGCATCACGAGAGCCGAAACAAGTACGGTATTCACAAGACTTCTTCAGTACAACGAAAATCCTGAAAAGTTCGTTGAAGAAAAGATGGAAGAATACGGACTTGAGGAGCTTAAGGTTCTTATGACAGACACACAAAGCTTTAACAGCGAAATATACGGCATCGGGGTTTCCCCGATGTCTTTTTATTTGTACAGAATTGACAGCAACCGGAGCCATGACGACTTTTCAAATTCACTTCTCGCCTCTTATGAGCAAGCCTTCAGCCATCTTCCCGAATACTTCACCTTTACTGACCTTGAAATAACAAAAACGCCGTATGAAGGATATACGGAGATCAAAGCCTCTCTTAACAGCGTAAGCAGTGATTTTTCAATGGAGGATTTAGCCGACATGACAAGCCTTTCTTTCATAAGAGGAAAGGAAATAATCGACAGCCTTTTTTTCGACCGCAAAGCAGCAGAGCTTTCTGAAATTGAAAAGCTGAAGGTGATATATTCCTATCTTACAAGTAAAACCGTCTACCCCAAAGAAGGCAGCGAGCGTGACATCGACTACACTGCCATGGGCGTCTTTTCAAACGGCGTAGGCACATGTCAGGGAATAAGTGCCGCCTTCAACATACTTTGCAGAAGTGCGGGAATTGATGCTTGTGCAATTGCCTTTGACAACCACAGCTTCAACTGCGTTCTTACGGACGGTCAATATCTGTTCTTTGACTGCACACACGAAATCACCTCTCAAAAGTTTTCTGAAACGGATAATGATGGGGAAAAGCTTAACTATTTTGCACTTTCCCACGAAAAAGCAAAAAATAATTACGGCAATTTTCCCCTCCCCCTTGCATTTTGGTGTACTTTAGAGTAAAATAAAGTGAATATACTTTAAGGAAAGTGACTATGGAAAAAGAAATCTATCTCGACAACGCTGCCACCACCTGTGTAGACACAGATGCGGCAAAGCTCTGCTATGATGTAATGACAGAGTTTTACGGTAATCCCTCCTCGGCTCACGCAAAGGGTCTTGAGGCAGAGCACCTATTGAAAAAGGCTCGAAATCAAGTGCTTGAAGCAGCGGGATATACACCGAGAGAAGCATCTGTTATTTTCACCTCCTGCGGGACCGAAGCAAGCAACAGTGCCATATTCAGCACATACAAGAGCCTTGGTAAACGCAAGAAGGAAATCGTAATATCGGATTCCGAGCATCCAAGCGTTGAAAATGCTGTGGGTGAGCTTGAAAAACAAGGCGTGCTTGTACACAGAATCCCTACGAGAAACGGCTGTCTTGACCTTGAGTTTGCCGAAAAAGCAATAGGCGGCAGCACAATGCTGGTTTCCTGCATGGCGGTCAACAACGAAACAGGTGCAATTTACGACATAAAAGCTCTTTCTGCCATCAAAAAGAGAAAAGCTCCCGAAGCATTGCTTCATGTGGATGCAGTACAGGGCTTTACGCACATTCCCGTATCCATCGCCTCATACGGTGCTGACTTTATTTCACTCAGCGGTCACAAAATCCATGCACCAAAGGGCGTGGGTGCTTTGATTGTAAGAAAAGGCGTAAACTTCATCCCTTACATTTTCGGCGGAGGTCAGGAGAACGGTCTTCGTTCGGGAACGGAAAATCTTGCTTCAATATGTGCCTTCGGACTTTGCTGTGAAAAGGCAGGTAAGGAAAAAAGCAAAAGACTTGAACAGCTTAAAAAGCTTAACGGCTTTGCAAGAGATTACCTGAAGCAGACCTGCCCGTTCATTGTATTTAACACAGAGGGCAGTCATTTTGCAGACCACATTCTGTCAATCAGCGTTCCGGGTATACGAAGCGAAATAATGCTGAGATTCTTGTCCGAGAAAAAAATCTACGTTTCGGCAGGCTCTGCTTGCTCATCCAAAAATGCCGACAACAGGGTTCTTACAAATTTCGGTCTTGAAAACAGCCGTGCCGACTCTACACTTCGCATAAGCTTTTCCCACACCAATACCGAGGACGAAATCAAAGAGCTTGCCAATGCTTTGACTGAAGGCAACAATACTCTTATCCACACACTTAAATGAGAGGTAAAACCATGAATATTCTTAATGCTTACGACGCTTTAGCTCACCTTACACAAGACTCCACAGCCTGCAAGGACAAAAGTGCTGTAATTTCGGATGTTGTTTACGACTCAAGAAAAATAAAGGCAGGCAGCGTTTTTGTCGCCATATGCGGTGTTGTAACCGACGGTCACAAATATATTTCATCAAGCATTGAGGGCGGCGCTTCACTTATTGTCTGCGAAAGCAAGGAAGCCTTTGATAAGTATTCCAACGAATACCCGAACATTCCGTTTATTCTTGTAACAAGCGGAAGAAAGGCACTTGCAGCTCTGTCAAAAGAGTTTTTTGAAAACGCCTGCGACAAGCTCTCAATCATCGGCATCACCGGAACAAAGGGCAAAACAAGTACCTCCTTTATGATTGCGAAAATCTTCAACGAGGACGGCAAAAAGTGCGGTATCATCGGCACAACAGGTGCATACTTTAATGATTTTTACGAGGAAATGAGCCACTCCACCCCAGAAAGCCGTGACTTACACGAATTGTTCTACAAAATGGCAAGTCTTGGTGCAACTCACGTTGTCATGGAGGTTTCCTCACAGGCTCTTATGATGGACAGAGTGTACGGCATACACTTTGACACAGGCATTTTCACAAACCTGTCACCCGACCACATCGGTGACGGCGAGCACAAGGACTACGAGGACTACCTTTTCTGGAAGAGCCGCCTTTTCACGGTTTGTACCACCGCCGTTGTCAACAAGGATGCTGACAGAAGCAGCTACATTCTCGACGTTTGCAAAGAGCAGAAAATTAAAACCGTCACCTACTCCTGCAGTGACAAAAATTGCTCCTTCTATGCCTACGGTGAGAGCTTTTACATTGATTCCGGCATGAAAACAAAATTCAGTCTTGACATAGCGGGCGGTGAAGGCTTTGAGGTTGAAGTAAGCGTTCCCGGTAAGTTTTCGGTATTCAACGCATTATGTGCTCTCAGCACAGCTATAAGCATGGGATGTTCAAAGGATGCGGTACTTAAAGCACTTAAAAACGTGAAGGTTATCGGAAGAATTGAGCCTGTTGACAATGAAAAGCTTGTTTGTCCCGTTATTATTGACTATGCTCACAACGCCATGAGCCTTGAAAGCCTGTTCACGGCGATTAATGCCTACAATCCAAAGCGTATTATCTGCGTTTTCGGCTGCGGAGGAAACCGTTCAAAGCTCAGAAGATACGAAATGGGCGAAATTTCGGGAAAATATGCCGACCTTTCAATTATTACTGCCGACAACTCACGCTTTGAGGAGCTTGACGACATTATAGCTGACATACTTATCGGCATGCACAAGACGGACGGCAAGTATGAAATCGTAAAGGACAGAAAGGATGCCATCTACAGAGCAATTGAACTTGGCAAAGAGGGAGATGTTATTCTTCTTGCAGGAAAGGGTCAGGAAACTTATCTTGACGTAAAAGGCGTAAAAACCCACTTTGACGAGCGTGAAGTAGTTAATTCTTACTTCGATTAATAAAAAACAAAATACAGTCACTCCCATTTTCACACTGAAGCCATGTCACAAGACAGAGGCGTTTCATAAAATGAAAATGGGAGTTTTTTTGTTTCTCCCACTTCAGGAGGTGCTTATATGGACTGTAAATATTTGGTTTTCAGCTCTGTAACCTACAGCCTCAGAGGAATGTCAGCTCTTCAGAAGGCAGGTATTCCTTCAAGGCTTGAAAAAATAAAAAGTATTCCGTCCCTTGGCGGCTGCGGCTATGCATTGGCAGTAAAGAACGCTGTTTTTCCTGCCGCACTTTCCGTCATCCAGGCACAGGGACTTAAAGTAATAGAAATTCTTGAAAGCAAAGACGGTATATCATGACAAGTCCCGTTTATCTCGACAACGCCGCCACCACCTATCCCAAGCCAAAAAATGTAAAGGCGGTTCTTTGCTCCTGTCTTGACACCCTTGGAAATCCCGGCAGAAGCTCTCATGCCCTCTCCCTGAACAGTGCAAAGCTTATGTTCTCCTGCCGTGAATTAATATGCAGTCTTTTTAATTTTGACCACCCCGAAAACGTCATTTTTACCTACAACACAACCTATGCTCTCAACATGGCGATATACGGTTTGTTCGACGGAAACGGGGAAATTATCATATCGAATCTTGAACACAATTCGGTGCTCAGACCCGTTCATGCCATTTGCGAAAGGTCAAAACAGCTCTGCTCATACAAGGCTTTCAACGCCTTGGGAAGCGATAACGATGTAGTGGAAAGCTTTAACAATTCCCTGTCCGATGCCACCGTTCTTGCGGTAGTAACGGCATGCTCAAATGTCACGGGAAAGCTGCTTCCCATAAGGCAGATTGGTGAAATATGCCGCAAGCGTGGGATAAAGCTTATAATTGATGCGGCACAAAGTGCAGGCATTGTTCCCCTTGACCTGCAAAACCAGCATTTCAGTGCAGTATGCTTTGCAGGACACAAGTCACTTTACGGCATTATGGGAAGCGGATTTTGCATATTCGCTGAAGGGGAAAATCCCAAAGCTCACATTTTAGGCGGCAACGGAACAATGTCCCTGTCCCCAACGCAGGACGGCGTGCTTCCCGAAAGGCTGGAATCGGGAACGGCAGGGGTTGTGGCAATAGCGGCACTGCGTGAGGGCATAAAGCACATTATATGTGTGGGACAAGAGCAGATTTATGACGTTTGCTCTTCCCTTTCCGAAATACTGACACAGCGTCTTAAAAACATGGCGAATATCAGGATTATCGGCGAATGTGAAAACAAGGTGGGAACGGTGCTTTTTAATGTCGAGGGTTATGACAGCGAAAATGTCGCCGCATTTCTTTCCCAAAAAGGAATATGCGTAAGAGGCGGCTTTCATTGCTCGGCACTTGCACATGCAAGCCTTGGAACAACCGAAACGGGCGGTGCCGTGCGTGCCTCCTTTTCTCACTTCAACACCCAAAAAGATGTTGATGCCATAACAGATGCACTGAAAGAATTTCACATCAATGCAAAATAAAACAAGGAGAGCCTGGACATACAGGTTCTCCTTTTCTTGAGCATATAAAATTTCAGTATGAAAACTTCCTGCCCAATTCATTTTTCCATCGGCTTTTTTCCTTTACCTTTCACCGCTGCAAGACGTTTTGCGGTGCTCTTTTTCATCACGGAATAGCCGAATGTGCCTATTCTTTTACCAAGCTCATAGTACTCTCCGTGGGCATATGCCGCAAGATTTGCCTTTCCAAGGCACAGCTTGCCTTTTTCGTCAAGCAGCTTTTCCTCCACCGACACCCCCACAATGTCAGCAATAAACATATGATGCGTTCCCATTTCAACAATGTCGCACACCTTACATTCAAGTGCCACGGGACTGCCTGCAAGTATTGGGGCACAAACATTCTGCGCCTGCAGCTTTTCAAGCCCCAGCTTTTGGAATTTATCCACCTTTCTTCCCGTATACGTTCCGCACCAGTCGGCGGCACGGACCATGTCCTTTGTGGTAAGATTTATGACAAATTCCCCGCTGTTTTTTATAAGCTCATAGGAATATCTTTGGGGACGGACGGAAATGTACGTCTTTGGCGGCTGGGTATTGAGAACACCCGTCCATGCCACCGTAAAAACATTATCCTTGCCTTCATATGAGCTTGTCACCATAGTGGAAGGTACGGGTGCAATAAGCACCGAGCCTTTCCAGTTAACTCTTGACATGTTTTTCTCCTTAAAGCTTAAAGTCAAATCTGCTTTCAAATTCCTGTCCGTCAAGGTACGAAAGCTCTCCCGACGGTGTTTTAAAATCGAATTTAAGTCTGTGTGAGCAAAGCATCTGATACTTTACCCCGGTTTTTGTCTTATGGTTTATTCCGTATTTGCCGTCGCCTACAATGGGACAGCCGATATAGGCAAGATGTGCCCTTATCTGGTGGGTTCTGCCTGTAATAAGCTCAACCTCAAGAAGGCTTTTTTCTCCGTCGGTTTTAAGAGTTTTATACTTTGTGATAACGGTTTTAATATCGTCATCGTACTTTGTTCCCGTAACTCTTTTCGCCTGGGCAACAGAGGAGAAAATATACACCCTGTTATTCTTTCTGTCCTTATAGTGAAAATGCTTCAAGATTGCTTCCTTCTGCTTTGGTTCGCCGTACACAAGGGTATGATAGGTTTTCACCATCTCACGGTTTTTAACCTTCTCATTCATAATGCGAAGTGACGCTGCATTCTTTGCCGCAATAACAATTCCGCTTGTGTTTCTGTCAAGACGGTTACAAAGTGAGGGAGTAAAGCTTTGCTCGGCATTTGGGTCATACTCCCCTTTTTTATAAAGATACCCCACAAATCTGTCTACAAGGCAAATCTCATCCCCGTCCGCTTTTTCGTCGGGAAGATTTGAGTGCACAAGCTCTCCCTGAGGTTTATCAAGAAGCATTATATTGTCATCCTCGTACACAATGTCCTCAGCTTTAAGCGTACATCCGGGAAGCATGAATTTTTCCGTTTTTTCCTCGGATTTACCGTCACCGAAAAATTCATCGCTGATATAAAGGCTTATTTCGTCGCCCTCATGAACCACATCCGAAGGATTTGCCCGCACGCCGTTTATTTTAAAGCACTTCTTGCGAAAATACTTCTGCAAAAGTCCCTGCGGTATATTATTGAGTGCCTTTAGCAGAAACTTATCTATTCTTTTTTCAGAGTCGTTTTTTCCAACCTTTAATGTTCTCAATGCAGTTCTCCCTTATTACTTCTTTCTTTACGGTATTATACTACAGACCTATGTCAAAATCAAGTTTTCTTTAAAAAAATCCCCTGCTTACAGCTTTTCCTGTACTGCCTTGCAGTCATTCCCGTTTTCGCCTTAAAGCTCTCGGCAAAATATGTGCCCGAGGAAAAACCGCACTGCTCGGATATTTCCTCAACCGAAAGAACTGTGTCCGCAAGCAATCCCTTTGCCATGGAGATACGTCTGTCGATTATATAAGAATGAAGTGTCATGCCCATGCTTTTCTTGAAAAGTCCGTTTACATAATATGGGTGGTATCCGAAGTGCCGTCCAACAGACTGATTTGTTATATTTGCCGTAAAGCCGGCGTCAACGTAGTTTTTTATTTTCAAACAAAGCTCACTTACAGAGCCTGACTGCTCTTTTTCCTCGGATACTCTGTACAGCTCAATTATAACGCTTTTCAAAAGACCGCTTGCATAATCGAATTTATAGGGTGACTGACCTCTCACAGCCTTGCAAATGTCAATAAGAAGGCTTTGTACCGACAATGCGCAGCGGCAAACAAAAACCTCCTGCCACAGCTTTGGATTATACACGGAAAAAATTTCTTCAGGGTTAAAGCTTTCCTTCAAAGTAGGATGTCGGCTGATACAGCCATAGGCAGAATCGTCATAATCAAAGCTTGATATTACAAATCTTGAAAAGCCGTTTTCCAGTACTCTGTACCCAAGTCCCGGTCTAAACACCGCACAGTCACCTGCACCCAGAACAAAGTTTCCCTTGTCCTCTATGGAAAGCGTTATTGTACCTTCAAGCACATAAAACAGTCTGTTATCATAGGCATACAAAGGCTGCTTATACACACCTGCAATATAACGGCTTGAAGTAATGTAGGAATACCTGAGATACGGTTGTAAATTTCTGAAGTCAAAACCCATGATTTTACGTAATCTCCCAAAATATATATTTGTTTTGTTATGTTTTTACTTTGTTTTTTTTATTGATTATATCACAGTCAGGCTGTATAATCAAGTCAAAGTTAAAAATTGTCAGAGGAGTTGTTATCATGAACCCAAAGCACCAAAAAGCCACAATTGCCGTTATCGGCTGCGGAGCATTTTCTCCACACTTTGTGCCGTTATTTAAAAGCCATCCCTACACCGAAAAGGTTTACGTATGCGACCTTGTTCCCGAAAAAGCAAAGTTTTTTTCCGAAAAATTCGGTGTTGACATAATAGATACCTTTGAGGAAGCAATATCAAGGGATGACATTACCGCCGTTGCCATTTTCACCGAACGCCACACCCACGGACCTCTTGTAAAGGCGGCACTAAAGGCAGGCAAGGATGTTTATTCCGCCGTTCCCATGGCAAGCGAGGTGGAGGAATGTCTTGAGATAGTTGACATGGTTAAAAGCACAAATCTTATCTACATGATGGGTGAAACCTGCATTTACTATCCCTGTGCAATGTTTTGCAAAAAGGAGCATGAAAAAGGCACCTTTGGAAACTTTGTTTACGGTGAAAGCCAGTATTTCCACGACCTTTCACACTTTAGTGAAAAATACAGAAATTCACCCGACGGTGCAGGACTTCCTCCCTTCTACTACCCCACACATTCCACCGCCATGATACTGCATGCTACAGGCGAATATGTCACCGAGGTATGTGCCTTCGGCTACAAGGATACAAACGGCAATCACTTCTTAAAGCCCGAAAACAATCCCTACGGCAACGAGTTTTCCAACGAATTTTCATTTATGCGGCTGTCAGGCGGCGGCATTGCAAGAGTCAGCGAGTGCAGAAGCATAGGCTACAAGTCGCCAAGCTCATTTATATCAGGCTTTTACGGAACAAAAGGCTCATATCAGTTCAACAACGCACAGCATCTTGTAACCGTTCTTACCGAAAATGGTGTTGACCTTACGGATGTTTCTGACGAGGTTAACAGCAAAGCAGCAACCGCAAGGAAATACGAAACGGGAAACAGTGCCACCTTCAAGCACGAAATGGGAAACCACAAGTACCAGTGGCGTGACATTTCTCCCCAGCAGGAAGAAAACTATTCGTCCGTTCCCAAGGAATTTGAGGGACTTCCCAACGGCCACATGGCATCCCATCAGCTTCTTATAAACGACTTTCTTACCGCCGTTTACGAAAGAGAGCAGCCATACGTCAATGCCGTTACAAGTGCTCGATATACAGTTCCCGGTCTTATTGCACACAAGTCTGCAATGATGGGCGGCGTAAAGCTTGAAGTGCCTTATATAGAATAACAGCAAGGAGCTGTATCAAATCAGTTTGATACAACTCCTTTTTTGCAGCAATTATTTACTTGCAAACATCTGTGCCCAATAAAGAGTGCCACTCTCATAACAGCTCATGCCGATTCTTGTAAACGACGGGCTTAAAATATTTTCTCTGTGTCCCTCGGAATTCATCCAGGCTTCAAAAACCTCCACGGCACTTTCCTGACCGTAGGCGATGTTTTCTCCTGCGGTGCTGTAGTCATAGCCGTACTCATCAAGCACCGTAAAGCAACGCTGTCCGTTGGGACGGGTGTGTGAAAACAGCGACTTTATTTCAACCGAACGCACATTTGCGCACATTTCGAGAGCCTCATCATATGTAAGTGCCGCAATTCCGTTTCTTACCCTCTCATTGTTCACAAGAGCAAAAAGCTCAGCTATTTCATCATCCTTCGGTGTGTTTTCCCCTGTTTCGCCGTTGTCGGGTTCCTCGGGAACTACGGGTATATCGGGAACTATGGGGGTATCAGGTACTTCAGGTTCGTCAGGAACTATTGGCGTGTCGGGTGCTTCGGGTTCTTCCGGAACAATCGGTATGTCGGGTGCTTCAGGCTTCATCTGAGGCGGAATACATGGGTTGAAGCAATCATCAAAGCAATTATAATCTTTCCAACCCGGTCCTCCAAAAAAGAAGCTGTCGGCACAGCTGTTACACATGCCGAAACCGTTTGTGCAAGTAAGGTGAGAAAAACCGAAGTCGTTATAAGTACATTTGAAATCGGTTTCAGGTCGAATGCAGGTGCTTTGTGTATTATTGATTGATTTGGCACCTGCAGGCATTACTGCCAGCATTGAAATAATAATGAGAGCAATTTGCTTTTTCATTAAAATCTCCTCCTTTCGCCAATTATTGTACTATATGCCTTGCATGTTTTCAACACACAACATTTTCATGTTTTTCCGTCATAATACACATTTGTAATAATATGGTATGAGAGGTAAAACAAGTCTTATAATACAAGCGATATTTCGCATTTTTTATTGCAAAACAAGCTGAAAAAGGCGTTTTTTACAAATATTTACTCTGTTACCTAAAACTATTGACGTGCAGGTGGAAATAGAGTATAATTATGCAAAAAGAAAAGAAGTGATATTATGATAAAAGAGCTTGTACATGACCCGATTTTTCTTGCTCAGAAATCCGTTGATGCAACCCCCGAGGATTTACAAGCAGCCGCAGATTTACTTGAAACACTTATAAGTCACAAGGACAGCTGTGTGGGCATGGCGGCTAACATGATTGGCGTGAAAAAGCGGATAATTTGCTTTGACAATGACGGCAAGTACATGACAATGTTCAACCCCGAAATCATAAAATGCTCTGAGCCTTACACTACCGAGGAAGGCTGTCTTTCCCTTTTGGGTGCTCCTCGCAAAACAAAGCGGTACAAGAAAATCATGGTACATTATCAAAACGAGGAGTTTAAGATACGCATCAAAACCTTTGAAGGGTGGACAGCTCAGATTATCCAGCATGAAATTGACCACTGCAACGGAATACTGATATAGGAATGGTTAAAAATATGTCACAAAAAATATTAAGGGTTGCACTTTTGCAGATTGCACCCGAAGGAAGTCTTGAAAAAAACAAAGAAAAAGGCATAGAAATGTGCAGAAAAGCAAAGCAAATGGGTGCTGACATTTCACTTTTCCCCGAAATGTACAGCAACGGCTACAACATATACGGAAGAAATCCCGTCGAATGGATGAATGAAGCAACCCGAGCTGACGGTGAATTTATCACAGCCTTCGGAAAACTGTCAGCAGAGCTTGATATGGCAATAGGCATAACCCTGCTTGAAAAATATGGCAGCAATCCCCGAAACAGTCTTGTCCTTTTTGACAGACACGGCAACAGATGCTTTACTTATGCAAAGGTTCACACCTGCGACTTTGATGCCGAGGCAAATCTTACACCGGGTGATGAGTTTTTTGTAACCCGGCTTGATACCGCTATCGGTACCGTTAAGACTGGTGCCATGATTTGCTACGACAGGGAGTTCCCCGAAAGTGCAAGAATACTGATGCTCAAGGGTGCTGAAATAATCCTTGTACCAAACGCCTGTCCCATGGAAATAAACAGGCTTTCACAGCTTCGCGGCAGAGCATATGAGAACATGACAGGCATTGCAACATGCAACTATCCTTCCACCGTTCCCGACTGCAACGGGCATTCAAGTGCCTTTGACGGCGTTGCGTATCTTCCCGAACTCGAAGGTTCACGGGATACCTGCATACTTGAAGCTGACGAAGCAGAAGGCATATATATAGCCGAATTTGACATGGATATGATACGTGAGTACAGAAAGAGCGAGGTTCACGGAAATGCCTACAGACGTCCGAAAAAATACGGTCTTATTACCGAAACGGCGGTACACGAACCGTTTATAAGAGAAGGACGCAGGGATTAAAAAGCTTCTAACAGCAATATAAAAGGACGGTGTGAATGCCGTCCTTGTTTCATGTCTTATCCTACAACAGCAATATAAGCAAAAGCACCACTATCAGCACAAGCCCTATGTTATCCGACAAAAACGATGTGATATTATTTGTCATGTAAAGCACCTCCGAAATATGTTTACTTTATAGTATGACGGTTTTGAGTGCCGTGACACTCATGTCACGCAAAAAAGGACAGCCGTAAAGCCGTCCTTTCGTTATATATTATGTAGAAATTACTTGATAACCTTAATCCAGCCTTCGGGAGCTTCAATTCTACCCATCTGGATACCAGTAAGTGTATCATAAAGCTTCTTTGTAACAGGACCCATTTCCGTCATGCCGCTGGGAAGGCAGATTTCCTTTCCGTGGTCAACAATCTTGCCGACGGGAGAAATAACTGCCGCTGTTCCGCAAAGACCGCATTCAGCAAAGTCACTCAGTTCTTCCTTGTAGATTTCTCTTTCTTCAACCTCAAGTCCAAGATATTCCTTTGCAACATAAAGCAGGGAGCGTCTTGTGATGGAGGGAAGAATTGTGCTTGACTTAGGTGTTACAACCTTATTGTCCTTTGTTACAAACAGGAAGTTTGCTCCGCCTGTTTCTTCAACCTTGGTTCTTGTTGCACTGTCAAGATACATATTTTCGTCAAAGCCGTTTTCGTGCGCCCAGGTAATTGCATAAAGGCTCATTGCATAGTTAAGACCTGCCTTTATGTGGCCTGTACCGTGGGGAGCTGCTCTGTCAAAATCACTTATTGTAAGAGTAAGAGGCTTAACACCGCCCTTGAAGTAAGGACCTACGGGTGTGCAGAATACTCTGAACTGGCATTCGCTTGCAGGCTTTACGCCGATAACGGGGTCACTTCCAAACATGTAGGGTCTGAGATAAAGTGTTGCACCTGAGCCGAAGGGAGGAACACATTCAGCGTTTGCTTCAACCGTCTTTACAACAGCATCAATAAAGCGTTCCTTGGGGAACTCAGGCATTACAAGTCTTTTTGCAGAGTCCACCATTCTTTCTGCGTTAAGGTCGGGGCGGAAAACAACAATGTTTCCTTTTTCCGTTGTATACGCCTTTAATCCTTCAAATACAGTCTGTGCATACTGAAGAACGCCCGCACACTCGCTGATGGTAATCATATCGTCCTTTGTGAGAACGCCGTCATCCCATGCTCCGTCTTTATAGTTTGACACATATCTCCACTCGGTCTTTCTGTAACCGAAGTTGAGGTTAGCCCAATCGTAATTTACTGCCATTTTTATACTTCCTTCCTGTAAATCAAAATCAGTATGTCTTAGATTATATCACACATTTTATCACTGCAACACTTTATTTTGTTAAAGTGCTGTTAAAATTCTTCTTTTTTTCAACATAATCAACAATCATCTTTGCAAGAATTGAAAACAGCGTTCCGAGAATTGCACCTGCAATAATATCCGTTGGGAAATGCACATACAGATAAAGCCTTGAAAAAGCCACAAGACAGGCAATTGCAATTGCAACGGTTCCCCACTTTTTACTCATGCACATAAAAATCGGAACTGCCGTTTCAAAGCAGCAAAGAGTATGTCCCGATGGAAAGGAGTAGTCGTGAGGGTTCTTGATAAGCAGTGCCACATCGTCTATCCAGCAGGGTCTTTGACGCATCACAAGAGGCTTTAGTGTAAGGTTTCCCAAAAGAAAGCCGCAGGATATTGCAACAAGCATTACAATGCCTGTTTTTCTCGACTTGCCTTTGTTGATAATTATAAGTGCAAATGCAAGTGCAAGGGAAAGTATGCCCTTCTCTCCGATATACGTTATAATGGGCATGAGAAAATCAAGGAAAGGACAAGCCACATACTCCCTGATAAATCTCACAACCGACAAATCAAAGCTTTGAATACTGTTTAAAATTCCCATTTTATATTCCTTTTATCTAAGCTGTTTTTATTACTCCCATAACTTCGCCCGTTTCCTCACAGCACATATCCGCCGCTATAACCTTGCCGTTATGTACTATAAGTGTAACAAGGTATTTCCTGTCACCGATTTTTGTTCCGTCGGGAAAGGAGGTAACACCGTAGGTATAGCTGTCAACCTTTTTTCCCTTATACTTTTCAAGGTCAAAGCCCTGCATTTTCTGCATATTGTTATACTGCTCCGTTGCCGCATCAAAGGTTTCGGGAACAGTAACGCTGACTTTGCTTTCGCTTTTGCCGTCTACGCCAAAGCCCAGTGCTTCAAGGTAATCTGACCTTCCACCCTTGCCTTTAACGTTGATTTTGTCAAGCTCGGAAAACACCTCGGTTTTGTTCACATTCACCGCATACCCCGCTTCGGGCATGAGTGAAATGACAAATGCACCTGCAATAATGCAAGCGCACAACGCACACAGAATTTTAACGCTTGACGCTTTAAAGGAAAATACAAACATCGTCTTTGCCTCCGCATAATTTAGTTTTACGCTAAAATGTATGCGGGACAAAAAGGTTTTAGAAGTTATCTCAGCTTATTTGTACTTGTTTTATAAATTTCACCAATCATGCGCAGAACCGGCACCGCATCCTTTACATCGCAGTAATAATCATCACCGCCGTTTATTGCACTGTAAAAGGCACTCATCATCATTACATGACCGTTACCCCAGCAAGCCTTACCCTCAGTCTTTGTATAGTCGCTGTTGTTTACCAGCATTTCAAGACCGTTCTTGCCGTGGATGTAAAGTGCATTGTTATAAAGCAGAAAGCTGCCGTTTTCAAAGAACAGCTCAACCTGAACCGAGGAATCCTTGAAGTTACAGTTTGTGGCATAGAAGATGCCCTGTACTCCGTTTTCAAATTTAATTGTTGCTTCAGCCGTGTCTTCAACCTCAATAACGCCCTTATTTCTTCTGAGAGCAACCGAGCCTTCAAGCTCTGCGAAATTTCCGCAAAGGTAGTACATAAGGTCAAGAGTATGAATAGACTGGTTCATAAGAACACCGCCGCCCTCTTTTTCCCAAGTGCCTCTCCAGTCGCTTGCGGTATAATATCCGCCGCCGCGGCTCCAGGTCATTTCAGCACGTATGCCCAGCAGCTTTCCGTACTCACCCTCAGTTACAAGCTTTTTGGCATAGGCATTAGTGGGAATAACTCTGTTCTGGAAGGAAACGCACACCTTTTTGCCTGTTTTTTCACTTGCTGCAACAATTTCCTCTGCCTGCTGTGCATTCATCGCCGCAGGCTTTTCAAGGTATACGTGAGCACCGTTTTCAAGTGCAAATACCGCCATGTCACGGTGAAGATAGTGAGGTGTACAGATGTGCACAACATCAGGCTTTTCCTTTACAATCATTTCCTTATAGTCGGTATACTGATGAACATTTTCATCCGCAATTCTTTCCATCGCCTTTGCAAGCTTTTCCTCGCTCACATCGCAAATGGCACAGATTGTTGTAAAATCACTGTTTTTAATGGCAGTAACATGTGTTACGGAAATACCGCCCATTCCTATAATCGCTGTTCTCATAATAAGTCAACCTCCACAGCATTTTTCTTATTCCTTCTGTTTTCCTCTCGCAGAGTTTTAAAAAAGTCACTTAACAGGCATCCGCACTCCTCTGCCATTACACCGCCCGCTATCTGCGGCTTGTGGTTATAAGGCAGTTCAGCAAAATTTATTACACTTCCGAATGAACCCGCTTTTTTGTCGCTTGCACCAAAGTATACATTTTTTATTCTTGCATTGATTATCGCACCTGCACACATGGGACACGGCTCTAAGGTAACATACAAATCACATTGGTGAAGCCGCCAGCCCCCAAGCTTTTTGCAAGCTCTGTTAATCGCTTCAATTTCCGCATGATACAGTGCATTTTTGCCGTTTTCTCTTTTGTTGCGTCCGCCTGCAATAATTTTGCCGTCCTTGACGATGACACAGCCTACGGGAGTTTCGCCATGCTTTGCCGCAGTTTTTGCCCGTCCTATTGCCGCCCTCATAAAACGGCGGATTTGTTTTTCATTATCAGTAAGCTTCATATTCCTACACCGCCGCCGCAACAACGCTCACCGCATAAATAAGAATATACACCAAAAGCGGCACAACCATTATTTCTTTCATTCCGGCACAAAGCCCGTCCGAGTTCGTTTCTTTTTTGCAAAGGCTCATAAAATCATCCGCAAGTCCGCCTTTTTTTGCAATGAGGTAAAAACCCGCAAAGCCTGCAAAAGCAACAATAATATTCACAAAGCAGCTTATTACACTTAACATATTTTCACTTGCATACGCCGCAAGCTGCTCGTACATTATGCTTATAAAATTATTGATTGCGTGGAAAAGCACGCTTGTTTTTATATTGCCCGTCACCGCCGTAATGAAGCAGGAAAACAAGCCGAAAACCAGAGCATACACGCTTTGAGAAGGATTTGAGTGTGCAACACCGAATATCAGCGCACTTGCAAAAACGCCGAACATCGTTCCGTATCTTCTCAGATAAGAGAAAATCACGCCCCTGAAGATAAATTCCTCAACTATGGGCACAAATATACACACCGAAATCACTCGCAAAAGCAGCATATATCCGTCAAACTCATATCCCGAAAAATCGGTAAATCCACCCGGGTCTACCGTGCTGTCGGGGAAAAAGAAATCATAGAGCGAGGTTGAAAAGCTTCCTGCAAACATAACGAAAAGCTGCATTGCACCAAACAAAGCCAAAAATCCTTTGACAAGCTTCCCCTTCATCGGAAAGCACTCGTCCGAGGACACCTTTACAATTCTTCCGAATACAGCCGTCGGCAAAGCAAGGGTAAGCACCGTTATGAGCATATTGAGAAATTCCCCAAAAGCTCCGCTTGTTATAAGTCTTCTTGCAGCCGATACCGCCGTTGCGTTTCCCACACCGAAAAGCTTAATAAAGCTCACAAGGAACGCCTGAAGGCTGTCATAGCCATTGCCGTAAAGCAAATCACCTGCAACAAATGTTACCGCCGCCGCAAGTGCATCAAACACAAACAGCAAAATCACAACGGCACACATTCCGCGGTATGCTCTTTTTTTGTTTTTCAAGTCATCATACAGATTGTCTGTGTACTGCCCTGTCATTTTCACCTATCCTTAATTTGCCGCTATTCCTATAAATGAGAACAGCCCCATTGAAGCAAGTGTCATAATAAGTCCTGCGGTAAATACGCCCAGAACAATTGCAGGCACAGCGTGCTTTAATCTCATTTTGAGAAGTGCTGCAATAAGCGAGCCTGTATATGCACCTGTTCCCGGAAGGGGTATTGCCACGAAAAGAAACAATCCCAGCATTTCAAATTTATGTGCCTTAACCTGATCAGCCTTTTTTTCAACCTTATTTTCAATTTTCTCTATTATTTTCTTGAAAATCCCGAACCGCTTCAACCAAGCAAAAACAGGTCTTGCAAGCAATATCACAAAAGGTATCGGAATACAGTTTGCAATAAAACAAATCAAAAAAACCTCAATTGGGTTTATACCCATTGCATGTCCCCAAAGAATTCCGCCCCTAAGCTCAATGAAGGGAATGACGGATATGATAAACATTATCAGCTCGTTGCCTATTCCGAGAGATGCAAGAAAGCTTTCTACTGCTGCTGCCATCCGATTACCACCTGTCAAAAATATATTTCAATACATACTACTTTCAAAGAAAACATAATATTCCTTTTAAATTCCACCTCATAATATTATAACGTTTTTGCCCCTTAATGTCAACCTTGATTTTCTGTTTTTTATGCTTTTATGTATTGTAAAAAGTGTAAATTTATGTTAAAATAGTACAGACTTTAAAAGGCGGTGTAAGAATTGGCTCAAATCAGACTTGACAAGCTTATTTCATCCTCACTTGTAATCAGCCGAAAGGATGCGGCGGTAATGATAAAATCGGGACGCATCAGTGTTGACGGAGCTGTTATAAAAAAGAGTGAAACAAAGGTTGACGAAACAGCCTGTGTAACTATTGACGGCAAGCAAGTACAGTACAGCGAAAATCTTTATATTATGCTCAACAAACCGGCAGGACTTATTTCCTCAACGGACGACATGCGTGAAAAAACCGTTCTCAGTCTTTTTGACAAGAGCTATGCCGATAAAGGACTGTTTCCCTGCGGACGTCTTGACAAGGACACTGTTGGACTTCTCATAATGACCACCGACGGTGCACTTGCCCACAAGCTCCTTTCACCAAAGCATCATGCCCAAAAGCTGTATTATGTACAATGCGACAAGCCATTTACCCAAGCGGATGCTCTGCTCATGAAAAACGGCATCATGATGGACGGCAAAAAGACAAAGGAAGCAATTCTTGAAATATGCGACGACCCGTGTTTCGGAAGGATAACTCTGACGGAAGGAAAATTTCACGAAATCAAGCGTCTTTGCTATGCCTGCGGTGAAAAAGAGGTGCTGTTTCTTAAACGCCTGTCCTTCGGCGGAATAACTCTTGATGAGTCCCTTGAGGAAGGCGAATGGAGAAATCTCACTTCAAATGAGCTGGAAATATTAAAAAACAATTAATTTTTCCGAAAAATAAAGGCAGATTGTAAAATTGTGAGGAATTATTGTATTTTTTCTTGCAATGATAAGATTTGTGTGTTATAATACAATTTAGTTTTTTGTTTTCAAAATACGAATATTCAAAAGAGGATTAAACAATGATAATTACAGACGTACTTACTCAAAATGCAAGGCTGTATCCCGATGACGTAGCCTTGGTTGAGGTAAATCCCGAAATCAGGGAAAAAATCGACAAGGCATGGGAGGAATACGACTTAGTTGAAGCTATTCCAAAACCCAGCCACAGACATGAAATTACATGGAAAGAGTTTGAAGGCAAGGCAAACAAGCTCAGCCACTATCTTTTAGGCGAAGGCATTACAAAGGGAACAAAGGTTGCACTTCTTCTCATGAACTGCATTGACTGGCTTCCCATTTACTTCGGTATTCTCAAAACGGGTGCAGTTGTTGCTCCCATGAACTTCCGCTTCAGTGCCGATGAAATCAAGTACTGTCTTGAGCTTTCTCAGTCAGACGTTCTTGTTTTCGGTCCTGAGTTCATTTCACGTATCGACGCAATCAAGGACAGCCTTACAGGCATCCGTGAGTTTATTTTCGTCGGCAACAAAAAGGACTGCCCTTCCTATGCAGGCTTCTACGAAGACCTTATTGCTGACATGACAGAGGCTAACGTACATATTAACATTTCCGAAGAAGACGATGCGGCAATATACTTCTCATCGGGTACAACAGGCTTTCCAAAGGCAGTTTTGCACACACACAAGAGTGTGCTTGCCTCCTGCTACACCGAGAACAACAACCACCATCAGACAAAGGACGACGTATTCCTCTGCATCCCTCCCCTTTACCACACAGGTGCAAAGATGCACTGGTTCGGTTCATTTATCGTAGGCGGCAAGGGTATCATTCTCAGAGGCGTAAGTCCCAAGTGGATTATTCAGACAATTTCCGAGGAAAGGTGTACCATCTGCTGGCTTCTCGTTCCGTGGGCACAGGATATTCTTGATGCCATTGATTCGGGACTTTTGGAGCTTGAGGATTACAAGCTTGACCAGTGGCGTCTTATGCACATCGGTGCTCAGCCTGTTCCTCCAAGTCTTATCAAGCGTTGGAAGTCTGTTTTCCCCCACCACGAATACGACACAAACTACGGTCTTACCGAGTCCCTCGGTCCAGGCTGTGTACACCTTGGCATTGAAAACATCCACAAGGTGGGTGCTATCGGTATACCCGGAACTGACTGGGAATGTGTGATTTTCGACGAAAACAAGAATCCCGTAAAGCAGGGCGAGGTCGGTGAGCTTGCGGTTAAGGGTCCCTCCGTTATGAAGTGCTACTTCCGTGACGAAAAAGCAACCGAAGCAAGCCTTTACGGCGAATGGCTCATGACAGGCGACATGGCAATGCAGGACGAGGACGGCTTTATCTTCCTTGTTGACAGAAAGAAGGACGTTATCATCTCGGGCGGTGAAAACCTTTATCCCGTTGAAATTGAAAACTTCATCCGTCAGAACGACAAGGTTAAGGACGTTGCGGTTATCGGTACACCGGATGCAAGACTCGGCGAAAAGGCAACAGCCATCATTGAAATCAAGGACGGCTTTGAATGTACCGTTGACGAAATCAATCAGTTCTGTATGGGTATGCCCCGTTACAAGCGTCCCAAGCAGGTTATCTTTGCGGACATTCCACGCAATCCCACAGGCAAAATCGAAAAGCCCAAGCTTCGTAAAATCTACTGCGGCGAAAACGTTGTTGCAAAGCAGAACGAAATTAAGCTGGGCTAAATCGGATTATTTCATTATAATATGCATCAGCGAGGCTGTATCAATTTGTTTTGATACAGTCTCTTTCTTTTTTATGCTGCAAAACCAAAGGCTTATCCCGAAAACCGAGATAAGCCTTGTTTTTTTACATAAAATTATGTAATTACATTCCGCCGAATTTTGCTCTTGTTTCCGCCATTGCGTCAACACCTTCAATATGATGGTCGGCAAATTCAGGCATTGTAATCTTCCATGGTGCCATAAAGAAGCCCAGAAGCTTGTCATCGGAAATATGCTTTATACAATGGTCAACCGTAAGCTCAAAGTTATCACGGTGAACAAAGTTACTGCCCGTAGGCACCTGCTCATAGCCGTGCTTGTCAAGAAGCTCATATGCCTTATACGCAGGATAATGCCAGTCATTTTCGGGGTCATTGAATCTCTGATAATACCAGTTACTGAGAAGTGCTTCATGTGACATATGTTCGAGAAATTCTTTTTCTCTATCCTTGGTATGCCATACGTAATCTGCCCAAACCCAAGGTCTTGCACCTCTGTTCTGCACAAGCTTGAACAGGTAATTCACATCATGCCAGTAAAGCTCTCCGTGTCTGATAATACATATAGGAAGCTTTTGCTGAATTGACAGACACTCCTCGTCCATGCCGAGATGGAAAAGCTCGGTATTCCCGAAAAGCTCGCTGACCTCGTCAATTACATCCTTGCAGAAGGTATAGTACTGAGGTGTAGATACCATTCTCGAATAAATTCCCATCCATTTATCGTGACCTGTAGAGAAATTGAGCTTTGGATAAACCTTGAAGCCGAAAGCACGCAGTCTTGCAATTTCATCTGCAAGCTTCTGCTTTGACCAAGCACCCACTCTGTTAATTTCAGGATGAGTTTCGTACTGTATACCGTCGCCGACATCAATAACAAGAGTGTTTGCAGCCCCCGTTTTTACAAGTCTGTCAATGATTTTGTTCCAGGTATCATCGTCAAGCTTCAACGGCGTTTCGTCAATGCATCTTCCGCCGTCCCCGGGTGGATAATCGTTCCACATTCCCTGACCAAGCTGCATAAAATATGCCCAGATTTTGTTTTTCATTTCTCTTCTCCCTCCATCATTTATGGTTTTGATTTCTACAAGTATAATATATTACAATTATACACAAAGGTCAATGGATTTTTCGACATTTAATTGTATAAATCAATATTTGTGTACACAGCATTGATTTTTTTGCAAAAAGCCCTTGACAAACCAATAAAAATGTGGTAAACTAACTCTACCTCTGTTGGAGAGTTTTTTTGTTATGCCCAAAAACGGCACTTCAAAAGGCTCCATGTCGAGGGAGGTAAAAACATTTATATTTACCGGGAGGTGTAGAAATGAGAGTGAAAATCACACTCGTTTGCAGCGAATGCAAACAAAGAAATTACGACACTACCAAGAACAAGAAGAACGATCCCGATCGTCTTGAGTTCAACAAGTATTGCCGTTTCTGCCGTAAACACACCCTTCACAAGGAATCCAAGTAAGGATTCGTAATTGAAAGGAGGAAAAAACGATGGCAGATGAAGTAAAGGTACAGAAGGATTCTAAGGTTAAAAAGTTTTTCAAGGACTACAAGAGCGAGTTCAAGAAAATCGTTTGGCCTGACAAGAAGGACACCCTTCGTCAGAGCGGCGTGGTTGCCGTTACAATCGTGATTGTTGCTTTAGCTGTATTCCTGCTCGACACAGGATTTTCAAAGCTTTTGCAGTTTGTCGCAGACAAAGTTAATCTTGGTTAATTTACCGTAAAGGAGTATTCAGATGTCTAATGAAGCACAGGCACTCTGGTATGTAGTCCACACATATTCCGGTTACGAAAACAAGGTTGCCGAAAACATAGAGCGTCTTGTTGAGTACAGAGGATTGCAGGATCTTATTTTTGAGACCAGAATCCCCACCGAAATCGTTGTTGACTCACAGGAGGAGGCAGACGACTATCTCTATTCCACCGGTTCTGAGCCTGAATATGATGATGACGGAAACGAAATCAAAAAGGCTCCCAAGGAAAAGAAACCAACGGAACACAAAATGTTCCCGAGCTATGTACTCGTAAAAATGGTTATGAACGATGAAAGCTGGCACGTTATCAGAAATATCAGAGGCGTTACAGGCTTTGTCGGCCCGGGAAGCCGTCCCGTTCCCCTTACTGAGGAGGAGGTTGCGGCACTGGGTGTTGACGTACGTGTACGCGAGGCTGCTTACAATGTAGGCGACAGCGTTATCGTCGTTGCAGGTTTTCTTGCAGGCTCTATTGCCACAGTCAAGGAAATCGACTCTGCTTCCGGCAGAATCAAGGTTGCGGCATTAATCAACGGCAGAGAAACTAACGTTGAAATGAACGCAAATGAGGTTGAACCTCTGAAGGACTAAGGTTCTTCAAACAATATCATTATTACACTCGCAGTTATGTATTCGGCTTTTTGCCTGCTGAATACAAATTGTAAAGGCTGCGAGGGACAAGAATTATTCTTGTCTGTGGGAGGGACTAAAGTCCCGAATTATTTACCACATTTGGAGGTGTAAACAAAATGGCAAAGAAAATAACAGGTTACATTAAGCTTCAGATTCCCGCAGGAAAGGCTCTTCCCGCTCCTCCTGTAGGTCCCGCACTCGGTCAGCACGGTGTTAACATCGCCGGCTTCTGTAAGGAATTCAACGAAAGAACTAAGGCTGATATGGGTCTTATCATCCCCGTTGTAATTACAGTATACGCAGACCGTTCATACTCTTTCATCACTAAGACTCCCCCCGCAACCGTTCTTATCAAGAAGGCTTGCGGCATCGAAACTGCTTCAGGTGAGCCCAACAAGAACAAGGTTGCTACAATCACCAAGGATCAGGTTCAGAAAATCGCAGAACAGAAAATGCCCGACCTCAACGCAGCTTCTCTTGAAGCAGCAATGAGCATGATTGCAGGTACTGCACGCAGCATGGGCGTTGTTGTTGCTGACTAAGGGAGGTAAGAAACATGAATAAGGGTAAGAAGTATCAGGAAAGTGCTAAGCTTATAGATAAAGCAAAGCTTTACGAAACAGAGGAAGCTCTTGACATGGTTTGCAAGACTTCCAAGGCAAAGTTCGACGAAACAGTTGAAGTTCACATCAAGCTCGGTGTTGACAGCCGTCACGCTGACCAGCAGGTTAGAGGCGCAGTTGTTCTCCCCCACGGTACAGGTAAGACAGTTCGTACACTTGTATTCGCTAAGGGTGACAAGGCTAAGGACGCAGAAGCTGCAGGTGCAGATTACGTAGGTGCTGAAGACATGGTTGCTAAGATTACAAGCGAAAACTGGTTTGAGTTTGACGTTGTAATCGCAACTCCAGACATGATGGGCGTTATCGGCCGTCTCGGTAAGGTTCTCGGTCCTAAGGGACTTATGCCTAACCCCAAGGCAGGTACTGTAACAATGGACGTAGCTAAGGCTGTTGAAGATGCTAAGGCAGGTAAGATTGAATACCGTCTTGACAAGCAGAACATCATCCACTGCCCCGTTGGTAAGGCTTCCTTCGGTGCTCAGAAGCTCACAGAAAATCTTGACACACTCATGGCTGCTGTTGTAAAGGCTAAGCCTGCTGCAGCTAAGGGTCAGTACATCAAGTCCTGTGCAGTTGCTTCTACAATGGGCCCCGGCGTTAAGGTTAACGCAGCTAAGTATCTCTAATTTGATATTTTAGTACTAACAACCGTTCACTTATAAGCTGCTCCAATTTGCATGGACAGCACAAAAAGAACCTATATGGTAGCAAAAATCAAATTATAAGTAACATACTGACTTCGTAATTCAAGCGGAGTCAGTTTTGTTTTAAGTTAGATACGTTGATGGTTGTAGAAATAGATTCACT